>DASZTW010000016.1 GCA_035547835.1 Acidimicrobiales bacterium
GGTTGCGCGCTCACAGCAGGATCGATCTTGGGCGGTCTGGGCGGTCTGGGCGGTCTGGGCGGTCTGGGCGGTCAGGGGGTGGTGGTGGTGCGGGTGGCGTGGCCGCCGGGGCCGGTCACCGTGAGGCTGAAGGTGGCCGGGACGGGCCCGCCGGCGGCATCAATGGGGACGCACGCAGTGGCGGTCTGGGCGGCGTTGTCCACGACCGGGACGCTCGCGCCGGGGGTCGGGCTGACAACCGACGCCGAGGTGCCGCCGGACTGGCTCCAGACCAGGACCACCGGCACCTGGCCCGTCGAGCAGGGCGGTCCGGGTTGGGTGGCGCGTGCCCGGAAGCCGTCGATCGTGGGTGGCGGGGTGGGAACGGTCGTCGGACCGGCGGTGACCGCCGGAGCGGACGTCGGCGCGCGTGGTGCGGGCGCGCCTGTGCCGCTCGGTACGCCACCCGGGGCCGGCACACCGACTCCGGGGAGGTCGCTGGCGGCAGGACCGGCACCGGTGGTGGTCGACGGCGCGGCGGTCCGACGGCCGGGGTTGGTCGTCGTGCCGACCTGTCCGGCGTCCGTCGCGATCGAGTCGACCCGCACCCGGCGGTCGTGGCCAGTCGGCTCTGCGAGCAGACCCACGATGAGTGCGACCAACGCGATGACGACCGCGGCGCCGACGACCCTCCGCCGTGTGACGCGCCGTCGAGCTGCCGGCGGGCTGGAGGCGGCCGCCGGGCCGGAGCCGTGGTCGGAGCGGGAACCGGTCGCGGACGCGGTGGCCTGGTCGGACCCCGGGGCGGTGCCGCCGCCCTCGCCGCCGGACGGACCGGAGGGCCCGGGCGGCTCGTCGTGACGAGGGACCGACGACGGCGCGGAGGTTGCCGGCACCGGTATGCCGGCGGCATCGAGCGCCGCGGCCGCTTTCGCTTTGAGCACGGCGCCGGCGGCGAGGATCGGGACGGCGGCGAACATGGCCTCGGGCGCGAGCCGCAACCGCTGGCGGTTCTGGCAGGCCGAGCACGAGGTGGCATGGCGTTCGATGGCCTTCACGGCGCCGGCGTCGAACTCGTGGCGACCGCTCTCACGCAGCGCCGCCGTCAGCTCGGGGCACGCCGGCCGGCCACCGCTCCACAGGACGAAGCTGCGGATCGCGCCGGCCAGCTTGCCTTTGAGGCGGAAGAGGAGCTGGTGGGCGTTGTTGGTCGTGACGCCGAGCGCCTCGGCGATCTCCGGTACACCCAGCTCGTGGCGGAGGTGGAGGTCGAGCAAGCTGGCATCGCGCTCGCCGAGGCCGCGAGCTGCGGCCCAGACCAGGTCATGGGCTTCGTCGCGGTCCAAATCGGACCCCGGGTCGGCGGCCGCGCCGTCGACACGTGTGCGTCGGTCGATCTCCATGGTCGTTTCCTCGATGCCGAAGCTGGTTGAGCGGCGCTCCCGGTCGAGGCGGTTCAACGCCCGGTTCCGTGAAGTCCGCAAGACCCATCCACCGAACGAAGCGGGCTGCTCGAGCGTCCCGAGCTGCTGCCACGCAACCAGGAACACGTCCTGGGCCACTTCGGCGGCGGTGTCGCGGTTGTGGACGATCCGGAACGCCACGTCGAAGACGCGGTCGAACCAACGATCGAACAGGGTGGCGAAGGCGCTCGCGTCGCCCGCTTGCGCTGCCACCACGAACGGGAGGTCATCCGCTCCCCGCTCCGGCACGAGTCAATCCTTCCTCATTTGATCGTGACGGGCGTGCCCAGCGCCACGATGGCGTTCAGCTCGACAGCGACGTCGTTCGGCACCCGGACGCAGCCATGGCTCACGGCCCTCCCGATGGAGCTGGGGTCGTTCGTGCCGTGGATGCCGACCTGGCCGTCGCCGCCTCCGAACTCGGTGAGCACGTCGGAGTGGCCGGACAAGCCGAGCGCGAACGGGCCGTACGCCCCCGCGTCGTCGCCGGTCGCCAGCTTGTCGACGACCGAGAACGTGCCGGTTGGTGTGGGCACGTCGGGCGCGCCCACGGCGACGGGCGTCTGGATCACGACGGTGTCGCCGTCGCGCAAGGTCAACGTCCGCGACGCCAGGTCGACGTCGATCCTCGTCGTCACTTGTCGGATGGCCACGTCGGTTCGGCGGATCCACCCCGTGGAGCCGTTGGGCCGGACGGGCAACAGCACTTGGAGCCACTCACCTGCGGCGGACATGACGAGTAGCGCACGGGCGGTCCCGAACGAGGTCTTGGCGGGCAAGATGCGGGTCGGCATCGTCGCTCCGGGGCTCGCGAACACGTCGAGGTCGGTCGCCGCTCGGGCGACCGTCGCGCCAGGTGGCTGCGCCGGGCGCCGGGCGGTTGGGGCGTCGGTCGCGCCCGCCGAGGAGGTCACGACCGACGATCGGCGGGCGGGTGGGGCTTTCGAGGTGCCGCCCCCACCGCGGCCGCAGGCCGACAGGCCTACGGCGACGGTGAGCGCGAGCAACGCGATGCCGAGTCGGCGGCGCATGGTGGTCATCGATCAGCCTGTGAAGGTGGGGTGGGCGGGGATGGCCTGGTCGACTGCTGCGGGCGCCGCAGAGGGCGTGGGTGAGTTCGTCGACTGACCCGGATCGCCGGGGTCGGTCGGGTTGGTCGGCTTGTCGGGGCCGGACCCACCGCTGGTCAGGTCACACGAGGCGAGCACCGGGTTGCAGGGGATCGGATCGCCGCCCGGCAGCGGGCTCGTGATGTCGCCAGGGCCCCGCGGCGGGGTCGGCACGGTCGTAGGGGCCGTCTTGCCATCGGGGCCGTGGGGGGTTTGCCCGCCGGCGGCGAAGGCGTGGCCCGCCGGTGCCATCAGGGCCAGCGAGAGCCCGGCGATGGCGGTCATCTTGCGGAAGCGGGTGCTGATCATCGGAAGTTCCCTTCGTCGGACGCCGGCCGTTCCGGCGTCGTCGAAGGTCCTGACCGACGACTTGCGCCGCTCTTACGCGAAATCTCGACGTTTTCCCCGCCGCCCCTTCCTGCTGTGAGCGCTCAACCACCTGTCAGGTGGTTGAGTGCTCACAGCAGGGTGGATCTTCCGGGGTGACGGGAAACACATTGCGCGACGACACCGTATCGATTTAGAAGATACGGGACCGTTCCGTAATGACCTGGAGGCCGCCCATGCGTGCAGCGTTGCACGACCCCGATATCGTCTACCGGCGGCGTTGGCTGACCCTGCTCGTCTTGTGCCTCAGCCTGATGGTCATCGGCCTCGACAACACGGTGCTCAACGTCGCCCTCCCCACGCTGGCACACAGCAAGCCCGAAGGCGGTCTCGGCGCCTCGGCCAGCCAGTTGCAGTGGATGGTCGACAGCTACACCATCGTGTTCGCCGGCCTGCTCCTCACCGCCGGCAGCCTCGGCGACCGGCTCGGCCGGTACAAGGGCCTGGCGTTCGGGTTGGCGGTGTTCGGCGCCGGCTCGGCGCTGTCCGCGGTCGCCGGTGACGCCAACGTCCTGATCGCCACCCGGGCCCTGATGGGCATCGGCGGGGCGTTCATCATGCCGTCGACCCTGTCGATCCTGACCAACGTGTTCACCGACCCCGGCGAGCGGGCGAAGGCCATTGGCATCTGGGCCGGCGTGTCGGCCATCGGCATCGGCCTCGGTCCGGTGCTCGGTGGTGCGTTGCTCGCCCACTTCTGGTGGGGTTCGGTGTTCCTGATCAACGTCCCGGTCGTGGTCGCGGCGTTGGTCCTCGGCTACTGGCTCGTGCCCGAGTCGAGCGACCCGTCGACCCCGAAGCTCGACCCGTTCGGTGCCGTGCTGTCGATCGCCGGCCTCGGCACGTTGCTGTGGGCGGTGATCGAAGCGCCGGGCAACGGATGGGGGTCGACCAAGACCCTGGTGGGGTTCGGCATCGGCGCGCTCATCCTCGTCGGCTTCCTGCTGTGGGAGCTGCGGTCCGACCACCCCATGCTCGACGTGCGGCTCTTCGAGAACCCCAGGTTCTCGGCCGCCAGCGGCGCGATCACGTTGACGTTCCTGTCGCTGTTCGGCGTGGTCTTCTTGATGACGCTGTACCTGCAGTCGGTCCTCGGCTACTCCGCGATCAAGGCGGGTGTGCTGCTGGTGCCGATGTCGATGGTGATGATGATCGCGGCGCCGAGCAGCACGATCTGGACCCGCATCTTCGGCAGCAAGGTCGTGGTTGCGGCTGGCATGACGGTCCTCGGGGTCACGATGTTGCTGTTCACCACGTTCAGCCCGCAGTCGTCCGCCCTGCACGTGATCTTGGTGACCATGCTCATGGGTGTCGGGATGGGCAACATCATGGCGCCGGCCACCGACTCGATCATGGGTTCGCTGCCGAGGGCGAAGGCCGGGGTGGGGTCGGCCGTGAACGACACCACCCGCCAAGTCGGCGGCGCCATCGGTGTGGCGGTGATGGGTTCGATCACGGCGTCGATCTACACGTCGCACATGACCGACAAGCTCACCGCGCATCACGTGCCTGCAGCGGCCATCGGCCCCCTGAGCGACTCGATCGGCAAGACCATGGGCATCTTGCAGTCCCCCCAGGGCAAGCCGTTCGCCTCGGTGGTCCGGCCGCTGGCGGGCACGAGCTACGTGAGCGGCTTGCACGTCGCCGCAGTGGTGGCGGCCTGCGTGCTGTTCGTCGGGATCCTCGGCGTGCTGCGGTGGCTGCCGGCCCGTGAGACGCCGGTCGACGAGCCGGTCGTCCCCGGCGCACCGGCCCCGATCGCTGCGCCGGCCGCGTCCGGTGCACCCGCCCCCGGTTCGGCGCAACCGGCACCGGCGCTGGCGACCGCGAACGGGTCGGCGACCAACGGCACGGCAAACGGTTCCGTCGCCGGGGACGAGGCCGGTGACCTCCTGCCCGAACCGCTCGACGGCGCCACGGTGGCCGACGGCGTCGTCTTGGACCCGCAGGGGTGACGTGATGGTCGAGGAACCCGCCCGATCGGTCGGGCGACCACGATCCGCCGAGATCGATCGCAACGTGAAGGAAGCCGCGCTCGACCTGCTCGTCGAGCGCGGCTACGCGGGCGTGTCGATGGAGGGTGTCGCGGCCCGCGCCGGGGTCGGCAAGGCGGCCATCTACCGGCGTTGGGCCACCAAGGCCGAGCTGGTGGTCGACTCGCTCGGCGAGCACGTGTGCGCGGCCTTCCCCTTCGTCGACACCGGCGACTTGCGAGCCGACCTGCTCAGCATGCTCACCAACGTGCAAAAGAGCATGGCCGGCGACGACGGGCCGATCATGGCCGCGTTCGTGGCCGAGAAGTCCCGCTACCCCGAGCTGCGGGCCGAGTTCGAGCGCGTGTTCATCAGCCAGCGCCGCGCGCACCTGCAGCGGTTGATCGTGGCAGCGGTCGAACGGGGCGACTTGCCGCCGGAGACCGACGTGGAGCTGCTGGCCGAGGCCGGTCCGGCGCTGCTGTCGCATCACTACCTGTTCCACTCGCGTGACCTCGATCCGGCGATGCCGGCTCGGATCGTCGATCTGCTGGTGCCGGCCCGCGCCCACTCGGCCACGCGGTCGTCGAAGCGTGCCGCCCGCCGCGAATCCGGAACGGCCACGCGTCGCGCCTAGATTCACCACCCGTGAGCAGTTCGAGCCGTCTTCTCCGCCGCGCCCTGCCGATCGCGCTCGTCGCAGTGCTGGCCTTCGTCCTCGCGGGTTGTGACTGGGCCCAGCACCCAGCCGCGACGATCAAGGTCGACGGCAAGACGTACCACATCTCGGAGTCCGAGCTGCTCGACCAGGTGGCGGCCAAGAAGAAGGACCAGCCGGTCAGCGTGAGCGCGGTCGCCCGCACCCTCAGCCTCCGGATCCAGTACTTGTTCTGGGAGCAGGAAGCGAACAAGCGGGGTCTCAAGATCGACCCGTCGCAGGTCGCCGCGCTGAAGAAGACCGCCACGTCGGCCGACGGCAACTCCGCCTTCATCGACTGGGCCGCCAAAGCGCAAGTCGCCCAGAACCTGGTGCTCGACGACCTCGCCAAGAAGTCGACGACGAACCTCGACCAGGGGCTGCACGACTTGTACAACGTGACGTTCAAAGGCAAGAACGCCACGTGCATCGAGTACGTCGTCGGGTCGGACCAGGCCGCGACGACTGCGGCGGCGAACGCCGTCAAGGGCGGCACGTCCTTCGCCTCGGCGCTCGCCACCCTGCAAAAGACCGACACTCAGGCGCAAGGCACGCAGGAAGTGCAGTGCCTGACGGACGACTCCTTGAGCAGCTCGCCCGCGCAGCTCGTCTCGGCGCTGCACACCAGCCCGGTCGGGCAGGTGACCGGTCCACTGACCGTCTCGGCCGCCCAGTACATCGTGTTCCGCGTGAGCTCGCGTGGCCCCCTGACGTTCGAGCAGGCCAAGCCGCAGCTCCAGGAGCTGTACGCGCAATCGCAGTCCCAGCAGCAGCAGACCGAGGCTTCGGCGCTCCAGCAGGCGTGGCTGAAGAAGGCGAAGGTCGAGGTCAATCCGCGTTTCGGCACGTGGAACGCGGCGAAGTTCCAGGTCGACCCTCCCGGTGGCGTGCCGGCCAAGCTCGCCAAGGGCCTCGACCTCGGGACGACGACCACCACCACGCCCAGCTCGGCCCTGTCCAGCCAGTGAGCTGATGGCCCGGGTCGTCGTCGTCGGCCTCGGTCCGGCTGGACCGGACCTCCTCACGGCCGCGGCAGCGGCGGCGATCGACGGGATCCCGCACCGCTACCTGCGCACGGTCCGCCATCCCGCGGCGGTCGCCGTTGGGGAAGCGACGGCGTTCGATCACCACTACGAGGCCGCCGACACGTTCGACGACGTGTACCGGCGCATCGTGGCCGATCTGGTGACCGCGGCCGGAGAACACGGCGAAGTGCTGTACGCAGTGCCGGGCTCGCCGCTCGTCCTCGAGCGGAGTGTGGCGTTGCTGCGGGCCGATCCCCGTGTCGAGGTCGAGTTGGTGCCGTCGATGTCGTTTCTCGATGTCGCCTGGGCCCGACTCGGCGTCGACCCGGTCGAGGCCAACGTGCGGTTGGTCGACGGCCATCGGTTCGCCACCGCCGCGGCCGGCGCACGCGGCCCGCTGCTCGTCGCGCACGTCCACGACCGCTGGGTGTGCTCCGACATCAAGCTGGCTGTCGAGGAGCCCCCGACCGGGCCGGTGACCGTGATGCAGCGCCTCGGGTTGCCCGACGAGGCCGTGTTCGAGGTGGCCTGGAGCGACCTCGACCGGTCGTTCGCCCCGGACCATTTGACGGCGCTGTGGATCCCCGAGCTGTCGGCCCCGGTCGCCGCGGAGCTGCAACGCTTCGCCGAGCTGATGCCGGTGCTGCGGCGCGGCTGCCCGTGGGACCGCGATCAGACCCACACGTCGCTGACCCGGCACCTGCTCGAGGAGACCTACGAGACGCTCGACGCCCTTGACGGCGTGGCGCGCGCGGGGATCGTGGGGGCACTCGACGAGCGAGGCGTGCCCGTGCAAGACGATGCCGACCCCGATGTGGCGGCGAGCGCGTATGCGCACTTGGAGGAGGAGCTGGGTGATCTCCTGTTCCAGATCGGGTTCCACGCGCAGATCGCCACCGAGCAAGGGGCCTTCACGCTGGCCGACGTGGCACGCGGGATCACCGACAAGCTGATCGAGCGCCACCCTCACGTGTTCGCCGCGCCCGACGGCGCACCCACCAAGGCCGAGTTGAGTCTCACGTGGGAGCAGGCCAAACGAGCGGAGAAGGGCCGAGCCAGCGTGATGGACGGCATCCCTCCTGCCCTGCCGGCCCTTGCGTACGCGTACAAGGTCCTCGCCAAGGCGGACACCGTGGCGCGGGGCGGCACGGTGTCCGCTGCCTTGTCGGCGCTGCTGAGCGCGGTCGACCCCGACCACGATGTCGACGCGTCGAACGCCGAAACGACGGGCGCCCAGCTGCTTCGCATCGTGGCGGCAGCGCGGGTGGCGGGCATCGACCCGGAGCAGGCGCTGCGCGCGGCCACCGCCCGCATCGCCGACGCCGTGCGAGCCGCTGAAGGCGCCCCGCCCGACAGCGCGCCGAGCCGCTGATCAGACCTCGCGGCGGCGAACCGCCCGGCGCCGTGCGGGCGATCGGCCGCGGAGCATGCGATCGAGCAGCCCCAGTGCGGAGCGGCCGAGCTGGTCGGTGACCGGCGAGAGGCCGGCGATCGCGGCCGGCACCACTTTGTCGCGGGCCGGCCCGACCTCGAGGCTCTGTTCGGGTTGTGCTTCGAGGCTCAGGGCCAGTTCCTCCGCTGCCGCGAGCCGCGCCGCCGCGGCTGCGGCTTCGCGCGCGGCAGCGACGAGCCGCGTGCGCGCGACGAGGTCGGGAGCGGTCTCGCCCAGCGCGTCGACCCGGCGGCGCGCGGCCGCCATGGCCTGGTGCCACACGTCCTCGCCCGCCTGGCTCCGTGCCAACTCGAGCCGCGCGGCCCACGCCGTCGCGCCAGGCGCCGCGTGGGCCGAGTCGACGGCCAGGTCCCAGGGGTGCTGTTCGGTGGCTTCGGCGACGTCCAGGCCGACGCGCGCCAACGGGCCACGGGCGGCGTCGTGGGCAGCGGACGTCGCGTCGGCGCGATCGGCATCGTCGAGGGCGTCCCAGATGTCCGCGCTGGTGCCGAGCGCCGGCCCGAGGAGGTCGGTGTTGGCGGCGGCAGAAGCCACCGCGTCGGCCGACTTCCAACCCTCGATCCACAAGTGGTCGGCAAGCGCGCCCAACGTCACCGACCACACTTCGTTGGCCAGCGCGGCAGCGTCGATCGGAGCCGACCTTCCCTGGCCGCGGACCACCTCCACCATGCGCTGCTCGGCCGCAGCCGTCACGTCAGGGGCGACGTCGGCAACGGCGGCCTGGGCCGCGGCGTCCCAGCCGGAGGGCCCGCTGATCGCATCCCACACGTCCCACGCCAAGTCGCGTTGTGGGTGGGCGTCGAGCACCCGTTGGCAGTCGAGCGCGACTCGTGCGAGGCGGGCCGTCGCGCTGGCCAGGCCGGTGGCGGTGGAGAGGTCGTCGCCGCCGAGCGCGTCGACCACGTCGCCGGCGCCGATCTGGCGCAGCCAGCTCCCGGCCTGCACGGCGACGAACCAGCGGGTGATGGCCCAGGCCCTGCGTTGCTCGGTGCCCGGGGCTGCGGCCGACTGCACGAGCGGGGCGGCCAGGCGCCGTAGGCGCTGGCGTCGTACCGAGTCGAGGCCCACACCCAACCAGCGGGCGAACGAGCCGAGTGGTACCGAGACGTGGTCGGGCTCATTGCTGTGCGGCTGCCCGTCGAGCCAGCCGACCAGCTCGAGGATCGTGACCCGGTCGGTGCGGTGCCGGTGGGGCGACGGCTCGATGACGACCGCGTCGAGCGAAGGTCCGGCATCGGCGGAGCTGGCCTCGTTGTCGTCGATCGTGGCGGACCCGACGCTGTCGGCCGGCACGAGCAACGGCGACAGGTCGGCCAGAGCCCGGATCTCGATCGGCTCGCCGTCGAGCCACGCTTCCGGCGTCCCGGCCGTTACCTCCCAACGGCCGCCAGGCAACGGTTCCGCTTGCTCCGGGGGCGCGCCGAGCGCTTCGACGTGCCGCGCCGACAGCACCTGGTAGGGGTAGATCCCGGGGATGCGACGGTCCACGAGCGCGGCGGCCACGGCGTTCGGCGGGGCGAGGTGCTGGTCCGGCCACCCGGCCTCGGTCTGGTCGAGCGGGCTGAGGCCGGTCGCGAGCCGCCCGAAGTCCGGATCGAACCTTGCGCACGCCCATGCCACGGTGGGTGCCACCTCGCGGGCGAGCGCTTGGAGCGACGAGAAGACATCGAGCAGGGCCCGGTCGTCGGCCCCGGGCCCACCGCCCGCGACCGCCAGGTGGGGGAGTGGCCCGAACGTCAGGCTCACCACGCGGATCTCGCTGGTCAGGTCGCCTTGCACGAGGTCGCACCACGCGCGGGCTTCGAGTGCGTCGCGCAGCACCTCCGCGGTGCGGGTCGCCTCGACGTCGAACTCGACGCCGAGCAGCCGCACCCGCAGCCGATCGTCGGCTGCGACGTCGGCCAGTGCCCAGTGCAAGGCAGCGTCGACCCAAGTCGGCGACACCGGGGTCAAGGGGCGGTCCGGGGCGGCGAACAAGCGCAGCGTCGCCGCGTTCGGTGTGTGGTCGAGCTCGTCGAGGTCGCCGCCCAGCTCCAACGGCGCCAGATGGGCCTGGGGGCCGGCGTTGGCGAGCTGCGACTCGGCGAGGCTCAGGACCGCATCGGGTTGGATGGTCCCGGCGCCAGGAAGAGGGGTGACGACCACGATCGGGCCGCCTGGCGCCGGGACCACCGGGGAGACCGCGCTGGCCTCGGCCATCGAGCCCTCGATGGCTCGGCGCACGGCGCGCAGATCCCGGAGGGCGGAACCGGGATCGTCGCCGCCGCGCAGCTGCAGGGCGAGGCCAGGGCGTGACTCCACAAGTCTTCATCGGCCGACTTGCCGCCGGGATGAGTCATTCGACCCATTGGCCGGGACTGCCACCGGCCGACGGCTGGCCCGCTTCCAGGGCGGGGGCCGGGGCGTGTACGTTCGTCGTGGGCGGAGAGCTCGGGCCGCCGCCGCGCTTCGCTCCGTCCCCATCGGTCCCCGATCTCGTCGCTTCGGCGCGCCATGCTGGTGCCGGCGCCGCCGGTGCCTGACCAAGGAGCTGGAAGTTGTCCCTGATCGAGCATGTCGTGGGCCGTGAGGTCCTCGACTCCCGAGGCAACCCCACCGTCGAGGTGGAGGTCCTGTTGCTGTCCGGCGCCCGCGGACGGGCGATCGTCCCGTCTGGCGCATCGACCGGGCAGTTCGAGGCGGTCGAGCTCCGCGATGGCGGTGACCGCTTCGGCGGAAAGGGTGTCCAGCAGGCGGTCGGCCACGTCAACGACGAGCTCGCCACCGCGTTGGTGGGCACCGAGGCTCTGGATCAGCGCGCGGTCGACGCGGCCATGTGCGACCTCGACGGCACCGACAACAAGGCGCACCTCGGTGCCAATGCCATCCTCGGCGCCTCCCTGGCGACCGCCAAGGCCGCGGCCGACGAGCTCGAGCTGCCGCTGTTCCGCTACGTCGGCGGGACCAACGCGTGCGAGCTGCCTGTGCCGATGATGAACGTGATCAACGGCGGGGTCCACGCCGACAACAACGTCGACCTCCAAGAGTTCATGATCATGCCGGTCGGCGCGGCGTCCTTTTCCGAAGGGCTCCGCTGGGGCGTCGAGACGTACCACGCGCTGAAGAAGCTGCTCGGCGGTCGCGGGTTGTCGACTGCCGTGGGTGACGAAGGGGGGTTCGCGCCCGACCTCGAGTCGAACGAGGCCGCCGTGGAGGTGTTGGTCGAGGCCATCGAGGCTGCCGGCCGCACGCCTGGTTCCGAGATCGCCATCGCGCTCGACCCGGCGTCGAGCGAGGTGTTCCGCGACGGCAAGTACGTGCTGGCCGGGGAAGGCCGGTCGTTGAGCCCGGCGGAGATGGCCGACTACTACGCCGATCTCGTGTCGCGCTATCCGATCGTGTCGATCGAGGACGGCATGGCCGAGGAGGACTGGGAGGGTTGGGCCGCGCTCACCGCCAAGGTCGGCGACCGGGTGCAGCTCGTGGGCGACGACTTGTTCGTCACCAACACCAAGCGGTTGGCGCGCGGCATCGAGGCCGGTGTCGCCAACTCCATCCTGATCAAGGTCAACCAGATCGGCACGCTCACCGAGACGCTCGACGCCATCCAGATGGCTTCGCGGGCCCGTTACACGTCGGTCATGTCCCACCGTTCGGGCGAGACCGAGGATGCGACCATCGCCGATCTCGCGGTCGCCACGAACTGCGGCCAGATCAAGACCGGGGCGCCCGCCCGGTCCGACCGGGTCGCCAAGTACAACCAGCTCCTGCGGATCGAGGAAGCGCTCGGGGAGTCCGCCGTCTACCGGGGCGGCGCAGCCCTGGCCCGGGGAGTGGGCGGCTGATGCCACCGGCGCGGCGCACCTCGCGCACGGCGACGTCGGACCGTGGTCGTGCCCCGGCCCGCGGCCGCGGCTCAGGCCGGTCGGCGCGTCGGGCCGCGGCGCGGCGCAGGACCTTGTTGGTCGGATCCGTCGGCGGGGGCCTCGTGCTGATCGCCGCCATGTTCGCCTTCTACTTCCCGACCCGCACCTGGCTGAGCCAGCGCCATCAGACCGACGCGGCGGCCGGGCAGCTCGCCAGGTTGCAGACCGCCAACAAGCAACTGGCCGCCAACCTCGAGGGTTTGAAGGACCCCGCCACCATCGAGCGGATCGCGCGCGGCGAGTACAACATGGTCCGGCCCGGCGAGAAGGCGTACGTGGTGCTCCCGCCTTCGGCGGGGCCGACCACGTTGCCCCAAGTCTGGCCGTTCGCCGACGGCTGACCTGCCGGCGAGTCGACCCGCCGGCGAGCCGACCGCCGGGGTGCCGGGGTCAGCGCGCGCCAGCCGAATACCGCGCCAGGCCATCGGCCAGGGCCGCAGCCAGCCGTTGGCGAAACGCCGGGTCGCGCGCCAGTGCCGCGTCGGTCTGATCGCGCATGTTCAGGCATTCGACGAAGACCTTCGGGATCTGCGACAAGTTCAGGCCACCCAGGTCGTTGCGGGCCACGATCCCGTTGGTGGCGCCCACGTAGCCAGCCATCGGTTCGCCCGTTCCGGACGCGACGGCGTCACGGACCGCGATGGCCAACGCGGAGGACGGCGCCACGATCGCCGTGTTCAGCCCGCTGATGCCGGCGGGCCGGATCACGTGGAACCCCCGAGCGCCGGCCGGTCCGCCGTCGGCGTGGATCGAGATCCCGATCGCGCCGGGGTGCTGGTTGCCGAGGGCCGCCCGCTGGTTGACGCAGGGGCCGACGCCGACGTCATTGGCGCGGGTGAGGTACACGATGGCGCCCCGCGAGCGCAGCAACTGCGCCAGCCGGTTGGCGACGTCCCAGGTGAACGCGTGCTCGGTGTAGCCGTCGTCGGTCTGCGTACCGGCGGTGTCGCACGCTTTCGTGCCAACCCCGTCGTCGACCTGGCGGTTGATCTCGCTCGGGTGCTGGCCGTTGCCGCCGTCGTGGCCCGGGTCGATCACGACCGCCATGCCCGCCGGCGCTGTTGCGCTCGAGGTGGTGGGCGAGGTCGACGGTGGCGCGGTGGTCGGCGCCTCGCTGGCCGCCGCGCTGGTCGAGGTCGTCGGGTTCGCGCGAGTCGTGGACGTGGAGGCGGCCGCGGACGTGGTGGTCGCGCGGTGGGCGCTCGACCCACCCGCCAGTCCGCACCCAGCCGACGCGGCCGAGAGGCCGACGGCCAGAGCTGCCCGGACAACGCGCCGCCGGATACTCACAGGTCGCTGGCGGACCAGTCGCTCTGGAGGCCGAACCGCGCCGCAGCCGGGTTGAACTCGGCGACGAACGCCCGCTTGGCGTCCTGCGCGGCGCTGTTCGCCGTCTCGAAATCCGACAGCGCTGTGCTGGCGTCGGTTGGGGCAGATCCGGTGCATCCCGAACGTTGCCAGGTGGCGTAATCGCCGTCGACGAACACGATGCGTCGGCGATCGGCGGCGTTCGTGCGGCTGACCATCGTCTTGAACTCGGTGACCAGGGCGGCCGCGCGGCTGTCGGTCTGGCCGAGGGGTCCGACGAACTCGTCGACGGCCTGCGTGCGCTGCGTGATCGCGTCGTTGATCTTGTCCACGACGTCGGACGGCTTCGTACACGGCGACTTCTGGCCGGCGTCGGGCAGGATCGGCAGGACGTACTCGTCGAGCGTGCCACGGGCGCTCTTCATCAGCCCGAGGCCGTTCTCGAGCGTGCTCACGGCCTGCTGGTCGATGCTGCGGGGGACGGTGGCGGAAGGGTGATGGCTGCCCGAACCGTCGAGCACGCGCCCGATCCCGAAGCCGGCCCCGTACATGGCGCCGCAGGCGATGATCGCCACCGCGAAGAACGCGGGCGACCACAGCCGGAGCCCGGCGCGGTCGTGTCGGGGCGAGGTGGATGGGGCCATGGGTACGCGGTCACCGGACGGGTGGCGAGTCCACGGTACCTGTCGTCGGGGAGGTAGACCGTTATGCCCATGCGCCCGCGCCCGCCCGTACCGGCCCCGTGGTGGCGCCGGCTCGCTGTGCCCGTGGCGGTGGTCGTGGCGATCGGCGGCGTCGCCGGGTGCGGCGCGGACCGGCACCTGCAACACCAAGAGGCCGCTGTCCGCGCGCGGACGTGCGAGAGCTTGATCGAGCGCCGGTTCACCCGCGTGCCGCCGGTCCTTCCCGTCGCTCCTTGGTTGCCCGCGGCCTCGGAGCGCCCGCGCTTGTCGGGCGTCGGCAACCAGGCAGAAGTCGTACGGCGCTGCAAGCGGTTGGGTGACGAACTGGTGGCGCGCGAAGCGGTGCGCCGCATGTCGGACCAGTTGCCGTCCGCGCCATGAGCACGAAGCGTCGTGCGTGGCGCGACGGACGGTGGGCGGTGTGGCTGGCCGGGCTGGTGACGTTCGCCGTGCGCCTCCCGCTGCTCACCCGCCCGCGGGGATATGTGTTCGACGAGGTCTTCTACGCAGCCGATGCGGTCGACTTGCTGCAGTGGGGCGCCGAGTCCGGGCGGGCGGTGCACCCGCCGCTCGGAAAGTGGCTGATCGCGGGCGGGATCCGCGTGTTCGGGTTCACGCCGACGGGTTGGCGAATCTCGTCGGTCCTGGCGGGCGCGGTGATCGCTGCGCTGGTCGTCGCGACGGCACGGCGGTTGGGTGCCTCGCCGGTGCTCGCCTTGTGCGCCGGGCTCGCGATCTGCCTCGACGGCGTCATGTTCGTGACCTCACGACTGGCGTTGCTCGACATCTTCGTGGCCATGTTCCTCGCGTTCGCCTTGTGGTTCGTGGTGGTGGCGTGGACGTCGCAGCCGGACCGCCGACGGTGCCGGCGAGCGCTGCTGGCCGCCCTGGTGTCGGCGGGGCTGGCGACGGGTGTGAAGTGGTCCGGGGCGTGGATCGTCCCCGTCGTGGCCGCCGTGGCGGTCGTGCTCGACTGGCGGCAGGTCGCACCCGGCCGCGCTCGGTGGCGCGCGTGGGGGCGCACCGCCGCGCGGGTCGTGCTGGTGCCGCTGGTCGTCTACGCAGCGGCGTGGCTGCCCCGCGAGATCGGTCCGGCGCGGCTGACGCCTCGCGGGTTCTGGGACGACCACGTGGCCATCGCCCGCTTCCACGCCGACTTGGTGCCGAAGAACGTGTACGCCGCTTCCGGCACCACCTGGTTCCTGCAGACCCGGCCCGCCGCGCTGTACCGCCTCGATTGCACGCCGGCCATGGCACGTTCGGTCGTGGGTCTGTGCCCGCACTCGTCGCACCCCACCGAGATCCGCATCCTGGCCGTGGTCAACCCGGTCGTCTGGGCGGCCGGGATGGCCGGGCTGGCCGCTCTGGTGGTCCTGATCGCGTGGCGGCGCGACGGGCTGGCTGCGGTACTGGTCGGCGCGGTCGGCACCCAGTGGCTGCCGTGGATCATCAACTCCCGTGCCGCGTACAGCTTCTACGAAGCTGCCGTGGTGCCACCCGTCGTGGTCGGCGCCGCGTACGCGTTGTCCCGAGCGACGCGGCCGGCGTGGAAGTGGCTGGCGCCGGCGGTCACCGTGGGCGCGCTCGCCATGTTCGTGTTCCTGTATCCCATCTGGACGGGTCTGCCCCTGTCGCACCACGCCGCCGAGCTCCGCCGGCTGATGGGGTCCTGGCCATGAGCTGGCCCGACACCGCCGCCGGCCCGTCGACCGTCACCCGCCGGTCGATCACCGCGGTGGGGCTCGCCCGGCTGGGCGGGCTGGCGGTGTGGGCTGCGCTGCTCGCGTGGACCTGGGGCGGCCGCGGCGTGGCGATCGGGTTCCCGCTGGCGTACTGGTTCCTGCTCGGCGTCGCGGTGGCCGCTGCGGGGACCCGGTTCCGTTGGGTCGGCCTCGCGGCGGTCGTGGCCGCGCTCGGCGTGTACTGGCACGTGTGGGGCTTCCCGCTGTCGGACCGGGAGGCGCTGATCTTGTGGTTGGTCGGCGCGCTGGCCGTCGTCACGCTCGGCCGGCCAGATCGGTCGCTGTGGCGACTGCTCGTCGACTGGCTGCCGTTCGCGGGGTTGCTGATCCTGTACGACTACTCCCGCGGTGCCGCGCACTTCTTGCACATGCCGGTCCAGGTCGACGCGCCGCTGAACGTCGACAAGTTCCTGGCCTTCGGTCACGTCCCGACCATCTGGCTGCAACAACACCTGCTCGGGGTGCAACGCCCGATCGACGTGGTCGGCGCCACGTTCGTCCCGCAACGGCCGGTCGCGTGGTGGGAGCTGCTGGTCAGCCTCTGCTACCTGTCACACTTCATCGCGTCGTATGCGCTCGCCGCCTGGCTGTGGTTCCGCGACCACGACGCCTGGTGGCGCTACACGAAGCGGTTCATCACGTTGAGCTACCTCGGCGTCGCCACGTACGCGCTGGCGCCGGGAGCACCGCCGTGGCTGGCGGCCGCGAAGTACCACCGCTTCGGCGATTGGCTGATTCCGCGCACGGTCAACCGCGGGTACGACTGGTGGCACCTCCACTTCGCCGCCCACCTGATCGACAAGGGACAAGCGGCCGTGAACTTGCAAGCCGCGCTGCCGTCGCTGCACGAGGCGTTCGCGACCTTGGTGTCGGTCACGTTGTGGCCGCGGGTCCGTAACCCGTTCGTGCGCGTGCTGCTGGTGCTGTATCCGCTGTGGATGGGGTTCTCGCTGGTCCTCTCCGGCGAGCACTACGTGGCCGACCTCTTGCTCGGCGTGGTGTATGTCGTGATCGTGGTCGTGGCGTGGGACCGCATCGATGCGTGGTGGGATCGGCGCAAGGCGGGGATCTAACGTGAGAGGCTGCTCATGCCCGACCGCCAGCCGCCCCGCCTCAGCTACCAGCCGGCCCTCGATGGCCTCCGCGGCATTGCAGTTGCGGCGGTGCTGTGCTTCCACAGCTCGATGCCGTGGATGCGCGGTGGCGAGCTCGGGGTCGACCTGTTCTTCGTCCTGTCAGGCTTCTTGATCACGACGCTGCTGGTCGAGGAGCACTTCAACACCGGCGCGATCAGCCTGCGCTCGTTCTGGGCCCGCCGCGTCCGGCGCCTGTTTCCCGCGCTGGCCTTGGTGCTGGTCGGTGTGGCCGTCTACGCGGCGTTCGTGGCCGACCCGAGCCAGATGGGCTCGATCCGGCTCGACGCGCTGGCGTCGCTCACGTACTGGGCGAACTGGCGGTTCATCTTCAGCCACCAGTCGTACTTCGCCCACTTCGGGGCACCCTCGCCGCTGCGGCACGTGTGGTCGCTGAGCGTCGAGGAGCAGTGGTACCTGGTGTGGCCCTTCGCCATGATCGTCATGCTCCGGCTGGTGCGTGGTCGCCTCGAGCGGCTGCTGCCGCTGCTGATCGGCCTGACGCTCACGTCCGTGGCGATCATGTCGATCGTCTCGGCGGGCCCCACGGGCCTCGACCGGGCGTACTACGGCACCGACAGCCGGGCGCAGACGTTGCTGATCGGCGCCACGCTCGCGCTGGTGCTGGCCCGCTGGCCGGTGGTGCGGCGGCGAGCCCGCGCCGCGATCCAGGTGCTGGGTCTGGGCGGGGCGGCGTTCTGTGGCTGGGCCATGGTCACTCAGCGCGGCGACTCGCACTGGATGCTGAACGGCGGCTACGCGCTGTTCGCGGTGGCCGGGGCGGCCGTGGTCGCGGCGGCCATGATGCCGCGCACCGGCCTGTTGAAATCGGTGTTGCGCGTGCGGCCGCTGGTGTGGTTGGGGCGCATCTCCTACGGCCTGTACTTGTGGCACTGGCCGATCAACGTGTGGCTCGACCCGGACCGCGTGCACTTGTCACGCTGGCCGCTGTTCGGTCTGCGCACCGTGGTGGCGGTGGCCGTCTCGGTCTTGTCGTACGTGTTGGTGGAACAGCCGATCCGGCGCCGGCGCATCTCGTTCGCCCGGCCCCGCCTGACCCTCGTCGGTGCCGCCGCCACCGCCGCAGTGATCATCGTGGCAGCCACCACGTTGGGCACGGGTGGGTCGCGCCTCGAAGCGTCGTCGCTCACCTCGGGCAACGACCCTCGGACCACCCTGCCCGCGAACCTCACCGTGCCGCCCACGACCGTGGCGCAAGTTCCGATCCCGCCCGTGCCGCCCACCCGCCCCACCCGCGTGCTGATCGTCGGCGACTCGACGGGTTGGACGCTGGGGTGGGGGATCGAGGACCGCTACCGGCCCGGCATCTCGCTCGACAACGTGGCGGTGATCGGCTGCGGGTTGCTGCCCGACGCCCGCGCCGTGATCGACGGCCGGGTCGACGGCCCCCAGATGCGCGGGGAGTGCATGAAGCAAGACCAGCGCTGGGCGTTCGTGCTCGAGCGCGACCACCCCGACATCGTGGTCATGGCCTTCGGCGCGTGGGAGGTGTTCGACCAAGAGCGCGCCGACGGCACCGACCTGAAGGTCGGCACCGCAACGTGGCGCGACGCGCTGTTGAGCCAGTTCCGCCATGACATCGATTTCCTCAACCGCTACTCCCACACCCGCATCGTCTTGCTCGACGTGCCCTGCTACCAGGAGCGGGACCGCAGCCTGGGAGGCACCACCAGCGCCCGCAACGACCCGAAGCGGGTCGGCGCCGTGCAACGCGTCTTCAACGAGATGGCGCGCCGGCACGCCGACCAGGTCACGACGTTGCCGATCTCCCAGTGGTTCTGCCCGGGCGGGAAGTACCTCGAGAGCCGCGACGGCGTCGTGCTGCGACCTGACGGGGTCCACACCAACATCCCCGGCGCATCGCTCACGTGGCAGGACTGGCTCACCCCTCGATTGCTCCAAGTGGGCCGCACCACCAAGGAAGCGCCCGTCGAGCCGGGCGTCACCGTGCCTTCTGCCGCTCCTGCCGCCGCGGCAGTTGGCTCGCCATAGGCTCCGGGCCGTGAAGTTGACGAGAGAGTTCACGGTCGGGCTGGACCCCGAGCAGGCGTGGGCGGCGCTGCGCGACATCTCGCAAGTGGCCTCCCTCGTGCCGGGCGCCCGGATCGACGAAGGGGCGGACGACGACTGCCGGGGATCTTTGCGGGTCACCGTCGGGCGGACTGCGGCGCGCTACGACGGCGTGGCGCGGGTCGTCGAGCGTGACGAGGCTGCTCACCGTGCGGTCGTACATCTGGAGGGAAAGGAATCCCAGGGGCACGGCAGCGCGGTCGTCACCCTGACCTCCAGCGCGTCGCCAGCCGAGGACGGCACCCGGGTGAGCCTGGTGGCCGAGGTGACGGTGACCGGACGCTTCTCCCGCGCCGACCAGGGCGCCATGGCCGACACGTTCGACGGGCTCGTCGACGGGTTTCTCGAGGCATCCACCACAGCCGGCCTGCTCGCCGGCACCGCGAGCGCCATCGCGGTGAGCGAAGCGCGGTCCGGGCCGTCGGCCTCGGTGGCGTCGGCCTCGGCGGCTTCGTCCGAGTCGACGACCGAGCAAGGACCGACGGCGCCTGCGCCCGAGCCGCCGCGGCGGGCCATGGCCCCGCGCGCTGCGTCCACCCCGTTGCCGTCACCGTCGGCGCCGGGCCGAGAGAAGGAGGCCGCCGCGGCCTTCGCGGTGCTGGTGATCTTGTGGTGGCTGATGCGCCGCCACCGCGCGTGACGCGGGCGGGGAGCGGGGACGTGCGGTCCACCGACGCCGCCGAGGCAGCAGACGTCGAGGCCGTCGCCGCCCTGCTCGGCCGTCGCCCGGCGGGCCGCTTCGAGGTCGTCGTCCGTCACGCCGACGGGTCGCCGCTCGTGATCCGCAACGCCCCGCTGCTCGACGACGGCACGCCGATGCCCACCCGGTTCTGGCTCGTCGGCCAACCGGAGCGCACATGGATCGGCCGGCTCGAATCGACCGGCGGTGTCGACGCCGCCGAGGCCCGAGTCGACGACGGGGAGTTGGCCGCCGCGCACGAGCGCTATGCGGCCGAACGCGATGCCGACCTACCTGCCGGCCACGATGGTCCGCGCCCGTCGGGCGGCGTCGGCGGCACGCGGGTGGGCGTCAAGTGCCTGCACGCGCACTACGCCTGGTACTTGGCGGGCGGTGACGACCCGGTTGGGGAGTGGACCGCCACCCGGCTGGCCGAGGACGGGCTCCGACCCGCGGTGGCTCCACCGCCGCCGTCGCCGGCTGCCGGCCGCGAGCCGTGACGGGCAGGGTTGCCGCCGTCGATTGCGGCACCAACTCCACCCGCCTGCTGGTGGCCGAAGCCGCGCCTGGGGCCGAGGCCGGCGAATCGCTGCGGACCGTGGTGCGCCTCATGCGGATCACCCGGCTGGGCCAAGGCGTCGGCGCCAGCGGCAACTTGGCACCCGAAGCGATCGAGCGGACTGCCGAGGCGCTGCGCGCCTACCGCCACGAGATCGACCGGCTCGGCGTGCCCGCGGACGCCGCGCACGTCCGCGCGACGGCCACGTCGGCGGCCCGTGACGCCGGCAACCGAGCGGAGCTGTTCGCGGCGGTGCACGACGCACTCGGCGTCGAACCGGAGCTGCTGTCGGGTCTCGAGGAAGGCAAGCTGTCGTTCGAGGGAGCGACCGAGGGGCTCGACCCCTCGGCGGGGCCCTTCCTGGTGGCCGACATCGGGGGCGGGTCCACCGAGCTCATCACCGGCACGGTCGACCACCACGGGCGGCCTCGCGTCCACGATGCGGTTTCGCTCCAGCTCGGCTGCGTCCGGGTCACCGAGCAACACCTCCAGCACGACCCTCCCTCGACCAGCGAGCTCGTCGCAGCCCGCGCGGCGGTCGACGCACTGGTGGTGCCCGCCGTCGACGGCTTGGCACAAGCCCGCGCGGCTCGCACGGTCGTGGGGCTGGCGGGCACCGTCGCCGCGGCCGCAGCCATCGACGCGGGGATCGCCGAATACGACCGCGACCAGGTGCACCACCGCTGGCTCGCCCGCGACGGGATCGAGGCGCTCGTCCGTCGACTGGCCGGGCTCACCGTGGCCGATCGGAAGGCCACGGTCGTCGGGTTGGAACCCGAACGGGCCGACGTGATCGTCGGGGGCCTGCTCGTGCTGGTCTCGTTGCTCGACGCGCTCGACAAGTCGTCGTTTCTCACGTCGGAGGCCGACATCCTCGACGGGTTGGCTGCCGCACTCCTGCGCGGGGAGCGCGGGGTACCCTGAGCCGGTGCGTTGGGCATCGGTGGAACGCAAGCTGCGGCGGAACGTCGCCCGGATCGAGGCCGTGCGCGAGCAGCTGGTGGTCGCCGAGCTCCAACTCGACCACTTCGCCGACGTGGCCACCGACGCCGAGCTCGAGGCGATCGTGGCCGACTCGCCGCTGGCGTCGGCCGAGCAGCGCGACGCGACCCGTTCGGCCGAGGTGATGCGCAGGGATCGTGACCGTCTCCGCGGCGAGCTGGCCCGCCTCGAACGGGAGCAGGACGACTTGCTCGACGAGTTGGCCAACGCTCGCTGACGAGCTCAGCCGCTGCCGGCGCCGCCCGCGCCGACCGACCCACCCAAAGCGGTGACGTCGCCGAGGTCGCCGGACATGTAGCGCTCGATGGTGGGGCCGACCACTTTGGCGATCGCCTCCGGCGTCGCGCTGGCGAGCGGCTCGACTTTGAGGACGTAGCGGGCCCACCCGATGCCGAACAGTTGCGACGAGACCAGCCCATGGCGGAGGTCGCCCTGCTCGGGCGACAGGGCGCGGTCCGGGTGGTCGTCGTGGGCCTCGCCGATGTCGGTTGGACGCTCACCGGCCATCGCCGGGTTCGTCCACACCCGCTCCTTGAGGAACTCACGCAGCGCCGCACCCGCGGCCGGCCCCGACGTGGCGGCCTGCACCACGGTGATGAACGGGTGGGCGTCCGGATCTGCCGGGCTCGCCGTGTCATCCCCGACGTCGAGGCCACCTTCCCAGAGGTGGAGGAACATCAACACGAGCTGCTCGCCCTTGGGCAGGTCGGGATCGAGGGCCTCGCGGATCCGGCGGGGGTCGAGCGGGAAGTCGAGGGCTGCCATGAACAAGGCGGCCTTGGATTCGAAGTAGTGGTGGATGAGTGCCGGGTCCACGCCGGCTTCGCGGGCGATCGACCGTGAGCTGGCGGCGTCGTATCCCTCGGCGCGAAAGACCCGGCGGGCGGCCGCCACGATGTGGGCGCGGGTGTCAGGGTTGCCGGGGCGACGACCCGGCCCGCGGCGTCCTGTGGTCGATGTCACCATTGGTGAGATCCCCAGGCTGTGCTACAAATCATCAGTGATGAATTCTACCCAGACACCACACCAGCGCGTCGCCGCGCATGACACTCGGCTGGGGAAGCTCGCAGGGTGGTGCTATGACCATCGATGGCGTGTGCTGATCCTCTGGATCCTGGCCGTCGTCGTGATCTCGGGCATCGGCTCGTCGATGGGCAACAACTGGAACGACAAGTTCGACGCTGGCAACAGCGACTCCGGCAAGGCGCTCCACCTGCTCCAGGATCGCTTCCCCTCGCGTGCCGGCGACACCGCCGACATGGTGTTCCACAGCAAGGGCGACATCACCAGTCCGGCAAACCAGGCCGCGGTCAACGGAGTGGTCGCCGACGTCGCGGCGCTCGGTCTGCGCGACCACGTGGAGTCCGTGCAGAGCCCGTTCACCAAAGGTGGCGAGGGCCAGGTCGCCAACGTCGCGCCCGGCAAGGGCCACGTCGTCTACGCCCGCATCCAGTTCGACAGGGAAACCAACGACATCCCCACGGCGGCGATCAAGAAGGTGCTGTCGACGGCGCGCCACGCGACGCCGAGCGACCTTCAGATCGAGTTCGGCGGCGGACCGGTCTACAAGGCGGAGCCGCCGTCGATGGGCTCTGCCGAGCTGATCGGTGTGGTCGCCGCCATCTTCATCCTGCTGATCGCGTTCGGCTCACTGATAGCCATGGGCCTGCCGTTGCTGACCGCGTTCTTCGGGATCGGTATCGGGAGCGCGATCGTCACCATGTTGAGCCACTCGCTCACGGTGCCGAGCTTCGCGTTGCAGATGGCGATGATGATCGGCATCGGGGTCGGCATCGACTACGCGCTGTTCATCGTCACCCGCTACCGCTCCGAGCTCCACGACGGTTCCGGGCCGCGCGACGCCGTGATCACGGCCTTGGCGACGGCCGGCCACGCCGTGCTGTTCGCCGGCTGCACGGTCGTGATCTCGCTGATCGGCATGTTGCTCCTCGGCCAGAGCTTCATCTACGGCCTGGCGTTCGGCTGCATCGGCGTCGTGGTCATGGTCATGTTGTCGGCCATGACGCTGCTGCCGGCGATCCTCGGGTTCGTCGGGCGCACCATCGACCGGCTGCACGTCCCGGGCCTGTTGCACAAAGGCGAGCAGGCCACCGCGCGCCGCACGTTCTGGTACCGCTGGAGCCGGGTCGTGCAGCGCAAGCCATGGGTCACGGGCAGCGTGGCACTGGTGATCCTGATCGCCTTGGCGCTCCCGCTGTTCGGGATGCGGATGGGCCAGTCCGACGCCGGCAGCAACCCCGCCTCGTCGACCACCCGCAAGTCCTACGACTTGCTGGCGCAGGGCTTCGGCGCCGGTTCGAACGGTCCGCTGTTCATCGCTGTCGACCAGCCCAAGACCGCGGCCGGCAGCGCGGCGGCCGGCAAGCTGTATGACGCCTTTGCTGCGCTGTCGGAGCAGCCCGATTCCAACGTGGCGTACGTCGCCAAACCGCGGCTCAACCCGTCGGGCGACGCGGCGCAGATCATCGTGGTGCCGCTCGCCGCCCCGCAGGACAAGGCCACCGACAGCCTCGTGCACCGGCTGCGCGACCACGTCATCCCCGACGCGCTGCGAGGCACCGGGGCGAAGGCGTACGTCGGCGGCGTGACCGCGGGTGGCATCGACGGCACCGCCGGGCTCACCAAGAAGCTGCCATGGGTGATCGGCGGCGTGGTGCTGCTGTCGTTCCTGTTGCTGATGGCCGTGTTCCGCTCGGTTGCCGTGCCGATCAAGGCAGCAGTGATGAACCTGCTGTCGATCGGCGCGGCGTACGGCGTGATCGTGGCGGTCTTCCAGTGGGGCTGGGGCGCCAGCATCATCGGCGTCAGCCGCACCGGGCCCATCGACTCGTGGATCCCGCTGATGCTGTTCACCATCTTGTTCGGCTTGTCGATGGACTACGAGGTGTTCCTCCTCTCCCGCATCCGCGAGGAGTGGCTCGGCCACGGCGACAACGGGGTCGCGGTCGCCGACGGCCTCGCCGGCACCGCCCGGGTGATCACGGCAGCCGCTGCGATCATGGTGTTCGTCTTCGGCTCGTTCGTGCTCGGCGACATGCGCCAGCTCAAGTTGTTCGGGCTCGGCTTGGCCACCGCGATCCTCGTCGACGCCACCTTGGTCCGCATGGTCCTGGTGCCCTCCACGATGGAGTTGATCGGCGACGCCAACTGGTGGTTCCCGCGCTGGCTCGACCGCCTGGTGCCCAAGCTCAGCGTCGAGGTAGACGCCGATGCGCACTTGCCGTCGGGTACCACATCTCCCGCGCCAGGTCAGCCCGGCGGCGACGAGCGGGACCCTGCGCTCGTTCCCTGAGTCACGGACCTCCGGGTCCGCATACGATCGCCCCATGCCCGTGGTCGATCGCACGCTGTTGGGACCTGGGCCGTCGAACCTCTATCCGGAGGTCGTGGCGGCCCAGGCCCTTCCCATCCTGGGCCACCTCGATCCCGCCTTCCTCGCGCTCCTCGACGAGACGTGCGAGCGGTTGCGGACCGTGTTCCGGACTTCGAACGAGTTGACCTTCCCGGCCAGCGGCACCGGATCGGCCGGGATGGAGGCCTCGTTCGTCAACTTCGTCGAGCCTGGCGCCACCGTCGTGGTGGGCGTCAACGGCGTGTTCGGCAACCGGATGTGCGACGTGGCCGAGCGGTGCGGGGCCGAGGTGATCCGGGTCGACGCGCCTTGGGGCCAGCCGCTCGATCCGGCCGCGGTGCTGGCGGCCCATCCGTCGCCCACGATCATCGCCGTGGTCCACGCCGAGACGTCCACCGGTGTCCGCAACGCCATCGAGCCGCTCGGTGCCGGCAAAGGCGACGCGCTGTTGCTGGTCGACTGCGTCACGTCGCTCGGTGGCATCCCCGTGGAGGTCGACGGTTGGGGGATCGACATCGCGTATTCCGGCACCCAGAAATGCCTGGGCGTCCCGCCCGGTCTGGCGCCCCTCACCGTCAACGAGCGAGCCCGCAGCCGGATGGTCGAGCGCAGCCGCAGCTGGTACCTCGATTTGCGGATGATCTCCGAGTACGTCGGTTCGGGGTCGGGTCGGACGTATCACCACACCGCGCCCACGGTCGCCATCGCTGGGCTGCACGCCGGCCTCGGCGCCCTCCTCGATGAAGGTCTCGAAGCCTCGTGGGCCCGCCATGGCTCGGCCGGGTCGGCGTTGCAGGACGGCTTGCAGAAGCTCGGCCTCGAGCTGTTCGCTGCCGAGGGTCACCGCCTGCCCGAGCTCACCACGGTGTGGCTGCCCGACGGCGCCGATGACAAGGCGCTGCGCGGCGCCCTGCTCGACGACTACGGCATCGAGGTGGGTGGCGGACTCGGCGAGTTCGCGGGCAAGGTCTGGCGCATCGGGCTGATGGGCCCCAACGCGCGGCACGCCAACGTCACGTTGCTGCTCGGCGCGCTGGCCGAGCTGCTGGGCCGGTAGGCGCGCGGTGGCCTGGCGCAGCTCCGGCGTCGACGCCCGGCGCGACCCCGACACCCGTCTCGACGGCCGCCGCGTGTCGCTGCGACCGCTGCAACTCGCCGATTTCCACCAGTGGCGTGAGGTCCGCCTCGCCAACGCCAGCTGGTTGTTGCCGTGGGAGCCGTCACGCCCGGCGAGCGCGCCCGATCCCGTCCGGGACCGCGACGCGTTCGCCATTCGTTGCAGCGCCCGGGCACGCGACTGGCAGCTCGGCACCGGCTACGGCTTCGGCATCTTCGTCGCCGAGCGGCTGGTGGGCGAGATCAACCTCAACTCGGTGCAGCGCGGCGCCTACCAGAACGCCTACATCGGCTACTGGGTCGACCACCGGGTGGCCGGCAACGGCTACGTGCCCGAGGCGCTCGTGGTGTTGGCCCGCTTCGCGTTCGAGCGGGTCGGGCTGCACCGGGTGCAAGTCTCGATCATCCCGCGCAACGCCCGCAGCCGGCGGGTGGCCGACAAGCTCGAGTTGCGCAACGAGGGCATCGCCGAGCGGTACCTCGAGATCAACGGCGTGTGGGAGGACCACATCCGCTACGCGCTCACCCGCGAGGACTGGGACGAGCGTCGCGCCGAGCTCGCCGCAGCCTGGCTCTGAGCATCTGCCGGTCGGGTGCCGCGCCGGCGGCGCGTCACACGTGGGGGAGGACTTCGGCCGCGATGAGGCGGAGGTGGTCGAGGTCGGCGAGGTCGAGCACTTGGAGGTACACGCGGCTGGCGCCGATGGCGGCGTAGGCCTGAAGCCGCTCCACGGCTTCGGCCGGTGTGCCGATCACGATGCCTTGTTGGCGCAGGCTGGCGGCGTCGCGGCCGACGGCGGCGGCGCGACGGCTCACCTCGGCTTCGTCGGCGCCGACGCACACCTGATGGGCGGCGGAGTACACGATCGAGGCGGGGTCGCGGTCGATCTGCTCGCACGCCGCCCGGGTGCGGCCGTACGCGGCTTCGGTGTCGGCCACCGACACGAATGCCACGTTGTACTCGTCGGCGTAGCGGGCGGCGAGCTGCGGGGTGCGCGTCGGTCCGGTGCCGCCCACGATGATCGGCGGGTGGGGCCGCTGCACGGGTTTCGGCAGCGCGGGCGAGTCGGCGAGCTCGTAATAGGTGCCGGCGTGGTCGAACGTTGCGCCATCGGGCGTGTTCCACAGTCCGTGCACGATCGCGAGCTGCTCGGCGAGCCGGTCGAAGCGCTCGCCGAGCCCCGGGAACGGGATGCCGTAGTTGCGGTGCTCGTCGTCGTACCAGCCGGCGCCGAGGCCGAGCTCGACCCGCCCGCCACTCATCGCGTCGACGGTGGCCACGGAGATCGTGAGCGGCCCAGGTAGGCGAAACGTCGCCGCGGTCACGAGTGTGCCGAGGCGGATCGTCGACGTGTCGCGGGCCAGGCCGGCGAGCGTGGTCCACGCGTCGGTGGGCCCCGGCATCCCCGACACGTCGCCCATCTTCAGGTAGTGATCCGAGCGGAAGAACGCGTCGAACCCCAGGTCTTCGGCCAGCCGGGCGACGGCGAGCAGATCGTCGTAGCTGGCGCCCTGCTGCGGCTCGGTGAAGATGCGCAGTTGCATGCTCGTCGACGCTACCGGCCCGGTCCGGGGCTGCCAGATGGTGGATTGGTCCCTGTGGACAACCGGTGTCGGCGGGGGCACACTGTCCGTGTCGGTCGCGCCGCTGTGGGCGGGCGGGTGGCGGGGGAGGGCTGGTGCGCTGGATCTGTGGCGGTGGGAGGGGTCGTCGGGGGTTCGGGGCGTGGGGTGCTGTGGCGTTGGAACCCGCTGGTCAACAAGATCACCGACTCGACCTGGAACGACGACGCAGTGTCGACCACCGTGGATCTGCTGGGCCGCCCTGTCTCGTACACCGACATCTGGGGCAACACCACCACCACCAGCTATGACCAGGCGGGCCGTGTCACGGCGACCAGCGGCCCCGAAGGACCCATGACGTTCGGGTACGACAGCTCCAATGGCCGGGCGACCACGACCAGCGACTTCGGTGCGACGCTCGCGACGTCGATCTACGACACACCGACTGGGCGACTGGCTGGCGTGTCTTATAGCACCGGGCTTGGCACGCTGTTGGGTTATGACGCCGACGGCCGTTCGAACGCGACGGTGACGATCGATCCGAACTCCAACGTGGTCAGCGAGGACGTGGTGGCACGCAGCCCAGCGGGACGCGTGGTCGACGAGTCGTTCCTGGGTGCATCCGGCATGTACGACCCGACCCCAACCGGGAACGACTACAGCTATGACGGCGCGGGCCGCCTCACCCAGGCAGCCGTTCCGGGTGTCACGTTCAACTACGGCTACGGCACCACCAGCGGCTGCGCGGCTGACACTGCTGGGGCGAACACGAACCGCACCAGTCTCGTCATCACTGGTGTAGGGGCGAGCACCACCAACTACTGCTAT
>DASZTW010000018.1 GCA_035547835.1 Acidimicrobiales bacterium
GCGCCCTGCCGGGGCGCGCCCGACCGTTCCATCGGTCGATAGAGTCCACCGAGGACCGAGGAGGTGGTCTCGACGCCCGAGCAATTCGATGTGGTGATCATCGGTGGTGGTCCTGGCGGTTACGCGTCGGCCCTGTACGGCGCCGCGGCGGGACTACGCATCGCGATGGTCGAGCGCGACGCGGTGGGCGGCACCTGCCTCAACCGCGGTTGCATCCCGGCCAAGGAGCTGCTGGAGACGGCGTCGATCTTCCGGGCGGTCGCGAGCGCCAAGGAGTTCGGCGTGCAAGCCGAGCAGCCGACGCTCGACGCCGGCGCCATGATGGCCCGCAAGCAACAAGTGGTCGACCGCCAGGTGAAGGGCCTGTCGGGGCTGCTGAAGGGTCGCAAGGTCGAGGTGCTGACCGGGCAGGGCTCGCTGGGGCCAGGTCGCCAGGTCAGCGTCACCGCGGCCGACGGCAGCGTCACCGAGCTCACCGGCACCAACGTGATCATCGCCACCGGCTCCGCGCCCAAGTTGCTGCCCGGGTTCGAGGTCGACGGCAAGGTGGTGCTGACCTCTGACGAAGTCTTCCAGATGACCGAGATGCCAAAGCGCGTGGCTGTCATCGGCGGCGGCGTGGTGGGTATCGAGTTCGCGTCGATGTTCTCCGACCTCGGCACCGAGGTCACGGTGCTCGAGGGGCTGCCGTCGATCCTCGGCGGCGTCGACGCCGACGTCGTCAAGCAGGTGCTCCGGTCGTTCCGCAAGCGCAAGCTCGGGGTTCGCACCGGCGTGAGGATCACCGGCCACACCCCGTCGTCGAGCGGCACCGCGGTGCACGTCGAGGGTGGTGACGATGTCGAGGTCGACGCGATCGTGGTGGCCGTCGGTCGTCATCCCGTCACCGACGGGCTACTGGCTGACGGCACGGGCGTGCAGCTCGACGATCGCGGCTTCGTCCAGGCCGATGAGTGGTGCCGCACGGGAGCCGATGGCGTGTGGGCGGTGGGCGACGTGATCGCCACGCCGGGCCTGGCGCACATCGGGTTCGCCGAGGCGATGCTGGTCATCAAGCAGATCCTCGGTGAGCCGGCCACGCCGATCGAGTACGGCCGCGTGCCGAACTGCGTGTACTGCCACCCGGAGATCGCGTACTGCGGCTACACCGAGCAGGGAGCGATCGATGCCGGGTTCGAGGTCGTCGCCAGCAGCCACCAGTGGCTCGGCAACGGCCGGGCGGGCATCTTGGGCGAGACCGAGGGCCTCGTGAAGGTCATCGCCGAGAAGGGTCCCGACGGCAGGGCCGGGCGCGTGCTCGGCGTGCACATGGCGGGGCCGTGGGTCACCGAGCAACTCGGGCAGGGCTATCTCGCGGTGAACTGGGAGGCCACCGTCGACGAGGTGTCCCACTTCATCCAGCCGCACCCGACCTTGTCGGAGAACTTCGGCGAGACCATGTTGACCCTCAGCGGGCGAGGCCTCCACAGCTGAGGCCCGCGCCACCGGTCGCCCGGGCCGGCGCCACAACTGAATCCACGTCCACCGACCTGTTCACCGTCGCACAGCGAGAGAGGTAGACGCCGCCATGGCCGACATCGAGATGCCCCAACTGGGTGAGACCGTCACCGAGGGCACGATCACACAATGGCTGAAGAAGGTCGGCGACCAGGTCGAGATCGATGAGCCGCTGTTCGAGGTGTCCACCGACAAGGTCGACTCCGAGGTCCCGTCGTCGGCCGCCGGCGTGCTGTCCGAGATCCTCGTGCAAGAAGGTGAGACGGTCGACGTCGGCACGAAGCTCGCGGTGGTGGGCGACGCAGCCGGTGGTGCTGCGTCGACACCCGCGGCGTCCGCCGCGGCGCCCGAGCCCGAGCCGGCTGCCGCTCCGCCGGCCCCCGAACCGGCCGCGCCGCCCCCCGCGCCAGCGCCCCCCGCGCCAGCGCCGGCGCCCGCTCCCGCGGCGCCCACTCCGTCCGTCGCGTCGGCCGCGGTGCCGGCCGCGCCTGCGGCGTCTGCGGCCGGAAGTGGCGGCACCAAGCTGTTGTCACCCGTGGTGCGCCGGTTGATCGCAGAGCACGGCCTCGATGCCGAGTCGATCGTCGGCACCGGGGTGGGCGGCCGCATCACCCGCAACGACGTGCAGAAGCTGATCGACGCGCGCAACGGCAACGGTCGCAGCGCCACCGCTCCGGCGGCGGCCGCCGGGCCGAGCGCACCAGCCGCGCCGGCACCTGCAGCGGCCGGGCCGACCGCGGAGTCGACGCCACCCGTCGCGGTGGCACAGATCCCGGCCGCGCCGGGCGCGGGCGATCAAGTGGTGCCGTTCACCAACATCCGGCGTCGCACCGCGGAGCACATGATCGGCTCGAAGCAGACCTCGGCCCATGTGTACGCCTCGATCGAAGTCGACTTCGAGGGCGTCGACCGCCTCCGGCGTTCGCACGGTCAGGCGTTCAAGGCCGAGGAGGGCTTCAGCCTGACGTACCTGCCGTTCGTCACCCGCGCGGTGGTCGACGCCATCCGTGAGTTCCCCGAGGTCAACGCGTCGGTCGGCGACAACGCGCTCGTCGTGCACGGCGCGATCAACATCGGCATCGCGGTCGATCTCGACTTCAAGGGGCTCATCGTGCCGGTGATCCATGGCGCCGACGCCATCCGCATGCGCGGCATCGCCCGGGAAGTCAGCGATCTCGCAGCTCGGGCGCGCACCAAGAAGCTCGGTGCCGACGACATCCAGGGCGGCACGTTCACGATCACCAACCCAGGCCCGTTCGGCACGCTCATCACGTTGCCGATCATCAACCAGCCGCAAGTCGCGATCTTGTCGACCGACGGCGTGAAGCGGCGACCCGTGGTGGTCGAGGCCGACGACGGCTCCGAGGCCATCGCCATCCACTCCGTCGGCAACTTGGCGCTGGCCTGGGACCACCGGGCCTTCGACGGCGCGTACGCGTCGGCGTTCCTGCGCAAGGTCCAAGAGATCATCGAGACCCGCGACTGGGAAGCCGAGCTTTGAGCGCGGCTGCCGGCACGGATCGAGGAGTCGATGGCTGACGGCCGACCCCTCCACGTGAGGTGGCTGGGCGGGGTGCGGTATCGCGATGCGCTCGCGCTCCAGCACGGCCTGCACCGTCACGGCGCCGACGACCACCTGCTCCTGCTCGAGCACCCGCACGTCTACACGCTCGGGGTGCGGGCCGACCTCGCGCATCTGCTGGTGCCGCCGACCGACGTGGGCGCCGAGCTCGCGAAGGCCGACCGTGGGGGCGACATCACGTACCACGGCCCCGGCCAGCTCGTCGGCTACCCGATCCTGACGCTGCCCGGCAAGGGAGGCGGCTCGAAACCCGACTCCGCCGCGTACGTGCACGGGCTCGAGCAGGTCGTGATCGACACGCTGGCCGACGTCGGGCTGCCGGGAGCCGGTCGGCTCGACGGCTACCCGGGCGTGTGGGTCGACAGCGGGGGAAGCGACCCGCGGAAGATCTGTGCGATCGGCGTGCGCATCAGCCGCGGGCGCACGCTGCACGGCTTCGCGCTCAACGTCGACCCCGACCTGTCGATGTTCGACCACATCGTGCCGTGCGGGATCCCCGACAAAGCAGTGACGTCGATCGTGGCGGAGGGCGTCGAGGTCGACCTGCGGACGGTGGTCGATGCGTTCGTGGCGCGCGCCGCGGCGCGCTGGGCGCTCGGCCGGCCAGTCGAACGGCACGATGTCGTGTGGCGGCACCATGCCAGCGACCTGGCCCCGTTCTCGCGCGGCGAAGGCCCCGGCGCCCTCGATCAGGCCGAGGTCGTGCCGCTCTCCGACGCCGCCCGCGGCACGTCGACCCACGCCCGCAACCGGCTCACCGAAGCCGGCGTCACCGAAGGGCTCACCATCTCGGCGCGCAAGCCCTCGTACGCCAAGGCGAAGGTCAAGATCACGCCGGAGTACGGCCGTTTGAAGCGCACCATGCGCGACCTCGACCTCGTCACGGTGTGCGAAGAGGCCGGCTGCCCCAACATCTTCGAGTGCTGGGCCGACGGTACCGCCACGTTCATGTTGAACGGCGATCGCTGCACCCGCGCGTGTGGGTTCTGCCTGGTCGACACCCGCAAGCCACTGCCGCCCGATCCCGCCGAACCCGTCCACGTCGCCGAAGCCGTGGCGCGCATGGGCCTTGGCTACGCGGTTCTCACCTGCGTCGCGCGCGACGACCTGCCCGACGGCGGTGCCGGTCAGTTCGCCGCCACCATCGCCGCGATCCGCAGCCGCAACCCGGCGGCCCGGATCGAGACGTTGATCTCCGACTGCAAGGGCGATCCTGATTCGCTGCGCATCGTGTTCGACGCCGGGCCCGACGTGCTGAACCACAACGTCGAGACCGTGGCACGGCTGCAGCGTGCCGTTCGGCCGTCGGCGTCGTACGCCCGGAGCTTGGCGGTGCTCGCGCGCGCCAAGGCCGCCGGGCTCACCACCAAGTCGTCGCTGATGGTGGGCATCGGCGAGACCGACGACGAAGTGCTGGCCACCCTGGCCGACTTGCGCGGCGTGGGCGTCGACATCGTGACGATCGGCCAGTACCTGCGGCCGACCAGCCATCACCTGCCGGTCACCCGCTGGGTGACGCCCGAGCAGTTCGACGCGTTCGCCGAGGCCGGTGAGGCCATGGGGATCGGGCATGTGGAGGCGAGCCCGCTCACGCGGTCGAGCTATCACGCCCGTCAAGCCGCGGCGGCGCTGGCCGCTACGCCGGGCGAGCTGGCCAAGGAGCCGGCGTCGTGAGCGCCGACGTCCACGTCGACCGCCTCGCCCGGGTCCGAGCGGCCATGGTCGAGCACCACGTCGACTCGCTGTTGGTGTCGGTAGGCCCCGACCTGCCGTGGCTCACCGGGTACGAGGCGATGCCCCTCGAACGGCTGACGATGCTCGTGGTGCCCGCGGGTGACCAGCCCACGTTGGTCGTGCCACGGATCGAGGCGCCTCGCGTGGTCGACCGTCCCGACGTGTTCACGATCCGCCCGTGGGACGAAGCCGAGGACCCGGTCGACATCGTGGCACGCTTGGTCGGCGCGGCGGATTGCGTGGCGGTTGGCGACCGGACGTGGGCCCGGTTCGTGATCGACCTCCAACACGTCTTGCCGCGGCGCCACTGGCGCAAGGGCTCGCTGGTGACGGGGCCGCTGCGCGCGGTAAAGGACTTCGCCGAGATCCAACAGCTGCGGGCGGCGGCGTCGGCCGCCGACCGGGTCGCGGCGCAGCTGCAGGACGGCGAGATCCCGCTGGTGGGTCGCACCGAGGCTGCGATCTCCGCGGACATCGGCGCCCGACTGCTGGCGGAGGGCCACCACCGGGTCAACTTCGCGATCGTCGCCGCGGGTGCCAACGCGGCCAGTCCGCACCACGAACCGAGCGACCGGGTGGTCGCCGCCGGCGAAGTCGTGTTGTGCGACTTCGGTGGCACGCTGCTCGGCCCCGACGGTGCCGGTTACTGCTCCGACATCACGCGCTGCGTGTGGACGGGTGGCAAGGCGCCGGCCGCCGAGTTCGCAGAGCTGTACGCGGTGCTGCACGAGGCCCAGGCGGCCGGGGTCGCGGCGGCCACCGTCGGCACGACCTGTGAGGCGGTCGACGCCGCCGCCCGCTCGGTGATCGCGGCCGCCGGTCGCGGCGCGGAGTTCATCCACCGCACCGGCCACGGCATCGGCATCGAGGAGCACGAGGACCCCTACATCGTCGAGGGCAACGACACGCGCCTCGTGCCCGGGCACGCGTTCTCGGTCGAGCCGGGCATCTACGTCGACGGTCGTTGGGGTGCCCGCCTCGAGGACATCGTCGTGGCCACCGAAGCCGGCCCCGAGGCGCTCAACACCGCCGACCACGACCTCGTCGTCGTCGACTGCTGATCCCGCCCCGCCCCGCCCCGCACCACACCCTGCTTCGTTCTGGTGCCCAGAAACGGGGTCTTGGCGGGCTCCCGGTGGGGTCCTCGCGCGGCCTGGGTGGGGTCGCGGTGGGGGTTTGGTGGGGGTGCGGGTCGCGGTCGTAGCCTCTACGCCTCGTGCGCACCATCCACCTCGACGCGGCCACCGTGCTGTTGCAGTGGTCCGTCGGTGGGCTTGCGTTCCTCTGGGTGACCGGCCGGCGCCGCGAGGTCGGGATCGGCTACGGCTGGTTATTGCGCCTCACGTACGGCGCAATGGCCGTGGCCGCGCTCGCCGTGTCGGGCATCACCGATCGGGTGTGGGGACGGGAGGTCGCCACGGTCGGGGTGATCGTGGCGACGGGGGCGGCGCTGGCGGTGTCGGTCGTGCGGCGCAAGGCGGGTGTGAGCGGTCAGCGCGAGCTGCGCGATCGCCGGCGCGCCCGCGTCGCCGCCATGACCGGCATCGATCGCCACGCGGCCGAGCCGGATCCTGACGTGGCGGAGTTCCCGCCTGCGCTCGATCTGCTGGCCCCGGCGATCGGGGTGATCGGTCTGGTGTTCGCGGGCGTGCACGCGGGTCACCCGGCCGTGCTGGCGGTGGCGCGCACGATCGCCGGCGCCGCGTTCCTCGGGTCGATCTCCGACGCCATGCTGCTCGGGCACTGGTATCTCGTGCAGCCCGGGCTGACGAGGGGACCGCTACGCGAGCTGGTCAAGTGGACGGGGCTCGTGTGGCCGGTCGAGGTGCTGCTCCTGCTCGTGCCGACCGGCATGGTCTCGGTGCTCAACGGCCACATCGACGACGGCTACGGCGGGATGTTGGGCTGGATGTGGGTCACGTGCGCGGTCACCACGATCGGTCTCGTGCTGGTCACCCGCGCCGCCCTCCGGGAGCGGTACTACTCGGCTGTGATGGCCGCGACCGGTCTCCTGTACCTGGCGATCCTCACGGCCTTCGGCACCGACCTCGTCGCCCGCGCGCTGCTGTCGGGCTGAGCCGCTCGGCGCCGGCGGCGACGGGCCGCTTCCGGGGCGATGGGACAACGTCGGCGGTGCCAGCGTGCCGCTCATCGCACGCCGCGCTCGATGTGCAGGTCGCCGGCGGTGAGTCGAACCCGGAGCACGATGGTGGGGCCGCGGGACCATCCCGTCGGCGTGGTGATCTTCACCGGTTGATCGACGTCCCACCCGTTCGACTTCACGCCGAACGCCTCGATGTTGCCGGCGCGCACATGGGCGTCGAGCCGCACCCGGGTGCCCTCCGGCACGTCGATGAGGACGTTGCCGAACCGCTGATCGACCTTGACCGTCACGGTGTGGCCTTTGGCGACAGGCAGCTCGGTGAGGTCGAGGTGTTGGGTGCCTGCGAACAGCCGGTAGTGCTCGAGCTCCTGCACGCTGGTGGGCCGTTGGGTGTGGTCGCCCCAACCCCATCCGAGTGGCAGCGCGTCGGTGGTCACGGCGACCAGCAATGCGACGAAGGCCAGCACCATGAGGCTGGCCAAGGTGGCGCCGAAGATGCGCCACCGGCGCCGGCGCCGGCGTGGTGCTGCAGGCCTCGGGCCTGACGAGATGAGGGTCGGGTCGTCGCGGTCGGGAGGTCCGCCTGCCATGTTGCCGGTGACCACCGCGGTCGGGTCCCCGGCGGGCGAGCTGCCTGGCGCCTCCGCAGCGGTGGGGTCGACCCCGGCCGGGCCGGCGAGGAGGCTCACCGCGGTGGGGTCGGCGGCTGTCGGGTCGACCCGGTCCGCCCTGCCCGATCCGCCTTCCGAGTCGCGAGCGGGTGCGGCGTGGGGCACACCGGCAGGTCCGGCCCCTGGCCCGTACGGTGCGGACGGTGGGCTGGCCCCTGGCCCGTACGGCGCCGGCGGTGCGGGCGGTGGGCCGGCGTGGTGCTCCCGGTCGACTCGTGGGCCGAACAGCAACAAGAGCCCGACCACGATCAGCACCCAGCCGCCGGGGAACAGGCCGTGGCGCCACCAACCGCCCCAACCGGACAGGAATCCGAACGCCAGCAGCAGCACGACGACGCCACCCGCCACGCGGATGCGGTCATCGCTGTCGAGCCAGCGCTGGGCGAACGAACGCGCTTCGCCCTCGAGCGGGAGAAGGAAGATGCCGAGGCCGTACAGGGCAACGCCGGCCCCGCCGAGGAGCGTCAGCACCACGAACGCCGCCCGGACCCAGCGCACGTCGATGCCGAGCTCCCTCGACACCGCGCCCGACACGCCGGCCACGACATGGCGCCTCGGGCGCTCCATCCGGCGGCGACCCGGCGGTGGAGGAGGAGGCGGAGGGGGGCCGGGGTCCATGGTCTGTTCAGCGGGGGTCATGAGCTCATGGTGCGGTGAGCGGTGCCGAAACGGTATCGGGGATGCCCCTGCGGTTTCCCTGAGATCCCGGGGATCGGTCGGGGTCATCCCCCATCGCCGCCGTCCTCCCTGCGTGCGACCATGGACGCATGTCCGCGTCGACCGCAGCTCGTGATCGCTGGCGCCGCTCGCGCGATCTGGGCCCGCGGCTGCGCCGGATGCACCGCAGCTCCTCGGACCGGATGGCGTTCGGCGTGGCCGGTGGCGTGGCGGAGGCGTTCGGGCTCCCGCCGGCCGTGGTCCGGATCGCGTTCATCGTGTTGGCCCTGAACGGCGCAGGCGTGGTGCTGTACGCGCTCGGCATCGTCTTCATCCCGCCTGCACCCGGCGACGCTGGCGCGTCGCCCACCCTGGAGCGGGGCCTGGCGGCGGTGGCCCGCCGGCAACGGGCCATCGGCCTGGCGTGCATCGTGGCCGGCATCGTGTTGAGCGCCGCGCAGTTGCACTGGTTCGGCGTCGGGTTCCTGTGGCCCGTCGCGGTGGTGGCCGGCGGGCTGGTCGTGGTCTGGTCCGGGTCGTCGGAAGGCGACCGCGACCGCTGGCGGGCGCGCGCCGCCCAGATCCCGGGCCGGCCGCTCGACACCCTGCAAGGTGGTTGGGGTGTCGTGGTGCGGATCGGTTGCGGCGCGGCGCTGATGGTCGTCGGGCTCGCCGTGTTGCTCACGCGGACCAGCGGGTTCGGCTCGTTCAGCCAGATGTTGGGCGCCATGGTGGTCACGCTGCTTGGCATCGCGGTGGTCGTCGGGCCGTGGGTCCGGCGGCTGTGGCGCGCGCTCAGCGAGGAGCGCCGTGCGCGTGTCCGTTCCGAGGAGCGGGCCGAAGTGGCCGCACACCTCCACGATTCGGTGCTGCAGACGCTCGCGATGGTGCAGCGCAACCCGGGCACGCCGCGAGAGGTGGCCGCGCTCGCCCGGCGCCAAGAGCGCGATCTGCGCGCTTGGCTGTTTCCCGAGCGCGACCGGCCGCCCGAGTCGTTCGGCACGGCCCTCACCGCGGCCATGGCCGAGGTCGAGGATCTGTACGGGGTGCGCGTGCACTTGGTGATGGTGGGTGACACGACGGTCGACGGCCGGGTCGGCGGCCTGGTGCGTGCCGCTCGCGAAGCAGCGTCCAACGCGGCGGTCCATGCGGGCGTGACCGACCTCTCCGTGTACGCCGAGGCGTCGGACCGCCGCGTCGACTTGTTCGTTCGTGACCGTGGCAAGGGCTTCGACCCCTCGGCGATCGACGAGGATCGCCGAGGCGTGCGTGAGTCGATCGTGGGCCGCATGGCCCGCCACGGCGGTACGGCCGAGGTCCACTCGGCCCCAGGTGAAGGGACGGAGATCGTGTTGGAGCTGCCGCGATGAGCCGCGACGACGAGGCCGGGCGGTCGACGCCCGAGGCGGCGGGGTCGTCCGATCCCGATCTGGCGACGGCCGAAGCAGCCTCGGCGGCGGAGGCTCACGGTTCCTCGCCGACGAGCGCGCAGAGCGGCCGGCCCCGCGTGTTCCTGGTCGACGACCACCGCCTGTTCCTGGCGGGTGTCAGAGCCGAGCTTGGCGACCGTGTCGAGGTGGTGGGCGAGGCAGGTGACGTCGAGGCCGCGGTTTCCGGCATCGCCGGCTCCGAGCCCGATGTCGTCCTGCTCGACGTCCACTTCCCCGGAGGTGGCGGCGCAGCGGTGATCGAGGCGGTCAAGGCCCGCGGGGTGACCACGACGTTCTTGGCGCTGTCGGTGTCCGACGCCGCCGACGACGTGATCCGCGTGATCCGCGCCGGTGCGCGCGGTTACGTCACCAAGACGATCGGCCCGGACTCGTTGGTCGACGCGATCGAGCGCGTGCGCGGGGGTGATGCGGTCTTTTCACCCCGGCTGGCGGGTTTCGTGCTCGATGCCTTCGCCACCGAGCTCCCCTCCACCGCGGCCGATCCCGAGCTCGACCAGCTCACCGCGCGCGAGCGTGAGGTCCTGCGGCTGATCGCCCGGGGCTACACGTACAAGGAGATCGCCCGTCGCCTCACGATCTCGCCCAAGACGGTCGAGACCCACGTGTCGGCCGTGCTTCGCAAGCTCCAGCTGTCGAGCCGTCACGAGCTCACGACCTGGGCAAACGACCGTCGTCTGGTGTGACGCGACGACCCGCCGGGTGCATCGCGGCTGGTCATCAGGAACAATGGATGGATGCCACGCGCCATCTGGACCGGTGCCATCAGCTTCGGGTTGGTCAACATCCCGAGCCGGCTGTTCCCCGCCGTGTCCCGCAAGACCGTGCACTTCAACCAGATCGACACCCGCACCGAGTCACGGGTTCGCTTGAAGAAGACGTCAGCCGCCGACGGCAGTGAGGTGCCCGCCGAGGCCATCGCCCGCGGCTACGAGCTGGCCGACGGCCGTTACGTGATCGTCAGCGACGAGGAGCTCGCTGCGCTCGATCCCGCGGCATCGCGCACCATCGACATCCAACAGTTCTGCGACTTGTCGGAGATCGACCCGATCTTCTACGACACCGCGTACACGATCGCTCCCGATCACGCGGCCATCAAGCCGTACGCGCTGTTGCTGCACGCCATGGAGGAAGCGCAGAAGGTGGCCATCGCCCGCTTCGTGATGCGCACCAAGCAGTACGTCGGCGCGCTGCGCCCCGCCGACGGCCGGCTGGTGCTGTCGACGATGGTGTACGCCGACGAGATCAACGACCCGGCCACGGTCGAGGAGCTGGAGTCGATCGACTCGGTCGAGGTGAGCGACAGCGAGCTGGCCATGGCCCGCCAGCTCATCTCCACGCTCGACGCGCCGTTCGAACCCGAGGCCTACCGCGACGAGTACCGGGAGAAGGTGCTGGAGCTGATCGAGGCCAAGGCCGGCGGCGCCACCGAAGTCCTCGAGGCCGTTTCGGGCGGACCGAGCCCGGAGAAGGTCGTCGACCTCATGGCCGCGCTGGAGCAGAGCGTCAAGGAAGCCAAGAAGGCCCGCAAGGCCTCGTGACCTGCACGGCAGGATCGTGATGGCCGAGGAGCGGACCACCGTCCACATCGACGACCGGACGTTGTCGGTCTCCAACCTCGACAAGGTCCTGTATCCGGCGGTCGGGTTCACCAAGGGCGAGGTGATCGACTACTACGCCCGCATCGCGCCGGTGATGGTGCCGCACCTGGCGGGTCGGTGCGTCACGTTCCGGCGCTTCCCGAACGGCGTCGACGGCCAGACGTTCTTCGAGAAGCGCTGCCCGAAGCACCGGCCGGAGTGGGTGGGCGTCGCACCCGGTCCCGGCGACGGCGGCGACAACATCGACTACTGCCTGCTCGAGGACCGGCCGGCGCTCGTCTGGGCGGCGAACCTCGCGGCGCTCGAGTTGCACACGCCGATGTCGCTGGCCTCCGACCTCGACACGCCCACCATGGTCGTGTTCGACCTCGACCCCGGCCCGGGCACCGCGATCCCCGAGTGCGCCGCGCTGGCGGTCGCCATCCGCGAGTTGCTCGGCCAGCTGTCGTTGCGCTGTTGGGCCAAGACGTCGGGCTCGAAGGGCTTGCAGCTGTACGTGCCGCTCAACACGCCGACCGACCACGACCACGCATCGGGCCTCGCGCACGCCGTCGCCACCATCTTCGAGCAGCAGCGCCCCGACGACGTCGTCTCGCGCCAGGACAAGAGCTTGCGCAAGGGCAAAGTGCTGATCGACTGGAGTCAGAACAGCCGGCACAAGACGACGGTGTGCGTGTACTCCCTGCGGGCGCGTGCCGAGCCCACCGTGTCGACGCCCGTGACGTGGGACGAAGTCGAAGCGGCGGCCGACGGCGCGCCGTTGCGTTTCGACGTGGCCGACGTGCTGGCACGCGTCGACGAGCTGGGTGACCTGTTTGCCGATGTGCTCACCGTGCAGCAGCACCTGCCCAACGTGCCGGACACCTGACGGATCGCGTGGCGTGGCCCTTTTCGGCGCGGGCCCGCCTGGCCCGTACCGTGAGCAGCGAAGCGGTGCGAGCCGAACCGGCGAGCGAGGAGCGACAGCGGATGGAACTGCGGCGGGTTGGTGACTCGGGCCTGCGCATCTCGGCGGTGAGCCTGGGATGCAACAACTTCGGGATGAAGATCGACGCCGTGGCGGCGAAGGTCGTGGTCGACGCCGCGCTCGACGCGGGCATCACCATGTTCGACACTTCGGCGAGCTACGGCGGCGGGCATTCCGAAGAGTACTTGGGCGCCGCGCTGCAGGGCCGGCGCGACGACGTGATCGTGGCCACCAAGTTCGGGTCACGGACGATGGAGCGCGGCTACCCCGTCGGCGGGTCGCGCCGGCACCTGATCGCCGAGTGCGAAGCCAGCCTGCGCCGCTTGGGCACCGACTGGATCGACTTGTACTACCTGCACTACGCCGACCCCACCACGCCGATCGACGAGACGTTGCGCGCGCTCGACGACCTCGTGCGCGCGGGCAAGGTTCGCTACGTGGCGGGCTCCAACATGGCGGCGTGGCAGATCGCGGAAGCCGAGCACACGGCCCGGGGCGCGGGCACCGGGCGGTTCATCGCCACGCAGGCGCAATGGAGCTTGCTGCGGCGCGACGTCGAGCGAGAGATCGTGCCGGCGTGTCGCCACTACGGCATCGGAGTGGTGCCGTACTTCCCGCTGGCGTCGGGGCTGCTCACCGGCAAGTACCGCGCGGGCGAGGCACCCCCCGAAGGCACCCGGTTCGCAGCCGTGCCGCGCTTGGCGGCGGGCTACGGAGAAGCCGACTGGGCGACGGTGGCTCGCCTCGACGCGTTTGCCCGCGAGCGCGGCCACTCGCTCTTGGAGTTGGCCATGTCGTGGGTGGCGGGCCAGCCGGGCGCGTCGACCGTGCTGGTGGGCGCCACCACGCCCGAGCAGGTGCAGGCGAACGTGACCGCCATCGGCTGGTCGCTCACCGCCGACGACCGAGCACAGATCGACGTCGTGTTGTCCGACACCGGCGAACTGTGAGCACTTGAGGTCCCGGAGCGGCCCCAAGTGGTCGCAATGGGACGGTGAGCAGGCGAGAGCCGGACGAGTCAGCGGGCGACGAAGTACTTCGCGCGCGGGTGGTGGCAGATGATCGCCGCGGTGGTCTGCTCCGGCTGGAACTGGAAACCGGTCTCCTCGTTGACCTCGATGCCGAGCCGCTCGGCGCCGAGCAGATGTGCGACGCGCTCGTTGTCGGCGAGGTCGGGGCATGCGGGGTAGCCCCAGGAGTAGCGGCCGGAGCGGTACTGCTGGCGGAACAAGCCCTGGAGCGTCGGCCCGTCCTCGTCGGCGAAGCCCCACTCCTCACGTACCCGACGATGCCAGTACTCGGCAAGCGCTTCGGTCATCTCGACGCTGAGGCCGTGGAGGAACAAGTAGTCCTGGTACTCGTTGTTCGCGAACAGCTCGGCAGTGCGCTCCGAGGCGCGGGCACCCATCGACACCAACATGAACGCCACGTAGTCGACTTCGCCGCGTGCGCCGTTCTCGTCGGTGAGCGGGCGGAAGAAGTCGGCGATGCAGAGGTAGGGATCCTCGGTCTGGCGCGGGTAGGCGAAACGGGTGACCTCGCTGGTGCGCTCCTCGTCGGACCAGACCACGACGTCGTTGCCGTCCTTGTTGCACGGCCAGAAGCCGTAGACGACCTGGGGGACGAGCAGTTGCTCGGCGCGGGCCCGGTCGAGTTGCTCGCGCAGCAACGGCCGGATGCGCGCTTTGAAGTCCTCGTCGCGCTCGGTGGGGGCTTGCACGTCGCCGGCCGCTTGGGCGGCCTTGCCGCGGCGGCGGGCGCCTTCGGGTCGGAACTGCCACTGGTTGCGGAACAGCGCCGTCTCGTTGAGGTACGCCGCGATGTCGTCGAGCGGGATGCCTTTGACGACCTTCGAGCCGATGAACGGCGGGACGAACACCTTGTTGTCGGGGTCGACCTCCGGCGAGCGCGCAGGGAGGCTGGCGGGGTCGACGGCTGCCCGCTGAGCCTCGAGACGCGACCGCACTTTCGACTCCGACGGCACGCGTCCCCAGTCGGGGTCGTCGAGCGACGGGTCGCGCCGGACCTCGCCGAGTCGGTCCATCACGCGCAGGCCCTCGAACGCGTCCTGCCCGTAGAACAGCCGTCCGTTGTAGATCTCCCGGAGGTCACGCTCGACGTAGCTGCGGGTGAGCGCGGCGCCGCCGAGCACGACCGGGATGCGCTCCAAGTTGCGCTGGTTCAGTTCCTCGAGGTTCTCGCGCATGATCAGGGTGCTCTTCACGAGCAGCCCGCTCATGCCGATGGCGTCGGCCTCGACCTCGAGGGCCTTGTCGACCATCTCGCTGATCGCGACCTTGATGCCGAGGTTGTGCACCTCGTAGCCGTTGTTGGTGAGGATGATGTCGACGAGGTTCTTGCCGATGTCGTGCACGTCGCCCTTCACCGTGGCGAGCACGATCCGGCCCTTGCCGACGTCGCCTTCGGCCTTTTCCATGTGCGGTTCGAGGTGCGCGACCGCGGCCTTCATGGTCTCGGCGGACTGCAGCACGAACGGAAGCTGCATCTCGCCGGAGCCGAACAAGTCGCCGACGACCTTCATGCCGGCGAGCAGGAACTCGTTGATGATGTCGAGCGCAGAGTGCCCGGCGGCCATGGCTTCGTCGAGCTCGTCGGTGAGCCCGTCGCGGTCGCCGTCGATGATGCGTTGCTTGAGACGGTCCTCGACCGGCCAGTCGGAGTGGTCCTCCTTCTCGGCGACGACCACGTCGACGTCGGCGAAGATCTCGAGCAGCTTGGTCAGGGGGTCGTAGTGGGGGTCGCCGCCCGATAGCGCGCCTTCGGCGCCGCGCCGGTCGTAGATGAGGTCCATGCACACGTCGCGCTGCTCGTCGGGGATCCGGTTGAGCGGCAAGATCTTGCTGGCGTGCACGATGGCCGAGTCGAGCCCGGCCTGCACGCACTCGTGCAAGAACACGGAGTTCACGGCGTGACGGGCGGCTGGCTTGAGCCCGAAACTGATGTTGGACAGGCCGAGCGTGGTGTGGACGCCGGGCAGCTCCTGCTTGATGAGCCGGATGCCTTCGATGGTGGCGATGCCGTCGCGGCGGCTCTCCTCCATGCCGGTGCCGAGCGTGAGGGCCAACGGGTCGAAGATCAGGTCACTCGGCTCGAGGCCGTAGCGCTCGATGGCCAAGTCGTGGATCGCCTTGGCGGCTCGCAACTTCCACTCGGGCGTGCGGGCCTGGCCCTCGGTGTCGATGCACGTGCAGACCACGGCCGCGCCGTACGTGGCGGCGAGCGTGAGGAAGCGGTCGAGGCGGGTACCCGGCTCGTCGCCGTCCTCGAGGTTCACCGAGTTCAGGATCGGCCGGCCGCCGATCCACTGCAGCGCGGTCTCGACGACCGGCGCCTCGGTGGAGTCGATCATCAGCGGCGCGTTGGCCTGCGTGGCGAAGCGCGACGCGATCTCGTTCATGTCGACCGTGCCGTCGCGGCCCACGTAGTCGACGCACACGTCGAGCACGTGCGCGCCCGACTTGACCTGCTCGGTGGCCATCTTCGAACAGCTGTCCCAGTCGCCGGCGAGCATCGCTTCGCGGAACTTCTTGGAGCCGTTGGCGTTGGTGCGCTCGCCGATCATCAGGAACGACGTGTCTTGGCGCAGCGCGACGGCCGAGTAGATCGACGTGACCGAAGGTTCGTAGACGGGCTCGCGCTGCAGCGGCGTCAGGTGCCCGACCGCGTCGACCAGCTTGGAGATGAACTCGGGGGTGGTGCCGCAGCAGCCGCCCACGATGTTGACGCCGAGCTCGGTCACGAACCGGGTCTGGTACTCGACGAACTGGTCGGCGGTGAGGTCGTAGTGCATCTCGCCGTCGACCACCGAAGGGAGCCCGGCGTTGGGCAGGCACGAGATCGGCATGCGGCTGTGCGCGCTGAGGTGGCGCAAGTGCTCGCTCATCTCGGACGGGCCGGTGGCGCAGTTGATGCCGATGATGTCGATCTTGAGCGGCTCGATGGCGGCGAGCGCGGCGCCGATCTCGGTGCCCGGCAGCATGCGGCCGGTGAGCTCGATGGTGACCTGCCCCTGGATCGGCACGTCGCGTCCGGCCGCTGCCATGGCCTTGCGGCACGCGATGACCGCGGCTTTCAGGCCGAGCAAGTCGAACTGGGTCTCGATGATGAAGAGGTCGACGCCGCCTTCGAGCAGCGCGGCGGCTTCTGCCTCGTAGGCGTCGCGAAGGTCGGCGAACGGGATCTGGCCCAACGACGCGAACTTCGTGCCGGGGCCGATCGAGCCGGCCACGAAGCGAGGGCGATCCGGCGTCGAGAAGCGATCGGCCACCTCGCGGGCGATACGGGCGTTCGCGAGGGTGATCTCGTGCACACGGTCGGCCAACCCGTACTCGCCGAGTGGGATGGCGAACGATCCGAACGTGTTGGTCTCCACCACGTCGGCGCCCGCCTCGAAGTACGCCGTGTGCAGCCCCGCCACGACATCGGGCCGGGTGATCGCGAGGTACTCGTTGCATCCCTCGAGGTCGGGCCCGCCGAAGTCGTCGGCGGTCAGGTGTTGCGTCTGGAGCCAGGTGCCGGTGGCACCGTCGTACACGACCACCTTGCGCGAAACGAGATCGAGAAAATCACTCATGCAAAACGCCAACCTTCGACGGCCATGAGTGCCTGGTTCCCGTCGCGGTCCTTCTGGACCTCCGGCGCAGTGGCACCCTCCTGCTTCGCCCCGCTCGTTGGCGTACGAAGCCCTCGGCGCAACTCTACCGTGTAGGACCTCGCCTTCAGAAGCTGGTTCGATGGGCAGATGAAGATCTACACGCGCAAGGGCGACGACGGCACGACTGGGCTCCTGTACGGCGGGCGGGTCGCCAAGGACTCGCCGCTGCCGGTGGCCTACGGCACGGTCGACGAGGCGCAAGCTGCGCTCGGTGCCGCGAGGGCGGAGGCGGAGCGGGGCGGCGAGCTCGACGAGATCCTGATCGGGCTCGAGCGTGACTTGTGGGTGCTGATGGCCGAGCTGGCCACCGACCCGTCGAACCGTCACAAGCTCACGGCCGGCCAGAACCTGGTCACGGCCGAGATGGTCGACGCGCTCGAAGGGCGCATCGACGATGTCGACACCAAGTTCGAGCCGCCCAAGGAGTTCGTGGTGCCAGGCCAGAACCGGGTGGCCGCCTTGCTCGACGTGGCCCGTACCGTGGTGCGCCGAGCCGAGCGGGCCACCCTCGCGGCTGCGGTCGACGGTTCCGAGGCCGTGCGGTACCTGAACCGGCTCAGCGACTTGTGCTGGACGTTGGCCCGCTGGCAAGAAGCGGTGGGTGGCCCCGATGCCGGGTCGTTGACCGCGCGCGGCGGCTGACTCGGCCGTCGCGAGCGGTGGGTGCGGCCCGGCCAGGTGGGTGCGCGAGGTGGGTGCGGCCCGCTGGCCTGGAGGCAGCGGTCTCGGGTCGGCCTCGGGGCCGCGGTGCCAGGGGCCCCGCTCAGCTCGCCGTGCCGGCGGGGTGGCCGCCCGCGTGGAGCGCTTGGCGGTGACGATTGGCCGCCCACTCGGTGGCCTCGCGGGCCATGGCTGGGTGGTAGCGCCAGCGGCTCAAGGTGTGCTGCGTGGTCTCGATGTCCTCGCCGAGCTCCAACAAGCTGAGCGCGAGTTGCCGGACACGGCGTTGCTCGCGCTGCGCACGGGGCACCGCGAGCTCCGCTTCGAGCCAGCGTGCGTGGGCGGTGCGCCGCGGCTCGGGAAGCGACTCGGCCTGGCGGCGGGTCAGCGGCGGCAGCTTGCGACGGACCGACAGCTCGTGCTCGTGGTCGGTCCGGGCCATGCCGAACTGCACGCAGCGGATCAGCGCCCGGGCGAACGGCGAGTGGCGGCCGTTCTTCGATCCGAGCCCCAGCGCGGTGGCGCACTCGGGGAGCGAGAGCACGAAGCCATCGGGATGCAGGTCGAGCTCGCCGGCGAGGTGGCGGAGCAGCCAGGTGGTGCTCGGGCCGAGGATCCCGAGCCAGAACTTCTCGACGTACGCCGACCTCGGGTCGTGGCCCACCCGGTCGATGACCGGGTCGGACCAAGGGCGGATCGCAAGGGTGTCGGTGGGCAGGTCGAGCAGTGGAGTGGTCATCGGGCTTCTCCGTGGCCGTGGTGACGAGCAGGCGGGGAAGCGGTTTTCATGATGTTTCATGACTTTCCGCACTTTGACACCGAGGGCGACGGCCGTCAAGCGGTCATAGGCTCCCGTGATGGCCCGCACTCGTGTCCACAACTTCGCTGTCTCACTCGACGGTTTCGCCACCGGCGAAGGTCAGAGCCTCGAAGCGCCGTTCGGCCACGTGGGCCACACGCTGCTCGAGTGGTTCGACGGCCGGGTGCTGTACGGCATCGACAAGGAACCGACGCAACCCGCCACCGCGGAGCGGGTCCTGTCGACCGCGTGGAGCCAGGGGATCGGCGCCGAGATCATGGGGCGCAACAAGTTCGGGCCGCAGCGGGGAACCTGGCCCGACGACGGCTGGAAGGGTTGGTGGGGCGACGACCCCCCGTTCCACACGCCGGTGTTCGTGCTCACGCACCACCCCCGGCCGCCCATCGAGCTCGACGGCGGTACGACGTTCCACTTCATCGACGCCAGCCCGGCCGAGGCCCTGGCCGAGGCGCGAGCCGCGGCCGGGGGTCTCGACGTGCGGATCGGGGGTGGGCCGTCGACCGTCCGATCGTTCCTCGAAGCCGACTTGGTCGACCACTTCCACATCGCGCTCGTGCCGGTGGTCGTGGGTCGGGGTGTGCGGGTCTGGGACGGGCTCGAGGCGTTGCACGAGCGGTTCGACGTCGATGTCGTGACGATGCCGAGCAAGGTCACCCATCTCACGTTCACCCGCCGTTGAGCGCCGTTCGCGACCTCGACACGGTCCGGAGGTGGATCGCCGATGCCGAGCGGGTCGTGGTGCTCACCGGCGCGGGGATCTCGACCGATTCGGGGATCCCCGACTTCCGTGGACCGAACGGCCTGTGGACCAAGAACCCGGCCGCCGAGAAGGCGTCCGACATCCGGTACTACCTGGCCGATCCCGACGTGCGACGGGCCGCGTGGCAGAGCCGGGTGGCCAACCGTGACCGGGACATCGAGCCGAACGCGGGCCATCGCGCCTTGGTCGACCTCGAGGCGTCGGGCCGGCTGCACACGCTCGTCACGCAGAACATCGACGGCCTGCACCAGCGCGCCGGCACGTCGCCCGACCTCGTGGTGGAGATCCACGGCAACACGGTCGAGGCCGTCTGCCTCATGTGTGCCGATCGGCTCCCCATGGCAGAGGTGCTCGACCGGGTTGCGGCCGGCGAGGAAGACCCGGCGTGTCGACGGTGCGGAGGGATCTTGAAATCGGCCACGATCTCGTTCGGCCAGTCGCTGGTCGAGGCCGACCTCCGGCGGGCCGAGGCCGCCGCCACCGCATCCGATCTGCTGGTCGCCGTCGGCACCACGCTGACCGTGTATCCCATCGCCGCCCTGCCCGTGGTCGCGCAGCGCGCCGGCGCGAGGGTGGTCACGTTGAACGGCGAGCCGACCGATTTCGACACCCAGGCGGACGCCGTCCTGCGCGGCCGGATCAGCGACCTCCTGCCCGCCCTCGTCGCCACCCTCCCCCGCGCCCCACCTGACAGTGAGAATGGTGAGTGGGGCCAGCGCACCGCCGGTCTGACTCACCGCCTGACTGACTCGGTGTCTTCAACGGGATTCGTGGGCCGGTAGGGCGCTGGCCCCGTTGCACCTGCTCGCGATCGACGTGACCTCATAGGAGCCTGCGCTCACAGGCGCCCATCACTGTCTTGTCCACCGGTTGCTGGCGCGTGCTGCCCGCCCGTTCAGTGCCAACGAGAGGACAGCGATGACCATCGTCGCAGATACCTGCCTGCCCGCACGCGTCGACGTGCTCGGCGTGACCCTCGGGGTCGACACCCATGCTGACTTCCACGTCGCCGCGGTGATCGACCCGCTTGGCCGTCACCTCGGCCACGCTTCGTTCGACACCACCATCGTCGGGTTCAAGGCCGTTGGCGTGGGCCAACAACATCGGGCGGATCACTCTCGCCGGGGTGGAAGGCACCGGCGCCTACGGCGCGGGCCTCGCCCGGTTCCTAAGCGCCGAGAACATCATGGTGGTCGAGGTCGATCGCCCGGACCGCAAGACCCGCCGGGACCAGGGCAAGTCCGACCCGATCGACGCCTACGCAGCAGCTCGAGCTGCGGCGTCGGGTCGGGCATCGGGCACCCCGAAGGCCCGCACCGGTGACGTCGAAGCCATCCGGGTGCTGCGCGTGGCCCGCACCGGCGCCGTTCGGGCCCGGGCGAAGGCGTTGACCCAGCTCAAGTCGCTGATCGTGACCGCTCCCGATGCCCTGCGGGCCCAGCTCGACGGGCTCGACGGGGCCAAGCTCGTCACCACCTGTGCCCGGCTCCGGGCGACCCGCGGCGACGCCCCGACACCGTCGCGGTTCGCGAAGCGGCCGCCGCGACCCGGCCGCCTAGTCGACCCGGCCGCGGCGACCAAGCGCGCCCTGGCGTCGATCGCGCAGCGGGTCCAGCAGCTCGACATCGAGATCGCCGAGCTCGACGACGACCTCGAAGCGCTCCTCAAGCCGCTCGCGCCGACCCTGCTGGAGCTATTCGGTGTCGGCTACGACGTCGCTGGTCAGCTCCTCGTCACCGCCGGCGACAACCCCGACCGCGTCGGCAGCGAAGCTGCGTTCGCGCACCTCTGCGGCGTCGCGCCGATCCCGTCGAGCCCAGGCAAGAACCAGAACAACTTCCGGCTCAACCGTGGCGGAGATCGAGCCGCGAACGCCGCGATCTACCGGATCGTCATGAGTCGGCTCCGCTACGACGAACGCACCCGCGTCTACGTCGCCCGGCGCACCAAGGAGGGCAAGTCAAACCAGCACATCATCCGCTGCCTCAAGCGCTACATCACCCGCGAGGTCTACGCCGCCATCCAAGCCGACCTCAACCCCCAAATCGCCCCTTGACATCCATAGGAGCATCCCCGCCATCCCACCACCCGCCAAACCGCCAAGATCCTGCGATTCGTGCAGAAGTGGATTCGTGCAGAAGTGGCGGAATAGCAGCCACAAGTGCACGAATCGTACGTAAGTGGTTGCGCGGGTGGATCAAATCCCGACCGAGCCGGTAGGCTTTTGGTCATGGCGAACTTCCGAGAGCTCTTGGCAGCCACCAAGGGACAGATCCGCGAGGTGACCACCGAGGAGACCGACGCCGCCCGTCGCTCCGGCGCGGTCATCCTCGACGTGCGCGAGCCCGACGAGTTCGAGCAGGGCGCCATCCCTGGTGCGATCCACATCCCGCGCGGCACCCTCGAGAGCAACATCGAGAACCGCGTGACCGACAAGGCCACGCCGATCATCATCCACTGCGCGTCGGGCATCCGGTCCGCGTTCGCGGCGAGCACCCTCGCCACCCTCGGCTACACCGACGTCGCGTCGATGGCCGGCGGCTTCAACCAGTGGAAGGACGAGGGCCGCGACTGGAGCACGCCGCGGACCCTCACGGCTGAGCAGCGCAATCGTTACCAGCGCCACCTGCTGGTCAACGAGATCGGCCTCGAGGGCCAGCTGAAGCTGCTCGACTCGAAGGTCCTCCTGCTCGGTGCAGGCGGCCTCGGCTCGCCGGCGGCCCTGTACTTGGCGGCAGCGGGCGTCGGCACGATCGGCGTCATCGACATGGACGTGGTCGACGAGTCGAACCTCCAACGCCAGATCCTCCACAACCTCGACCGTGTCGGCCAGCGCAAGGTCGACTCCGCCAAGGCCGCCATCGTGGCGTTGAACCCCGACGTCAACGTGGTGCCGATCGACCAGCGCCTCGACGCGTCGAACGTGCTCGACGTGATCCGCGACTACGACGTGATCGTCGACGGGTTCGACAACTTCCCGGCGCGCTTCCTCGTCAACGACGCCTCGGTGAAGCTCGGCATCCCGGTGGTGCACGGGTCGATCTTCCGCTTCGAAGGCATGGTCACGGTGTTCGACCCCAAGCGTGGCCCGACGTACCGCGACATGGTGCCCGAGCCGCCGCCGGCGGAGATGGCGCCTTCGTGCGCCGAAGCCGGGGTCCTCGGTGCCCTGCCGGGCCTGGTCGGGACGCTGCAGACCATCGAGACCGTCAAGCTGCTGCTCGACATCGGCGACCCGCTGGTTGGCCGCCTGCTCGCGTACGACGCGCTGGAGCAGACGTTCCGCGAGTACAAGGTGCAGCGCGACCCGGCCAACGAGATCACGTACGAGAACCGCGACCGCATCCAGGTCGCCGATCTCGAAGGGCTGTGCTCCCCGCTGCCCCTCTCGCCGCCGCCGGCGGGTTGACCGCGGCCACGCCTGGCTGCCGCTTGCCAGCCGTCACGGGAAGGCCAACCGCGAGACGGGGCTTGGCCGCGCATCCGAGCGACTGACCCCGCCCCACTGACGTCGGTCGCCGCGGTCGTCCTGGTCGCCGTGGTCGCCCCGCGCCGCTGACGTCGGTCGCCCTGGTCGCCCTGGTCGCCGTGGTCCGATCGCGGGGGCAGTAGGCTCGGCGACCGATTGCTCGGCAGCTCCGCTGTGGTCACGGCCTCGCCGTCCCGAGCGTCTCGGCACCGCCCACGACCCCAGGATCCAGCACCGATGCCCACCCACATCTCGGTGGTCTTGCCCGCGTACAACGAGGCCGAGAACCTCGTCGAGGTGATCCCGGAGATCACCGACGTGCTCGACCAGATGGGCAAGCCCTACCAGGTGCTGGTGGTCGACGACGGCAGCACCGACGGCACGCGAGAGATCATGGCCGGCCTCCGCAGCAGCCAGGTGGGATACGTGCGGCTGCGGGCCAACGCCGGGAAGTCGGCCGCCCTGAGCGTGGGGTTCGAGCGCGCCGACGGCGACTTCGTGATCTTGATGGACGCCGACGGCCAGGACGACCCCCATGAGATCCCGAGGCTGCTCGAAGCGCTCGATGGCGGCCTCGATCTGGTCACCGGTTCGCGCGCGGGTCACCGCCAGGATCGATTCATCAAGCGCAACACGTCGAAGATCTACAACTGGACGACGTCGAAGGTCAGCGGCGTCGAGGGCCGCGACTTCAACAGCGGCCTCAAAGCCATGCGACGTGAGGTCATGGGCTCCCTCGACCTCTACGGCGAGCTCCACCGCTACATCCCCGTGCTGGCGGCCTGGGGCGGGTTCCGGGTGGGGGAGGTGCCGGTCGCCCATCACGAGCGGCGCCATGGCACCACCAAGTTCGGCGGCGCCCGGTTCTGGCGGGGCTTCCTCGATCTCATCACCGTGAAGTTCCTCACGACGTACAACGCCCGGCCGTTCCACTTCTTCGGCGGCGTGGGCGCGCTGTTCGGCGTCGTCGGGAGCGGGCTGCTGGTGTGGATGCTGGTCGAGAAAGTGCTGGGTCACGCCATCGGCACGCGCCCGGCGCTCGTCACCGGGGTGCTGTTGGTGATCGTGTCGGTTCAGTTCCTGTCGTTCGGGCTCTTGGCGGAGCTGATGGTGCACCTCGGCCGGCGGCGCTCGGTCGACGCCGTCGTCGACGTCAATGGCTGAGCCTTCGGGCGACGCGCCGCTCTCGCTCCGGGCTTCGTTGCGCTGGCCGCTGATCCGCCGCGCCATCGAGACGTGCGCGCCGGCCACGTGCCTGGAGATCGGCTGCGGACAAGGCGCGATGGGCACGCGTCTCGCTCGTTTGACGCGCTCGTACCTGGCGGTCGAGCCGGACCAGCAGTCTCACGAGGTGGCTGCCGCGCGCCTGGGCGCCGTTGGTGGGCAAGTGCTGCACGGCTCGACCGAACTCGTGCCCGCCGGGTCCCGGTACGACTTGGTGTGCGCGTTCGAGGTCCTCGAGCACATCGACGACGACCGTGCGGCCGTCGCCGAGTGGGTGGAGCTGGTCGTGCCGGGCGGGCACCTGCTCGTGTCGGTGCCGGCCTGGCCCGAGCGGTTCGGCCCCACCGATGTCGCGGTCGGCCACTTCCGGCGCTACCGCCCCGACGGGCTCGCCGAGGTCCTGCGCAGCGCCGGCCTGGAGCCGGTGTCGAGCGCGCTGTACGGCTGGCCGCTCGGCAACCTGCTCGAAGCGACGCAGAACCGCATGTTCCGCGGCACCGAGCCCGAGCCCGAGGAGACCGCTGCGCGCACCGCCCGCTCGGGGCGGCTCCATCAACCGCGCAGCCGCGTGCGGGCGACGCTCACCGGCCTCGCTGTGCGGCCCTTCATCGGCCTGCAACGGTTGGCGCCGTCGCGCGGCACGGGCATCGTCGCGCTGGCCCGGAGATTGGACTGAGCTACCCGCAGGCGCTGATGTCGCGGCGCCCCGCGCCGCCCCCTGCCGGTCGCTCGACGCCGATCGTGCGCGGGCGCGCCGCGCGGGTGCTCACTCGCTCGCAGGTATGTCGTCCGGCTCGTCGCGGCCGGGGTCGACCGCCTCGCCGAGCGGGCCGTCGGTGTCGTCGCCACGAAGGCCGGTCAGCACGACCACGGAAGTGATGGCCATACCGATCAGGATCGCCACCCGCTCGGCCGCCACCGCGGCCACCGCGGTGACCGCACGGAGATCGACGACGGCGCCGATTGCGCCGGCCAGCAGCTCGCGGATGCCGAGTCCCGCCGGGAAGATCCCGATGGCGGTGGAGAGGATCACCGAGCCGGCCAACGCGACGGCCTGCGCCGCGCTCACGTGGAAGCCCAGCATCGCGAAGCCGAGTGCGATGCTGCCGGCGCTGACGCCCACCGTCAGCAGCTCGACCCACACGAGGCGTCCGAGGTGGCGAGACGCTTCCCTGGCGTCGTTGCGAAGGAGGCTCCGCCACAGCGCGAGCAGCGTGGCGAGCCCGATCACCAGCAGCACGATGCCGGCCACGAGGCGCTCGTCGGTGGCCGCCAACAACGCACCGATGGCGAGGCAACCGACGCCGACCCAGGCCAGGCCGGCGGCCGCGTTGGCGAACAGCGCGCGCTTGTACGTGCTGCCGAGCTGGCGCATCGCCTGGGTGCGGATCGCCACGCCTCCGGGGAGCGGGAGCAAGTTCGCCGCTATCGACAGCACGGTGAGGCGCAGCGCGGCCGGCCACCCGACCTGGTGCCCGGCGACCGCGGCGGCAGCGCGGTATTCGGCCGCGTTGACGGCGACGGTCAGCGGCGTGGCCACCAAGGCGAGCACGAGGAACGCCCAGAGGTGGAAGTGGACGCCCCCTTTCAGGGACTCGAACGACACCGCGGAGATCACCACGAACAGGACCAGCGCGCCGATGAGCAGCCAGCGTCTGGCGCTGGGCGACGAGGTGTGCCGATTGAGCGCGTCTTCGAGCCGCAACAGCTTCGCCTTGGCGCGGTCGAGCCGACCGGTCGGCGCCGGTGGGGCAGACGTCGGGGCGGGTTCGGTCATCGCGCTCGGTTCGGTGGCGGTGGCGTCGACGCGCACATCCGGCTCGCCGGCAGGGCGCGGCGAAGCCCCCGTCGGGAGCTGGTCGGCCACGCGGCAATAGTAGGTTCCGCCGCCATGCGAGCCGTCCTGTTCGGCACTTACCAGGCCGCCACCCATCCCCGGGTCGCGGTGCTGGCCGAGGGGCTGCGGGCGCACGGCATCGACGTGACCGAGTGCAACGAGCCGCTCGGCATCGACACCGCCGGGCGGGTCGCGATGCTGCAACAGCCGTGGCGGTTGCCCCTGCTCGCCTGGCTGATCGCCCGGGCATGGCTGCGCCTGGCGCGCCGCCGTCGGGCGCTCGGGCGGCCCGACCTGGTCATCGTGCCGTATCTCGCGCACTTCGACGTCCACCTCGCGCGCGCTCTCTTCCGTCGCTCGGTGGTGGTGCTCGACCACCTCGTCAGCGCGAGCGACACGGCCCGCGACCGTGGCGCGACCGGCGGCGTGAAGCTGTGGGCGTTGTCCCGACTCGACGGCGCGGCCCTGGCGGCGGCCGACGTCGCGATCGTCGACACGGCCGAGCACCGCGATTTCGTCCCTGCCCGGCACCGCTCGAAAGCGGTGGTCGTCCCCGTCGGCGCGTCGAAGATGTGGTTCGACGCCGGCGCGGCGGCCCCGGGGGCAGCTCCCGACCCCAACCCGCTGCGTGTGATCTTCTTTGGGCTGTACACGCCGCTCCAAGGCGCACCGGTGATCGCACAGGGCATCCGCCGCGCATCGGGCGCCGACTTGCGCGTCACGATGGTCGGGTCGGGCCAGGACCGGCCGGAGGCCGAGCGGCTGCTCACCGGCGACCAGCGGGTCGAGTGGATCGACTGGGTCGAGGCCGACGAGCTTCCCGCGGTCGTCGCCGCCCACGACGTGTGCCTCGGCGTGTTCGACACCGGGCCGAAAGCCCAGCGGGTGGTGCCGAACAAGGTGTACCAGGGCGCGGCGGCCGGCTGTGTGGTGGTCACGTCGGACACCGCACCCCAGCGCCGTGCGTTCGGCGACGCGGCGCTCTACGTGCCCGCGGGCGACCACCGTGAGCTGGGTCGGGTGCTCGCCGACCTCGCCGCGGATCGCGGCGAGGTGAGCCGACGACGCCGCGCGGCCGCAGACGCCGCCGCGGCCCGCTTCGCGCCCGCCATGGTGGTCGTGCCGCTGCTGGATGCACTGCCGGGCGCCGGCGCTCGCGTACCCTCGTCGGGTGCCCGGAAGCCCTGACACTGCGCGTCCCTCCGCGTCGAGTCTCGAGCCCGCAGCTGCGGCCGATGGGATGGGCGGTCGGGCTCGCCGCGGCGCCCCGGACCTGCACCCCCCGGCCGACTTGCGGGGGTGGCTGACCCTCGGATCGTGGGTCGTGTTCGCGGCCGGTCTCGTGCGCGCCATGTGGGTGTCGTTGGGTCACGACTTCCGCAAGGAGCGCCTCGTCGCCGACCAGGCGTCGTTCGTGGCGCAGGCGCTGAGCATCGCGTACGACCGCGACTTGTCGATCACGCAGGTCGACGTCAACCGCTGGGTGCAGCTCGATTGGGCCCACAACGGCATGAACGGGCTGTACTTCCAGCGCTTCCACGACGGCTGGGCGTATGCGAAGCCGTACGGCTACTCGGTCTGGTTGGCGCCGTTCATGCGGGTGTTCGGCCCGGCGCGCGGTGTGGCCATCGCCAACCTCACCTTGTTCGTCTTGACGGCGGCCGCCCTGATCTGGCTGTTGCGGCGCCGCTACGACGGGCCCGCGGTGCCGCTTGTCGCCGGGGCGTTCTTGCTGGTCACGAACGCAATGCTGTACCTGTTCCCGGTCGGGCCCGAGCTGTTCTACCTGTGCCTGACCGCGCTGTTCTTCGTGGTCGCGTGGTACGCGATCGAACGACAGTCGCTGTGGCCGGCGCTGGTCGCCGTCGTGATCGCCAGCGTGCTCGTGTCCGAGAAGGCGTCGATCGCGCTGATCCTCGTGCCGGCGCTCGTGTACGTGCTCGTACGCCTCCGTGGTTGGGGCCCACGCGCCGCCGTGGTGGTGCTCGGTGCGGTCGTGTTCGCCGGCGCCGTCTTCCCGTACTGGCACTACAGCGAGGGCAAGAGCTTCACGCCGTACGGCGGCGAGCGGTACTACGCCCTCAACGGCCGGATGCCGTTCGAGCCCGGATCGGTCTACCTGCGCGCCAAGTCCGACGAGGTCGTGTCGGTGCACTACTCCACCAAGTCGTTGACGCAACGCCCGCAGGACAAGGGCTGGGCGATCCTCTACTACGTCATCGGGGAGCACACCGGCCTGCTGGTGTACATGCCGATCGCGCTGTTCATCGTGCTGCTCGCGCTGTTCGACTTGCGAAGATCGAACTGGTTCAGCCGCACCGCGTTGATCGGTCTCGGCTTGTACGTGTTGTTCTACGTGTTGCTGTTCCCCCGCAACACGTACGGCGGCGGGCAGGCCATCGGCAATCGGTACTTCCTCCAGATCAGTCCCGTCGTGATCGCGGTGGCCGTCGGTTCGGGCATCCGCGCAGCCCGTCTTGCGTGGGCGGGGTTGCTCGGGCTCGTGTTGCCGATCGTGTTGCTGTGGCCGCAGCTGTACTCGCCGCACGACGACCTCTACAAGATCTACCGGACGAGCCCGGCCCAACGGTTGTTGCTGTACGAGTCGCACGTGTCGACCACGTACTTCTTCCACCCGCCACCGCCACCGCCGAAACCCCCATCGAGCGGCTAGTTGCGCTCGGCGGGGTCGCTCCGAGCTTGTTGATGGTGGGGGGTGAGTTGTCGAAGACCCACAGCCTCACCCGGAGGCTCACCTCACCGGCGGATCACCCAATTCCATCCCGCGCCGGGCAACGTCCCCGCTCGTCACAGCGAGTGGTGTGTCTGGCACGACGCCAGTTGCCGGCGGCCAGCCGCGGCGGGAGCTTCGCTACGGGCGATGGAACAGGTCGAGCAGTCGCTCCGCCGCGGCGACGGGCGACTCGGATCCGGTCTCGACTGCTGTCTCCGCGCCGGCCAGCGCCGCCGCGACATCGGGGTCGGCGCGGAAGCGGTCGGTCAACGCCTCGGTGACCTCGCTCCACAGCCAGGCCCGGCCCTGATGGGCCCGCACCTCGTCGAGCTCGCCGCTCGATTGCAGTTCGGCGTGCGACGCGGCGAGGGTGTCCCACACCTCGTCGATGCCGGTCTCCTCGGTCGACGACACGAGCAGCGCCGTGGGCGAGATCGAGCGGCGGTGCGGGCGCAAGAGTTGAAGCGCCTTGTTGTGGTCGGCACATGCGTGGCGCGCTGCGGCAGCGAGGTCGCCGTCGGCTTTGGTGACCAACACCAGGTCGGCGAGCTCCATGATCCCGCGCTTGATGCCTTGCAGCTCGTCGCCGCCGCCGGGCGAGACCAGCAGCACGAACAGGTCGACGAGGTCGGCCACGGCCAGCTCGCTCTGGCCGACCCCGACCGTCTCGACCAGCACGACGTCGAACCCGGCTGCTTCGCACAGCAGCATGGCTTCGCGGGTGCGTCGGGCCACCCCGCCGAGAGTCCGGCCCGCGGGCGAGGGCCGGATGAAAGCCCGCGGGTCGCGCGCCAGCCGTCCCATGCGGGTCTTGTCACCCAGGATCGAACCGCCCGAGCGCTGGCTCGACGGGTCGACGGCCAGCACGGCCACCTGGTGTCCCGCCGCGGTGAGGTGGGTGCCGAAGGCCTCGATGAACGTCGACTTGCCGACGCCGGGCGCGCCCGAGATGCCCACGCGCACGGCCTTGCCGGTGCCGGCGATCACCCGGCTCATGAGATCGTTGGCATCCCTGCGGTGGTCGGGACGGCGTGACTCGACCAGGGTGATGGCCCGTGCCAGCGCCCGCCGGTCGCCTGCGACAACCCCCTTGGCGAGGGCGTCGACGTCAGGTGCAGCCATGGACGGCGAGTGTATGCGGGCGGCCATCCGGGCCCGGTCGGCCCCGTCCCTTCCCCGTCCCTTCCTCAGAACTGAGTGGGGATCTGGTCGCCGGGTCAGCCGGTTCTCCCCCTGTTCGGTGCTGTCGGGGGTGGCCGAAGTGGGCGTCAGCGGCGGGGTTCTCGGCGGGTGACGACGCCCATGGGGGTGATGGCCTCGCCGGTGAGGGTTCGTTCGGCGTGGCGCATGTGCCACTCGAGCAACTGGCCTCGCAGGTCGGCCAGGACGGGCGCGTACGCCGGGTCCGCGGACACGTCGTTGAGCTGGTCGGGATCGGTGTCGAGGTCGTACAGCACCGACGTGCCGTCGGCGACGTGGACGTACTTGTGGCGGCGTGTACGCAGCACGTCGAGGTTGCAGTCCTCCTGCGTGAGCCCCGGGCGGCCGGCCAACAGCATGGCGAGACCTTCACGGAAGTCCCACTGCACATGGGCTGCGTCGCGCCACCCCCCGGCGAGGTGGGGGGACTCGCCGTGCAGGAACGGTTGGAGCGGGTGCCCGTCGCACTGCAACGGGACGTCGGCACCCATCGCCGTCAGGATCGTCGGCATCACGTCGACAGCCTCGGTGAACGCGTCGATCCGGGTGCCGCGCGCCGTGTCGGCGGCGGGCCGGGGGTCGGCCACGAGCATCGGCACGTGGTAGCTCTCGTCGAACCAGCCGAGCTTCTCGGTGAACCAGTGGTCGCCGAGCTGGTCACCGTGGTCCGACGTGAGCACCACCACGGTGTCGTCGGCCGCGCCGATGGCGTCGAGGTGGTCGAAGAGGCGACCGAGGTGGTGGTCGACCTCGGTCATGGTGCCCCAGTACGTGGCGCGTAGCTGGCGCAGCTCGCGCTCGTCGGGCGCGCCGAACAACTGGGCGGCGAGGCCGAGCACCGGGTGCGCCGCCAGTTCGGCGTCGCGGTCGGGATGGCGACGGAAGGCGGGGCCGTCGGCGGGGTCGTAGCGGTCGTGGTAGCCCTCCGCCGCACGATGGGGCGGGTGCGGCCGCAAGTACGCGCCGTGCACGAACCACGGCGCCTCGCCCCGATCCGCGCGGTGGCGGTCGATCCACTCGATGATCGAGTCGGTGAGGAAGGCGGACTCGCTCAGCTCGGCCGGGAAGCGCGCCGGCGCCCATGAGGTGGCGTGCTCGCTGGCGCCGGGGTAGTCGGGTATCGGCTCGTACAGTTCCATCGGGTCGTCGGAGACGTCGACGCCGTGTTCGCCGAGCCAGGCCGCCCAGGTGTCACGCGTGTCGCCCCGGAGGCGGACCACCTCGGTGAAGCCCGGCAGCACCGACTCGTAGTCGAACAGTCGGGGGTCGGTCGGGTCGGTGACGGTGCGCGGGTCGACCGATGTATCCGTGTAGCCGAACAGCACGGGGTCATAGCCGACCTTGGCGGCTTCGAGGGCGACGTTGGTGAATCGGGCGTCGAGCGGGGTGCCGTTGTTCACCGACCGGTGGTTCATCAGGTACATGCCGGTGTGGAGCGAGGCCCGGCTGGGACCGCACGGGGCCGTCGATGCCCAGTGGTTCGCGAACAGCACGCCCCGTGCCGCGAGCCGGTCGAGGTTCGGGGTCTCGACGACCGGATGTCCCAGCGCGGAGAGGCAGTCGCCGCGCCACTGGTCGACGGTGATGAACAACACGTTCGGGCCGGGCACGCGGCGAAGGTAGCAGCGCTGCGTGTCGGCGCCTCGGTGACACCTGCTCGGGCTAGAGGCGCCGCATCCGGACGAACGTAGCCCGCTGAGGTGGTCAGGAGCCGTGGCGGGCGACGCGGCGGAGCACCCGCGGTGCGACCCCGGGAACGGAGAGCGGCGTACGCGACGACTCGCCTACGGCAGCGGCCTTGTTGTCACTGGTTCTCCTCCCACGGGTCGAAGCAGGCCACGCCGAGACGGGTCAGGGGTGCGAGCAGTCAGGCCGAGGCGCTCCCGGGCCCGATGTGGTCAGGGTGCCACCGGGGTGATGCGCACGGTGGCGGTCTGCGAGGGCCACTGGGGGTTGCTGAACACGGTGCCGGGGAGGCCTCCGGCGGTCTGCAGCAGCACCCACAGGCGGCCTTGCGCCGAGTACTCCTGGTACGGGTTCGCGGGGCCGAGATCGACGCTGGTGTGGAGACGGCCCTGCGCGTCGGCCTGCGCGGTGGTGCGGTGGGTGCCGGTGCGGTCGATCGTGGTCACGGTGAGCCGCTGGCCGGGCTGGTAGTAGCCGGCCGTGGTCACCTCGCCTCGGCCGCTGCCGGTGAGGGTGAAGCCGTCGCGGTTGGCGTCGCGCAGCTCGCTGAACTCGAGGTGGGTGCGGGCCACGTGCACGTTCCATCCCCACAGCGAGTAGGTGGGATCCGCGGTGCGGTACGTGTACGCGCTGGGCGCGGGGGTCGGGTTGGCGAAGAGCTCCATCAGCGGCGGGAGCAGCTGGCGGAGGTCGCGCTGCCAGTAGTACCAGTTGTGGCCGCCGGGCCCGTAGTCGTCCCACACGTGTGCGATGCCGAGCGCGGTGAGCTTGTGGTCGAGGTTCACGTTCATCATGTGCACGCCGGCCTCGATCGGGTCGCCGAGGCCACCGTCGGGGCCGCCGGGCAGCCCGTTGCCCGATTTCAACGTGATCGAGGTGCCGCGCAGGTTCTCGGCGATGTCCCACGGGTTGTGGTCGCGCCAGCGGATCTCGTCGGTGAGGCGCAGGCCCATGCCGTAGTTGATGTGGCCGTTGGCGTCGGGTTGGTCGGCGAGGGGCCACACGAGCGGCACGTTGGTGTCGACGGCGCCGGAGAAGCCGGCGGTGGAGCTGAACAGGTCGGGGTGGCGGGCTGCGTAGCCCACGGCGCCGCCGCCGCCCATCGAGAGGCCGGCGATCGCCCGCTCGGCGCGGGTGGCGATGGTGCGGTAGTGCCCGTCGATCCAGGGGAGCAGTTGGTCGATGTGGTAGGTCTCCCACATCGGGGGCCCGAACGCGCCGTTGTTGTACCAGTTCATGTAGCCGTTGCCGGGCCCGGTGTCGGGCATCACCACGATCACGGGGTAGTCGGCCGTGATGGCTGCGGCGGCGCCCTTGTCGGTCCAGTCGAGGTACGACCCGCCGCCGCCGTGCAGGAGGTACAGCACGGGGTACCGCGTGGTGCCGGACGTGTCGTAGCCCTTGGGCACCAGCACCCGCACGCGGGTGGCGCTCGACAGCGCGGGTGTGGTGAAGGTGAGCTGGGTGAGGCGGTCGCTGAGGTGTTGGGTGTTGGTGAGGGTGAGGTCGTCGGGCCCGAGCTGTGGGGCCGCAGTCCAGCCGGTGTTGGTGGCGGGCGGCGCGGCGGCGGCGACGCTCGCGTCGGCACCCGCGGGCGCGGCGAGCACTGTGGCGAGCAGCACGGCGGTGAGCAGGCTGACGAGGCTCAGTGGCGCACGGCGCATGGCGTCCCCCAGGTGGCGCGGTGAGGCGGTCATCGAGGCACTTAGTGTTCACTAAGTGTGGTGCGCGCGTCAAGCCTCCGGGTCGGTGAGTCGGGTGATGGTTGCATCGATGTAGCGCTCCACGGCTTCGGCCATCGACACGGCCTCACCGAGCAGGAACCACTGCAGGCGTATGCCGTCGAGCAGCGCCACGAACTGCGACGCCTCGAGTTGCGGGTCGGTCCCGGCGCGCAGGTCACCGTCGGCGACCGCACGCCGGAACGCCTCGGTGATGCCGCTGAGCAGGGCGCCGTAGCGCTTGGTGAAGTAGCGGTTCACCACCGAGTCGTCGTTCAGGTGCTCGGCCGACAGCACCACCATCAGCGCCTGGTACTCGCGGTTGGCCTCCATCCACGCACCCCAGGCGCCGAGCGCCCGGATCGAGCCGAGCCCACCCGCGGACAGGCCGGCCTGCATGGCGTCCCAGTGGGCGTGGGAGAGGCGTTCGACCACCGCCACGAGCAGGTCGTCTTTGGTACGGAAGTGGTACAGCACCCCGGCGTCGGTGACGCCCACGTGCTGGGCGACGGCCGCCACGCTCGTGCCCCGGAAGCCCCGCTGGCCGAACAAGTCGATCGCCGCGTCGACGATCTGCTCGCGCCGCACCGAGGCGCGCGACGCGGGTTGTCGGTCAGCCATCGCTCAAGTATGCGCCGCGGCGGTCAGCCCTCACCGCCGGCCCCGGTCGTAGCGGGTGGCGATGTGGTGGTGAGGGCGACGAGATCCCCGCCCGGTCCGGGGTTCTGTCGGGGCGCCGGGTGGTCAGGCGCCGCGGTTGGCACGAACCAGGGCGAGGACCTTGGCGGCGGCCTCGGGGATGTTGGTGCCGGGGCCGAAGATCGCGGCCACGCCGGCGTCGGTGAGGAACTCGTAGTCCTGAGGTGGGATCACCCCGCCGCACACGACGACCACGTCGTCGGCGCCGGCCTTTCGGAGCTCGTCGATCAGGGCCGGCACGAGGGTGCGGTGACCGGCGGCCTGACTCGACACCCCCACCACGTGCACGTCGTTTTCGAGCGCGTCGCGGGCCGCTTCGGCTGGCGTCTGGAACAGCGGGCCGACGTCGACGTCGAAGCCGAGGTCGGCGAAGGCCGTGGCGATGACCTTGGCGCCGCGGTCGTGGCCGTCTTGGCCCATCTTGACCACCAAGATGCGCGGGCGCCGGCCTTCCTCGGCGGCGAACGCCTCGGCGTCGGCCTGGATCTTGGCGTAACCCTCGTCGCCTTCGTACGCGGATCCGTACACACCGGAGATGGTACGGACCTCGGCGCGGTGGCGGCCGAACACGGCTTCCATCGCGTCGCTGATCTCGCCGACGGTGGCGCGGGCCCGCGCGGCGGCCACCGAGAGCTCCAGCAGGTTGGCGTTGCCTTTGGCGCCTTCGGTCAGGGCCTCCAGGGCGGCTTTGCAGGCCGCATCATCGCGCTCGGCCCGCACTTTGTGGAGCCGCTCGACTTGTGACTCGCGCACTGCGGTGTTGTCGATGGCCAACACGTCGACGACATCGGGATCGTCGACGCGGTACTTGTTGACGCCGACGACCACTTCCTCGCCGCGGTCCACACGGGCCTGACGTCGGGCGGCGGCCTCCTCGATCCGGAGCTTCGGCATGCCGTCGACGATGGCTCTGGTCATGCCGCCGAGCGACTCCACCTCCTCGATGATCGACCAGGCCTTGTCGGCCAGGTCGTTGGTGAGCTTCTCCACGTAGAACGATCCGGCCAGCGGGTCGATCACGTGCGGGATGCCGGTCTCCTCGGCGAGGATCAGCTGGGTGTTGCGGGCGATGCGCGCCGAGAAGTCGGTGGGCAGCCCCAATGCCTCGTCGAAGCTGTTGGTGTGCAGGCTCTGGGTGCCACCGAGCACGGCGGCCATGGCCTCCACCGCAGTGCGGACGACGTTGTTGTAAGGGTCCTGCTCGGTGAGCGACACGCCCGAGGTCTGGCAGTGCGTGCGCAGCGTGAGCGAGCGGGCGTCTCGCGGCTCGAACTGCTTCATCACCCGCGACCACAGCAGCCGGGCGGCCCGCAGCTTGGCGACCTCCATGAAGAAGTTCATGCCGATCGCGAAGAAGAAGCTGAGGCGCGGCGCGAACTTGTCGACGTCGAGGCCTTGGGCGAGCGCGGCCCGGACGTACTCGAGGCCGTCGGCGATGGTGAACGCCAGCTCCAAGTCGGCCGTCGCGCCGGCTTCTTGCATGTGGTACCCGGAGATCGAGATCGAGTTGAACCGGGGCATCTCGGTGGCCGTGTAGCCGATGATGTCGGCGACGATCCGCATGCTGGGCTCAGGCGGATAGATGTAGGTGTTGCGCACCATGAACTCTTTGAGGATGTCGTTCTGGATGGTGCCGGACAGGTCAGCGTGGGCGACGCCTTGCTCCTCGCCCGCCACGATGTAGCAGGCGAGGGTGGGCAGCACGGCCCCGTTCATCGTCATCGACACGGACATCTTGTCGAGCGGGATGCCGTCGAAGAGGATCTTCATGTCCTCGACGGAGTCGATGGCCACACCGGCTTTGCCGACGTCGCCCACCACGCGGGGGTGGTCGCTGTCGTAGCCCCGGTGGGTGGCCAGGTCGAACGCCACCGACAGCCCCATCTGGCCGGCGGCCAAGTTGCGCCGGTAGAAGGCGTTGGACTCCTCAGCGGTCGAGAAGCCGGCGTACTGGCGGATGGTCCAGGGTCGGTTGGCGTACATCGTGGCGCGCGGGCCGCGCAGGAACGGCTCGAGGCCGGGCAACGTGTCGACCGGCAGGCCATCGAGGTCGGCCGACGTGTACAGCGGCTTGACGTCGATGCCTTCGGGCGTGTGCCAGATGAGGGTGTCGGGGTCCGCGCCCTTCAGGTCCTTTGCGGCGGCTGCACGCCACTCATCGATGGTCGGCTCGTGGGTTTCGTCGTCGGCTGCCACGGCCGCCATCGTACGGGTGGGCCGGCCGAGCCTCCCAACGCAGCCAGAGGACCCAAGGGGTCGCGGGCCACCGGTAGCCTTGCGGTCATGGCGCCGCGGTTCGTGATCATCGGAGGAGGCCCAGCGGGCACCCAGGCCGCGACCCACGCGGCCCGGCTGGGGGCCGACGTCACGATCGTCGAGCGCGACGTCATCGGCGGTGCGGCCAACTTGTGGGACTGCATCCCGTCCAAGGCGATGATCGCCACCGGCGGCGCGATCGCGTTCTTCAAGCGGGCGCACGGCATGGGTCTCAGCGAGGTCAAGACCGGCATCGACATCGACGCGCTGCGTGAGCGGATCAAGGACATCGAGTACCGGCTCGAGCGCAACGCGCTCGACCTGTTGGAGAGCCAAGGTGTCAAGATCATCCAGGGCACCGGCACGCTGACCGGCCCGAACACCGTGCGGGTGACCACCGAGGTCGGCGCCGAAGAGCTGTACGCCGACTTCGTGCTGCTGTCGACGGGCAGCCGGCCGCGCATCCCCGACTGGGTCGAGCCCGACGGCCGCCGCGTGCTGATCACCCGCGACGCCTACCCGCCCCCCGAGATCCCCGACCACCTCGTGGTGATCGGCTCCGGCGTGACGGGTGTCGAGTTCGTCCACATGTTCCGCTCGTTGGGCGCCGAGGTCACGTTGATCGTCAGCCGCCAACAAGTGCTGCCCAACAAGGACCCCGAGGTCGCCGCTGCGCTGGAGGCCGACTTCTTGTCACGTGGCGTCAAGCTGCTCAAAGGCGCCCGGGCCGAAGCCATCGAGGTGACCGACGACGGTGTGGTCGTGGTGTGCGACGACGGCCGCCGCGCCGCTGGCTCGCATGCGTTGCTCGCCATCGGTTCGATCCCCAACGGCGCCTCGCTCGGGCTCGAAGCCGCGGGCGTCGAGGTCGACGACAACGGCTATGTGGTGGTCGATCACAACTGCCGGTCGAGCGTCCCGCACATCTACGCAGCGGGCGACCTGTCCGGCAAGCTGCCGCTGTCGTCGGTGGCATCGATGCAGGGCCGCAAGATCGCCGAGCACGCGATGGGCCTGCACTCGCGACCGCACCGGCACCTCGACTACGAGAAGGCGGCGTCGGCCATCTTCACCGAACCGGAGATCGCCGACGTCGGCCTCGGCGAAGCCGAGGCGTTCGCGTCGGGTCGCAAGATCCGCGTCACCAAGGTGCCGTGGTCCGCATCGGCCAAGGCGCTGATCAACGACGACTCGCGTGGCTTCATCAAGATCGTCTCGGACCCGGCCACTGGTGTCGTGCTCGGCGGGTCGATCGTCGGGCGCCACGCAGCTGAACTGATCTCGGTGGTGGCGCTCGCCGTCACCGCGGGCTTGCGGGTGGCCGACATCGTCGACTCGCTGTTCGTCCACCCTGCCTTGGCCGAAGCGCTGGCCGAGGCCGCTGAGTGAGCGACGAGCCCGCCGGCCAAGAGCCGGGGGGACGGGATCGCGAGCCGCCGCAGAGTCCCGTCGGCGCGCCACCGCCACCTCCTCCCGTCCCAGGTCAGGTGTGGGGTGTCGGACCGGCGCCGGTCGGGCCCGACGGCCTGCCGCTGTGGGGTGAGGGTGCGCTCGCGTCGATCGGCAAGCGCGCAGCGGGACGCATCATCGACAACGTCTTGTTCGGCGTGCCGTTCTTGTTCCTCGCGATCGCGCAGGGTTGGATCACGGTCGGCGACAAGGTCGACTTGACCCACTTGCCGCAGTGGGCTCCGGTCCTGCCGGTGGTGGCCGAAGCGGTCTACGAGTGCTGCTGCTACGTGCGATGGGGTCGCACGATCGGCAAGTGGGTCGCCGGCACGAAAGTCGAGCTCGGCGATGGCAGCCTGCCGGGCTGGCACCAGGCCGCGCTCCGGGCGTTGGTGCCGATGGTGGCGTCGGTGGTGCCGTTCCTGCCGGGTCTGCTCACGCTGATCGTGTTCCTGCTCGCGCTCACCAACCCGTTGCGCCAAGGTCTCCATGACCGAGCTGCGGGAACGATTGTGGTGAGCTCCGCCCGGAATGGGAACCTTTCCGGGCGACGGTGACGGCTCCGCCATCGGCGGCCCATGGCCTCCGGGGTGACAAGGCCACCGTCCGGCCTCCGTCTGGGGGCGCTGCCCCAGACGAACCGAGCGGCTGCGCCGGGGCTCGGCGTCGATCCGCGACGTCGGCTGTTTCCTGCCTGAGCGCGCGGCTACTCGATGTGGGCGACGACGTCGCCCGCACCGACCGCTTGGCCGGATTCGACCTTGACCTCGGTGACGGTGCCCGCCTTCTCGGCCGTGATGTTGTTCTCCATCTTCATGGCCTCCAGCACGCAGATCGGCGCGCCGATCTCGACGGTGTCGCCGGGCTTCACGAGCACTTTCACGATCGTGCCCTGCATCGGCACCGTGACGGTGCCGGCACCGGCCGCCGCACCTGCGCCACCGCTCGCCGCGCTGCGACGCGGTCGGGGCGCCGCGGTGGCACCAGCCCCGCCGGCGACCACCGCGACCGGCTGGTCGGGCACCCACATCGACACCGCGTAGCGCTTGCCGTTGACCTCGACGGCAACGTCTTTGCGGACCTTCGGCGTGTCGTCATCGGCCGTGCTCACTGTCGGAGTGGCGTCGACCCCGGTGAGGTCGAGGACATCTTCGACCCACTTGGTGGAGTGCTTCGCGGCGGCGAAGTCGGGGTGTTCGAGGATGGCCAGATCGGCGGGGATCGTCGTGGCGACGCCGTCGATGCGGAACTCGTGCAGCGCCCGGCGCATCCGCGCGATCGCGGTGTCGCGGTCGAGTCCCCACACGATCAGCTTGCCGATGAGGTTGTCGTAGTACTGGCTGACCTCGTCGCCCGATTCGTAGCCGCCGTCCCAACGGACACCGAAGCCCTGCGGCGGGACCAGCTCGGTGATCGGGCCGGGCGACGGGAGGAACTTCCCGCCGGCTGGGTTCTCGGCGTTGATGCGGACCTCGATGGCGTGGCCGCGGCGCAGCACGTCGTCTTGGCCGAAGCTGAGGGGCTCACCGGCCGCCACGCGCAGCTGCTCGCGCACCAGGTCGATCTGGGTGACGAGCTCGGTGACCGGGTGCTCGACCTGGAGACGGGTGTTCATCTCGAGGAAGTAGAACGCGCCGTCCTGGAACAGGAACTCGACGGTGCCGGCGTTGGTGTAGCCGCACGCCTTGGCCACCTTCACCGCGGCGGCACCCATGGCCTGGCGGACCTCTTCGGGGAACGCGGGGGCGGGCGATTCCTCCACCAGCTTCTGGTGGCGGCGCTGGGCGGAGCAGTCGCGCTCGCCGACCCACACACAGTTCCCGTGGTGGTCGCCGATGATCTGCATCTCGACGTGGCGCGGCCAGGTGAGGTAGCGCTCCACGTAGCACTCGTCGCGCCCGAAGCCCTTCAGCGCCTCGGATTGAGCCGACTCGAGCGCGCCGGCGGCCTCGTCGGCGGAGTTGACGACCCGCATGCCGCGGCCACCACCGCCGAACGCGGCCTTGATCGCAACCGGCCAACCGTGCGTCTCGCCGAACGTCACCACCTCGTCGGCCGACGTGAGGAACTCGGTGATGCCCGGGACGCCCTCGACGCCGGCGGCTTCGGCGGCCTTGCGGCTCGAGACCTTGTCGCCCATCACCTCGATGGCTTCGGGGGGCGGGCCGATGAACACCACGCCCCGCTCGGTGATGGCGCGCGCGAAGTCGGTGTTCTCGGAGAAGAAGCCGTAGCCCGGGTGTACGGCCTCGGCCCCCGAGCGCTCGATGGCGTCGAGGATGGCGTCCGTGTTCAGGTAGCTCTCCGCGGCCGTGGTGCCACCGAGCGCGTACGCCTCGTCGGCCAGGCGCGCATGGAGCGCGTCGCGGTCGAGCTCGGAATAGACCGCCACGGTGGCGATCCCCATCTCCTGGCAGGCGCGGATGACCCGGACAGCGATCTCGCCTCGATTGGCGATCAAGACCTTGGAAAACACGTCATATGGTTACCGGTATGTCGGGGGGTGACGCCAATGCACCCGGCGGGCCCGGTCGATCGTCGGGTGAGCGGCCGGAAGCTTCCGCCCTCCGTGCCGCCGGTGCGCTGCGGGGCACCAAGTTCGGCGACGTGAGGTGGGTTGCGTCAACCGGCTCGACCAATGCCGACGTGCTGGCGCTCGCGCGCCAGGGCGAACCCGAAGGCATCGTGGTCGTGGCCGACCATCAGCGCGCCGGTAGGGGCCGGCGCGGGCGCACGTGGACCGCGCCGCCGGGCGGGTCGCTGTTGTGCTCGGTGTTGTTGCGGCCGCCGGCAGCGGTCGCCGGCCTGGTGACCATGGCCGTCGGGGTCGCCGCGGTGGAGGCGCTCGACGCGTGGGGGGTTCCCGGCGTGCAGCTGAAGTGGCCCAATGACCTGGTCGTGGTCGGCGGCGGCTCCTCGCACGAACGCAAGCTCGCGGGGATCCTCGCCGAGGCGGACTGGCCTGCGGGGTCGGGGGTGGCGGATGGTTGGCGCACGCCCTCGGCGAGCGAACGGGTGGCCCTGGTGGTCGGGATGGGGCTCAACGTGAACTGGCCCGATCCGTCCGGCGGTGGCGAGCCGCCCGAGCTCGCCGAGTTGGCCGAGACCGCCGTTGCGGTCAACCAGCTGACCGGCGAGGAGGTGGTCGACCGCGTGGGGCTGCTCGTGGCCGTGCTGCACCGGCTCGACGTCCGCTACCGCGAGCTGGTGACCGCCGGGTCCGAGCGGCTGCTGGCGGCGTGGCGCGCGCACGCTGCCACGCTCGGCCGGACGGTGCGCATCGAGCTCGGCGCCGACGACGTGGTCGGCACGGCGATCGACGTCACGGGCGAGGGCCACCTCGTGGTCGAGACGGTCGAGGGCGATCGACGGACCATCGCCGTCGGCGATGTCGTCCACCTCCGCCCCGCGTGAGCGAACTTCGGAGCGTCTCGGGGGCCATGACGCCCTCCACTGTCGGAGACGGGTCAGGGATCGAGGTCGTTCGCCTGCAGAGCAGCGAACGCGTCGCGGGCCGCTGCGGTGAGGGGTCCCGGCGCGGCGCGGAGCGCAGCGCCGTCGACGGTGGCGATGGGTTGCACGTCGCGGGTCGACGAGGTGAGGAACGCCTCGTCGGCGTTGCGGAGGTCGTCGAGCGTGAGATCGTCACGCTCGGTGCCGTGCCCGGACTCGAGCACCAGCGCGCGCGTGATGCCGGCGAGGCAACCCGTGGACAGCGACGGCGTGTACAGCGAGCCGTCGACGGCGACGAACACGTTCGAGCCGGTGCCTTCGCACAGTGCGCCGGCCGTGTTGGCGAAGATCGCCTCGGTGCCGCCGGCGGCCTTGGCGGCGGCGAGGGCACGGACGTTCTCCGCGTAGCTGGTGGTCTTGGCGCCGGCCACGGCGGAGTGCTCGTTGCGCCGCCACGGCACGATCGCCACGCCGGTGGTCCGGTCCCACCGCGACCCGGGTCCGCCGAACACGGCGACCGTGGGCCGGTTGCGGCCCCGGCCGGATCCCATCGGCCCGTCCCCGGACGTGACCGTGATGCGGAGCGACCCGACCGGCGCCTCGCGGGAGCCGGACTCGCACACTTTGCGGGCTGCCGCCGCGAGGTCGGCGTCGGGCTCGTCGAGCGCCAAGCCGAGCAGTTCGAGCGACCGGCGCAGGCGCGCCAAGTGGCGCGTGAGGGCGAACGGGACCCCGTCGACGACCTTCAGGGTCTCGAACACGCCGTCACCGACGGTCAGACCGTGGTCGGTGATGGCGACGGTGGCCGCTTCGGGGGCGACCAGCTCGCCGTCGAGCCAGACCTGTCCGGCGAGGACCGGTTGGGGGTGGTCGGCGTCGCCGCCACGGCCAGCAGCCGATGGGCTTTCAGCTCGGTCTCGTTCCATTCGTCCTCCGGAGTCGAGTCGTACGTGATGGCGCCGCCGGTGCCCAGGTGCAGCATGCCGCCCTCGGCCCAGAACGTGCGGATGGCCACGTTGAGGTCTGCCTGCCGGCGGTCGGCGTCGACCCAGCCGACGGTGCCGCAATACGTGCCTCTCGGCAGCGGCTCGAGCGTGTCGATGCGGTCGATCGCCGCCAACTTGGGGGCGCCGGTCACCGACCCCGGCGCGAACGTGGCGGCGAGCACCTGGGGCCACGTCATGGCCCCGCGCAGCTTGCCTTCGACGGTGCTCACGAGGTGTACGAGACCCGGGTGCGACTCCACCGCCAGCAGCGACGGGACGCGCACCGAGCCGTACTCGCACACCCGGCCCAGGTCGTTGCGGACCAGGTCGACGATCATCACGTTCTCGGCGCGGTCCTTCGCAGTGAGCCCGGACGGGTCGACGGCCGTGCCCTTGATCGGCGATGACCAGATCCGGTCGCCGTCGCGGGTGAGGAACCGCTCGGGCGACGCCGACGCCACCGCCACGCCGTGTTCGGGGAGCACGACCGTCGCGGCGTGAGGCGCGGGGTGCCGGTCGGCGAGCTCGCGTCCGAGCGACGCGACCGCGCTCGCCCATGGATGCTCGAGCGGCGCGGACAGCCGACGGGTGAGGTTGACCTGGTAGACGTCGCCGGCCGCGATGGCGTCGCGGATCGCCCGAACCCCGTCACCGAATGACTGGCGGTCGAGGCTCGAGGTCCACGAGTGGGGGTCGATCCCCCGCCAGGGGTCGGGAGCGAGCCTGGCCCACGTTGCCGACCACGTGGCCGGGGTGAGCGGCGTCCAGGTCTCGAAGCGTGCGCACACGGCGCGGCCCTCGAAATCGATGACCACGACCCATCGCCCGTGGTGGTCCAGCGCGGCGAGATCGTCGGTCACGTCCACCAGGCCCGTCGCGACGAGCGGCGCCGTGGGCGCCGCCGCGCGGTCGGTGTGGTCGCCGGTGGGCCGCTGGCCGCCAGCCGGTCGGGCGCCGAAGATCGCGAACGCCGGGCAGGGGGATCCAGCCATCCGCGCAGCGTAGGCGTCGATCTCGTCAGGGTGGCCGGGTGCGGGTGGCGTGGCGGACGCCCCCCGGTGTGCGCCCGCGTACGATCGGCGCGATGTCGTTGGAGTTCACCGAGGAGCAGGACGCGCTCCGCAACGTCGTGCGCGACTTCGCCGCAGCCGAGATGGCACCGCACGCCGAGCAGTGGGACCGCGACCATTTCTTCCCCGTCGACACGGTCCGTGCGATGGGCGAGCTGGGCTTGTTCGGGTTGCCGTTCCCCGAGGAGTACGGAGGCGGTGGCGCGGACCTCACCACGTTGTGCATCGCCATCGAGGAGCTCGGCCGGGTCGACCAGTCGATGGCCATCACGCTGGAGGCCGGCGTCGGGCTCGGCGCCAACCCGATCTTCCGGTTCGGGAGCGAAGCGCAACGCCAGGAGTGGTTGCCCGATCTGTGCGCGGGGCGTGCGATCGGCGGCTTCGGCCTCACCGAACCGGAGGCGGGCAGCGATGCCGGGGGCACGCGCACCCGAGCCGTGTTCGACGCCGCGGCGGGGGAGTGGGTCGTCAACGGCGAGAAGGCGTTCATCACCAACTCGGGCACGGCGATGACGTCGCTGGTCACCGTCACCGCTCGGACGGACCCGCCGGACAACCCGTCATCGAAACCGGAGATCTCGGCGATCATCGTCCCGGCCGGCGCAGCGGGGTTCACGGTCGCTCCGCCGTACCGGAAGATGGGCTGGCACGCGTCGGACACCCACGGCCTGCATTTCGATGACTGCCGGGTGCCAGAGGCGAACTTGCTGGGCGATCGGGGTCGCGGGTTCGCCCAGTTCCTCGCCATCCTCGACGAAGGCCGCGTCGCCATCGCCGCCCTCGCGGTCGGCGTGATCCAGTGCTGTCTCGACGAGTCGGTGGCGTACGCCAAGCAACGCAACGCGTTCGGTCAGCCGATCGGCCGCAACCAAGCGGTGGCGTTCAAGTGCGCCGACCTCCAAGTCATGGTCGATGCGGCCCGCCACCTCACGTACCACGCGGCCCGGCTGCGCGATCAGGGCAAGCCGTACAAGCGCGAGGCGGCGGTCGCCAAGCTGTACGCGACCGAAGCTGCCGTCACCGCCACCCGCGAAGCCACCCAAGTGTTCGGCGGCTACGGGTTCATGGACGAGACGCTGGTCGCCCGCCAGTACCGCGACGCCAAGATCCTCGAGATCGGCGAGGGCACGAGCGAAGTCCAGCGCTTGGTGATCAGCCGCGATCTCGGCCTCCCCGTCGCCTGACTCCCGTGTAACCGCAACGGGTATCGCAGCTCCTCGCAGCTCGACGATCGAGAAGATCGGTTGTAGGTGCATGAACCCGACCGCTGCTGTGAGCACCTGACCACCTGGGAGGTGGTTGCGTGCTCACAGCAGGGAGGGTTGGACGGCGATGGCGGGTGAGGGTGGGGGTGCACCGAAGGGCGGGCGGGGCGGCAGTAGCGTGGCACGGGTGACCGCACCGGCCTCGGCGCGCCGCTCCTGGCCGCAGCGCCTGCTCATCACGTTCAACCTCACGGTGATCGTCGGCGCGCTCGTGTGCGCAGCCGGGCTCGGCTACCTCAACATGAAGCTCGGCAAGTTGCAGCGGGTGGCCGTGGGCGACGTCCTCACCGACCCCGGTGGCGGCCCGAGCACTCCGCAGAACTACTTGCTCGTCGGCACCGATTCGGACGCCGGCCTGAGCTCGTCCGACCCGGCGGTGCAAGGCCGCGGCGACGTCACGGGCCAGCGCTCCGACACGATGATGTTGCTGCACATCGACCCCAAGTCGTCGCAGGCCCTCCTGCTGTCGGTGCCGCGTGACTTGTGGGTCAAGATCCCGGGCACCAACGGGAAGCAGAAGATCAACGCGGCCATCGAGATCGGCGGCCCGAAGCTGCTGATCCAGACGATCGAGCAGACGCTGAACGTGCCGATCAACCACTACGTCGAGATCAACTTCCAGGGGTTCAAGGACCTCGTCTCCGCGGTGGGTGGCGTGCCGATCTACTTCAACGTGCCGGTGCGGGACGCCGAGTGGTGTTACCGCGGCGAGCGGGGGTGCGGGTCCGACGGCACCATCCGCCACTCGATCCTCGACGTCGAGAACCCCGGCTGCGTCACGCTCAACCCCGACGAAGCGCTGGCATATGCCCGCTCCCGGTACTTCCAGTACAAGGTCAACGGCCGCTGGAAGGCCGACGAGAACGGCGACCTCGGGCGCATCAGCCGCCAGCAGGACTTCGTGCGCACGGCCCTCAAGCGGGCCCTGACCCAGGCCGTCCACGACCCGCTGAAGCTCAACTCGCTCATCAACTCCGGCATCAAGGCGGTCACTGTCGACGACAAGCTGACGACCGGCGACATCTTCGCCCTCGGCCGCAAGTTCCGGACTTTCGACGCCAACCGCCTGCGCACCATCGAGCTGCCCGTGGTCGGTGCAGGCGACAACTCGAGCGTGCTGGTCGACGCGACCAGGGCCCCGGCGATCCTCGCCATGTTCCAGAACCAGTCCTCGGGCTCGTCGAGCGGTTCGCTGGCGCCGGCCGACGTCAAAGTGCAGGTGCTCAACGGGTCCGGGCAGTCCGGCCAAGCCGGCACGATCACCCGCGGCTTGTCATCGGTCGGGTTCGCCACCGGCACGGCGGGTGACGCCGCAGGCCAAGGCGGGTCCGTGACGACGATCCGCTACGGGTCAGGGGGGCAAGCAGCTGCGCAGCTCGTGGCCAGCTACCTGAACGGACCCGTCCAGTACGAGTTGAGCACCGTGGTCGGCAACAACTCCGTCGTCGTCGTCACGAGCTCGACCTTGCAGGGAACGAGGACATCGCCCGGCTCCGCGCCCCAGGTCCCGGCGCCCACGACGACCACCACCACGACCGTGCCGGGCGCCACCACTTCCTCGACGCCGTCGACCATCGGTTTCGTGCCGAACCAGCCACCGCCCGGCGTGACGTGCGGCTGACCGGTCCGCGGTCGGGGAGCGGGTCGGTGCGCGCTTCGATGTGCGCCTGACGCCGGGCGGATCGGCCAGACTGGTGGCCATGTCCTGCGACCGGTGCCGCCTGTGAAGGGCCTGGTGCTCGCCGGCGGTGCCGGCACCCGCCTCCGCCCGATCACCCACACGGGTGCCAAGCAGCTGGTTCCCGTCGCGAACAAGCCGATCCTGTTCTACGGGCTCGAAGACCTCGCCGCGGCGGGCGTCCGCGAGGTGGGTGTCATCGTCGGCGACACGGCGGACGAGATCCGGGCGGCCGTGGGCGACGGATCAGCGTTCGGCCTCGACGTCACGTACCTCCCGCAGGACGCGCCGCGGGGGCTGGCCCACTGCGTGCTGATCGCCCGCGACTACCTGGGCGACGACGACTTCGTGATGTACCTCGGCGACAACCTCCTGCGCGGCGGGGTCGCCGCGTGCGTCACGGCGTTCGAGGCCGAGCGTCAGGCGGCCCGCAACCCGCGCCTCGGCGACCACGACTCGCGGCCGCCGGCGGCGCAGGTGCTGCTCGCCCGGGTGCCGGATCCGCAGCGGTTCGGTGTCGCCGTCCTCGATGACCGCGGTGAGGTCGTGGGGCTCGTCGAAAAGCCTGAGGTGCCGCCATCGGACCTCGCGCTCGTCGGCGTCTACCTGTTCGATGTGCACATCCACGAAGCCGTGCGGGCGATCAAGCCGTCGGCACGGGGTGAGCTCGAGATCACCGAGGCCATCCAATGGCTGATCGACGCCGGCCTTCGCGTCACCCACCAGGTACTCGAGGGTTGGTGGAAGGACACCGGCAAGCTCGAACCGCTGCTCGAAGGCAACCGGCTGGTGCTGGAGAGCATCGAGTCGTGGTCGGCGGGCTCGGTCGACGACGCCTCCACCGTGGAAGGCCGGGTGCAGATCGGCGAAGGCGCCGAGATCAAGAACTCGGTGGTGCGGGGCCCGGCGGTGATCGGCGCCAACACGAGAGTGGTCGACAGCTACGTCGGCCCGTTCACGTCGATCGACCACGATTGTGAGATCGTGGGGTCCGAGATCGAGCACTCCATCGTGCTGGCCGACTGCCGGATCAGCGGCGTGTCCCGCCTCGCCGACTCGCTCGTCGGTCGTGCAGTGACGATCACGTCGTCCGATCGCCGACCGTCGGCCACGCGCTTGATGCTGGGCGACCACTCCCGAGTCGACCTACCGCGTTGAGGGACTGATGTCGATGGCGTCTGTGACCGAGAGCGACCTGATCGCGGGGGTGTACGTGGTGACCCCCCGGGTGTTCGCCGACCCGCGGGGATGCTTCGTGGAGACGTACCGCCGCGAGTGGATCCCGTCGGGGCGCGAGATGGTGCAGGCCAACCGCGGCGACCGCTGCCAAGGGACCGTCGTCGGGTTGCACTACCACCTGCACCAGGCCGACTACTGGAACGTGCCGACGGGCGTCGCGAGAGTGGTGCTGCACGACCTGCGCGATCAGTCGCCCACCGACGGCGCCACCCAGGTGATCGACCTCGGTTCGCCGCCCGGCACCGCGGCTGCCGAGCACGACCACCGCGGCGTGTTCATCCCGCCCGGTGTGGCCCACGGCTTCGCTGCCCTCACCGACATGACGATCACGTACCTGGTCGACGGCTACTACAACCCGGCCGACGAGCTCGGCGTGGCGTGGGACGATCCCGAGATCGGCGCCGACTGGGGCGTGGCCGAACCGATCCTGTCCGAGCGTGACCAGGCCAACCCGCGTCGGGTCGACCTCCCAGAGGGCCGACGGCCCTACCAGGGGCTGCGGACGTGACCCGCCTGCTGGTCACCGGCGGCGCCGGGTTCATCGGCTCGAACTTCGTGCGGTACTGGACCGGGCACCACCCTGACGACGACGTCGTGGCGCTCGACGCGCTGACGTACGCCGGATGCCGCGAGTCGCTGGCCGATCTCGAGCCCCGCGTCGGGTTCGTGCACGCCGACATCGGCGACCTCGACGCTATGCAACAAGCGCTGCGCGAGCACCGCATCGACGTGGTGGTGAACTTCGCCGCCGAGTCCCACAACAGCTTGGCCGTGCTCGACCCCGGCCGCTTCTTCCGCACCAACGCGCTGGGCACCCAGACGGCGCTGGAAGCAGCCCGCCGCGTGGGCGTGGCGCGCTTCCACCACATCTCCACCTGCGAGGTGTACGGCGACTTGGCGCTCGACGCGGACGAAGCGTTCACCGAGGAGTCGCCGTACCGGCCGCGCACCCCGTACAACGCCTCGAAGGCGGCCGGTGACCACGCGGTGCGGGCGTACTTCGAGACGTACGGCCTGCCGATCTCGATCACCAACTGCGCGAACAACTACGGCCCGTACCAGTTCCCGGAGAAGGTCATCCCGCTGTTCACCACGCGGGCGATCGACGATCACGACCTGCCCTTGTACGAGTCCACCGCCAACCGGCGCGAGTGGATCCACGCGCTCGACCACTGCACGGCGATCGACGCGGTGCTCGCCCGGGGCAAGGTCGGCGAGACGTACCACGTCGGCACCGGGGTCGAGCGGTCTATCGCCCAGATCGCCGACGCCGTGCTCGACGCGCTCGGCAAGCCCGAGTCCCTCAAGAAGATCGTGCCGGACCGCCCCGGACACGACCGGCGGTACCGGCTCGACAGCTCCAAGATCCGTCGAGAGCTGGGGTGGGAGCCGGCCGTCTCGTTCGAGCAGGGCCTGGTCGACACCGTGCAGTGGTACGTGGATCACCGCGCCTGGTGGGAGCCGTTGTTGGGCCGCGCGCCGGTGGTGGAGGACGCGTGGGAGCCGGCGACCGGCCCCGAGCAGTGAGCCGTCCACCCACACCGAACCGCCGCGAGGTCGCCTTGGTCACCGGCGCCGGTGGCCAAGTCGGCCACGAGCTCCAACGGGTGCTGGCGGGCCGCGGTTGGGAGGCGGTGGCCGCCGACCACGCCAGCCTCGACCTCGTATCGCGCGACGAGGTCCGCGCCCTGGTGCACACGGTGCGACCGACGGTGGTCTTCAACGCCGCTGCGTACACCAAGGTGGATGACTGCGAGACCAGCGCGGCGCAAGCCTTCGCCGTCAACGCCCTCGGGGTCCGACACGTCGCGGAGGCGTGCCACGAAACCGGCGCCCACTTGGTGCACTTCTCCACCGATTACGTGTTCGACGGCACCAAGACCGGGCCGTACGTGGAGTGGGACAGCACGAACCCGTTGTCGGTCTACGGCCGGTCGAAGCTGGCGGGCGAAGTCGAGGCGATGGCGATGGGGCTCGGCGCGACGGTGGTCCGCACGTCTTGGGTGTGCGGACAGGTCGGGCACAACATCGTGCGCACACTGGTCGCCATGGCCGCCGCGCTTGCGGAAGATCCGCAGCGGGTGCTCTCGTTCGTGGTCGACCAGCACGGCTGCCCGACGATGGCCGGCGATCTCGCGGAGACGGCGATCGGCCTCGGCATCGACCGGCGCCCCGGTCTGTTCCACGTCACCAACCAGGGCCCGACCACCTGGCACGGCTTCGCCTCCGAAGTCGTCCGCCTCCTCGGCGAGGACCCGGCGCGGGTCCGGCCGGTCACCACCGACGAGCTGGATCCGCCACGGCCCGCGCCGCGGCCAGCGAACTCGGTGCTCGAGCCCGCCGCCCTGCGCGCGTCGGGACTGCCGCTGCCCCCACCGTGGATCGAACGGCTGCCCGCGCTCGTGACCGCCATCCGGGAGAGCTGAGCGCGGCCGATGCTCACTGCAGGTGAACGGGTGTCCACGTGGATGGCACCATGGTCGATCGTGCAGCCGGGCGGGCTGGCCCTGTCGCGCGGACAGGAGCGCTCTGCGCGGTTGTCGAACCATTCCGGGCTGGCGCAAGGGTCTGCCCGCACTCGAGTCGAGAGGTCTTTCGGATGAGCAGCCAGATCGCGGTGCTGGGCGCCGGCTACGTCGGACTCACGACGGCGGCCTGCTTGGCCCATCTGGAGCACTCGGTCGTGTGTGCGGACATCAACGCGGAGCGGGTGGGCCGGTTGTCGGAGGGCGACGTGCCGATCCTGGAGCAGGGGCTCGACGAGCTCGTCGCCGAGGGGCTCCAGTCGGGGATGCTGCGCTTCACCACCGATGTTCCCGCTGCGGTGGCGGACGCCGAGTTCGTCTACTTGGCCGTGCCCACCCCCCAAGGCCTCGACGGGTCGGCCGACCTCAGCTACATCGAAGCCGCCGCGCGCCAGATCTCACCCCATCTGCGGTCCGAAGCCGTGGTCATCAACAAGTCGACGGTGCCCGTCGGGTCCACCAACGTGGTCGGACAGGTGCTCGGCCGCGGCGACGTGTTCGTCGTCTCGAACCCCGAGTTCCTCCGCGAAGGCTCGGCCGTCAACGACTTCCTCCACCCTGACCGCGTCGTCATCGGCTGTGACGACCAGGGGGCCGCCATCCGTGTCGCCTCGCTCTACATGGGTCTCACCGCGCCGATCATGGTCACCGACCCTGCCTCGGCCGAGCTGATCAAGTACGCGTCGAACGCGTTCTTGGCCTCGAAGGTCTCGTTCGTCAACGCCATCGCGGCCGTGTGCGAAGGCGTCGGCGCCGACGTCAACGACGTCGTGCTCGGCATGGGCTACGACAAGCGCATCGGCCACGAGTTCCTGCGCCCCGGCCCCGGCTGGGGCGGAAGTTGCTTCGTCGGTGCCGAGACCGTGTTGGTCCGCCGCGGTGATCACGTCCGGTTGATGCGTTACGACGAGCTCTTTGCCGAAGTGGAGCGGGTTGGGCTCGCCGGCTTCGAGGCGCTTTCCTGGCAGTCGGGCGATCCCACGCCCGAGTTCATGCCGGTCGCTGCGTTGACCTCGCGTCCGTACGTCGGTGACGTGGTCGATGTGCACACGGAGATGGGACGCCGGATCACGGTCACTGCCGATCACCCGTTCGTCTGCGGCGATGGAATCGACGCTGACGAAGTGTCCGTCAAGGTGGCTTCGGACCTTTCTGAGGTCGACTGGCTCCCCGTGGCACAGCACGCCCCGCTGCCATCCGCAGAGGCCGGGCCTGCCGACGTGGAGCGGATCTTGGCGGCGTTCTCCGACGATGGGCTGCGACCCGGGCGCGACGCGTACGGGAAACGGCTGCCCGACGACGTGTGGCGGTTGGGCGACGAGCACAAGCAGGCCGTGCTGCGGGCGCTGTGGGACGGTGACGGCTCCTGGTCCCGGGTCGACCGATCCGCCAGTGCCGTCCTCGAATACGAGACGGTGTCGCGCGAGCTCGCCGACGGCATGGTGCGTCTCCTCGGCGACCTGGGCGTGGTCGCTCGCCTGACGGTCGGGCAGACCGCGATGTCGACGGTCGACATGTACCGGCTCACCATCAGCGGCGCCGACCAAGTGGCCGATGCGTGCTGGTTGCTGCCCCAGGAGGAGCAGGCCAGGATCCGTGCGCACTCGCTGCGGTTCACGGAGCGAAACGCGCCGAACGGGTACCGGCGCCTGTCGAAGAACGCGGCGTGGGTTCGGGTCGCCGCTGCGGAGCGCCGACACTTTGAGGGCACGGTGTACTCGCTGGAAGTGCCCGTCACCCACACGGTGGTCGCCACCCACGGGCTGGTGGTCCACAACTGCTTTCCGAAAGACACGCGGGCGTTGGTCCACATCGCGGAGGAGGGCGGGTACGACTTCGACTTGCTGCGCGGTGTGATCGCGGTGAACGAAGAGCAGTTCGTGCGGGTGGTCGACAAGGTGCTCGAGCAGGCGGGCGGGTCGGTCGAGGGCCTGCCGATAGCGGTCTGGGGCATCACGTTCAAAGCTCGCACCGACGACACCCGTGACTCGCCGGCGGTCGCGATCATGCGTCGCCTGGCTTCGCGGGGGGCCCGCATCCGGGCGTACGACCCGGCGATCCACGGACCGGTGCCCGAGCTGCCCGAGGTCGAGGTGGCCGACGACCCGTACGCGGCGTGCGAAGGGGCGCAAGTGCTGGTCGTGCTCACCGAGTGGGATCAGTTCCGGTGGCTCGACTTCGACAAGGTCGCGGAGCTGATGGCGGAGCGGCGGGTGGTCGACACCCGCAACGTGCTCGACCGCCAGGGCTTGCACCGCCGCGGCTTCGCGTACGCGGCGATCGGCCGCAACTGATGGCCAGGGTCGTCGTCACCGGCGGCGCCGGCTTCCTCGGATCGCACCTCTGCGACCGACTCCTCGATCGGGGCGACCAGGTCGTCTGCATCGACAACTTGATCACTGGCTCGCTCGCCAACATCGACCGGCTCTTCGGCCGTCGCGGTTTCACGTTCGTGGAGCACGACGTGAGCATGTACGTGTGGGTGCCGGGGCCCGTCGACGTGGTGATGCATTTCGCCAGTCCGGCCTCGCCGGCCGACTTCGAGCGCATCCCGATCCAGATCCTGAAGGTCGGCAGCCTCGGCACGCACAACGCGCTGGGTCTCGCCAAGGCGAAGGGCGCCCGCTTCTTCTTGGCGTCCACCAGCGAGGTCTACGGCGACCCTCAGGTGCACCCGCAGCCCGAGTCGTACTGGGGTCACGTCAACCCGATCGGCCCCCGCGGCGTGTACGACGAAGCCAAGCGGTTCGCCGAAGCGATGACGATGGCGTACCACCGCGCGCACGGCCTCGACGTCCGCATCGTGCGCATCTTCAACACGTTCGGCCCTCGGATGCGGCTCGACGACGGGCGGGTGGTGTCGAACTTCATCGTCCAGGCGTTGCAGGGCAAGCCGCTCACGGTCTACGGGGACGGGAACCAGACCCGGAGCTTCTGTTTCGTCGACGACGAGGTCCGCGGGTTCCTCGACCTGTTGGATTCTTCGCTGATCGGCCCCACCAACATCGGCAACCCGCGTGAGTACACGGTGCTCGAGTTGGCCGAGAAGGTGGTGCAGCTCACCGAGTCGTCGTCAGAGATCGTGTTCGAGCCGTTGCCGGTCGACGACCCGGTTCGCCGCCAGCCCGACATCTCTCGGGCGATCGAGCAGCTCGGCTGGCAGCCCGAGGTCGAGCTGGAACCCGGCCTCACCAAGACCATCGAGTACTTCCGGGGCGTGCTCGACGCGTGACCCTCAGCCCGCGGGCTGCCCCGTCGGCGGGTTCAGTGGTCGCGCGACTCGGCGGCCGCCCGGTTGGCGAGGTACCACTCGACGGTGCGGCGCAGTCCGTCGTCGAAGGGCGTGCTGGCTGGTCGGCGGGTTCAGTGGTCGCGCGACTCGGCGGCTGCCCGGTTGGCGAGGTACCACTCGACGGTGCGGCGCAGTCCGTCGTCGAAGGGCGTGCTGGCCGTGAAGCCGAACAGCTCGTGCGCCCGGCTGGCGTCGACCCGGCGGCGGGGTTGCCCGTCGGGTTTCGTCGTGTCCCACCGGATCTCGCCGGTGAACCCGGTGGCCGCGACGACCCGCTCGACGAGATCCTTGATCGGCATCTCCTGGTTGGCGCCCAAGTTCACGGGCTCGGCGCCGTCGTAGCGCTCCGCGGCGAGGGCGATGCCTTCCGCGGCGTCGTCCACGTAGAGGAACTCGCGGCTGGCCGACCCGGTGCCCCACACTTCGATGTGGTCAGCGCCCCGCTCGCGGGCCTCGACGCACTTCTTGATCAGCGCCGGCATCACGTGCGACACGGCCGCGTGGAACTTGTCGCCAGGGCCGTACAAGTTGGTGGGCATCAAGTAGATGCCGTTTTGGCCGTACTGCGCACGGTTGGCCTGCAGCTGCACCAGCTGCGCGAGCTTGGCGATCCCGTACGGCGCGTTCGTCTCCTCGGGGTAGCCCTGCCACAGCGACGTCTCCTGGAACGGCACCGGCGTGAACTTGGGATACGAGCAGATCGTGCCGACCACCACCGTCTTCGGGGTCTGTCGCCGCCGCGCTTCCTCGATCACGTACGTGCCCATGAGCAAGTTGTCGAGGTAGAGGTCGGAGGGGTGCTGCTGGTTGGCGCCGATGCCGCCGACCCGCGCCGCGAGGTGGATCACGAGGTCGGGCCGGTGCGTCTCGAACATGGCGGCGACCGCGGCGGGGTCGCGCAGGTCGAACTCGGCGCTGCGAGGGGCCACGACCTCGTTGGCGCCCCGGCGACGCAGGCGCTCGAGCAGCGCCCCACCGAGGAAGCCGTGCCCTCCGGTGACGAGGACGCGGTGTTCCGACCAGGTGAACGCCATGGCGCCCGATGCTACCGGAGCCAACCTCGGGCCCCGCGGGCGACGCCGGTCCCCCGCCATCGCCCGTCCCCCCCTCCGAGCTGTGAGCGTTTGGCTACCTGGGAGGTGGCTGGGTGCTCACAGCGGGGGTTGGTGGTGGCCGTCCCCTCCGAGCTGTGAGCGTTTGGCTGCCTGGGTGGTGGCTGGGTGCTCACAGCGGGGGTTGGTGGGTGGGTGCTCCGTGAGGCGACCGGGGTCGCGTGCGAGAATGTGCCGTCATGTCGACCGCCGGACCGACCTCGTCGCGCCCGCCGGGTGACGCCGCGCCGGGTGACGCCGCGGGAGACGCCGCGGGTGACGCAGCGCCGGGAGACGCCGCAGCGGCAACGGTGACAGCGTCGACGGTGACGGCCGGCCGGTCGCTGCGGGTCGCCGTGACCCTCGAGCAGTGCTGGCAGCGCGTGCCCGGCGGCACGGCCACGTCGATCCTCGGGCTGGTCGGCGCGCTGGCTGCCCGCCCCGACGTCGACCTGGTCGGCGTGTCGGCTCGGCACGCGACGTCGCCGTCGCGGGCCTTTCGGCCGCCGGCGACGGTGCCGGTGCACCAGCTCCCCTTGCCAACCCTCGCGCTCTACGAGGGGTGGCACGCCGTGCGGCGGCCGCACGTCGAGCGCGCCACCGGACCGGTCGACGTGGTGCACGGCACCGCCATCGCGGTCCCGCCGACGGCCGCGCCGTTGGTGATGACGGTCCACGATCTGGCTTTCCTTGCCGAGCCCGACCACGCGACCCGCCACGGCAACCGGTTCTTCCGGCGCGGCACCGACCTGGCGCGGCGCCACGCCCACCTGGTGCTGGTGCCGTCGCGTGCCACCAACGACGAGTGCGTCGCCGCAGGGTTCGAGCCGGACCGCCTGCGGGTCGTGCCGTGGGGCGTCGAGGCCGCGCCGGTCAGCGCCGAACAGGTCGACCGGGCCCGCGCCACGTTGGGCCTCGACCGGCCGTTCGTGTTGTTCGTCGGCACGGTCGAGCCGCGCAAGAACCTGGCGGCGGTGATCGACGCCATGCAGACGGTGGCGGGGCGAGGCGTCGACTTGGTGCTCGTGGGACCGGATGGCTGGAACGAGGACCTCGACGGCAAGCTGCGGCGCCTCGACGGAACCGATGTGCGGGTTCATCGGCTCGGGTTCGTCGCACCCTGCGACCTGCCGGTGCTGTACGCCGCCTGCGCGGCCTTCTGCTACCCGAGCCTGCGCGAGGGTTTCGGCATGCCGGTGCTGGAGGCGATGGCCCAGGGCGCCGCGGTCGTCACTTCGCGAGGAACGGCCACGGAGGAAGTGGCCGCAGACGCTGGGGTCGTGGTCGATCCCCGCGACCACGACGCGATCGGCGCGGCGCTGGTGGAGCTCCTCGAGGACCGCGAGCGCGCGGCGGAGCTTGGCGCGCGGGCCCGGACCCGGGCTGCGACGTACACCTGGGCGCGCACGGCCGAGCTCACCGTCGGCGCGTACCGGGAGGCCGCCGGGTGAGCGGGAAGATCCGCGTCGGCGTCAACGCGTTGTGGATGGTGCCCGGGGTGGTCGGTGGCACCGAAGTGGGCACTGTGTCGCTCCTGCACTCGTTCGCGGCCGCGCAGGCCGCCGGGTTCCACGACGACATCGAGGTGGTGCTGTACGGCCTCGCCCGGCTGGCCGCCGCGCACCCTCACCTCCTCGGCCAGTTCGAGCACCACCTGGTCGACCTCGACGGGGCCCAGCGGCCGATGCGAGTCCTGGCCGAGACGCTGTGGCTGCCGATGCGATTGCGCCGCGACCACATCGACGTCGTGCACCATGCCGGCGGTGTCGTGCCGGTCGGCGGCCGTTGGATGGGCGGTGCCCGCGTGGCCCTGACCGTGCACGACGTGCAAGTGCTCGAGCACCCCGCGTACTTCGCGCCGGTGAAGCGCCGGTACCTCCAGTGGATGCTGCCCCGGTCGGTGCGCGCCGCCGACCTCGTCCTCACGCCGACCGAGGCCTCGGGTCGCACGGTGGCCGACCGCCTCGGCGTGCCCGACGAGCGGATGTGGCTGAGTCGGTTCAGCTGGCCGCGGGGGGTTCTCGAATCGCCGAGCGACGCGGAGCGCGCCCGGGTTCGAGCCACGTACCGGCTGCCCGGCCCGTTCTTCGTGTATCCGGCGATCACGTATCCCCACAAGAACCATGCTCTGTTGCTCGACGCCTTCGCCGCGCTGGTCGACCAGGAGGGCGGCGCGGTCGATGCCATCACCGCCCCGCCGGTGCTCGTGCTCACCGGTGCCGCGGCGGGGGAGGAGGACTCGGTCGCCGCCCGCGTCGAGCGGCTCGGGATCGGCGCATCGGTCCGGCGGGTCGGGCGCATCCCCCGGCGTGACCTGGGAGTCCTGCTGGCCGAAGCGACCGCACTAACGTTTCCGTCCCAGTACGAGGGTTTCGGCCTGCCGGCACTCGAAGCGATGATCGCCGGCTGCCCGGTGATCGCGTCCGATGTCGGGGCGGTTGCCGAAGTGGTGGCCGGCGCCGGGATCCTCGTCCCGACCGACGACGCCGAGCCTTGGACCACGGCCATGCGCCGACTCCTCCACGACCCTGCCCTCCGCCAAGACCTGCGCGCCGCGGGCGTGCAGCGGGCCGCCGCGCCCACGTTCTCCGACGAGATCGCGTCGGAGCAGCTCGCTGCTGCGTACCGCCGGGCTGTGGCCGCTCGATGAACCTGCTGATCCTCTGCCCGCATTTCGCCCCTGACCTGGCCCCCACCGGCGAGGTCATGTCGGCGATCGCGGCCGGTCTCGTCGATCGAGGGCACCGGCTGCACTTGGTGACGGCCCTGCCCTGGTACGAGCACCACCGGGTGGAGCCCGAGTGGGAGGGACGCTGGGTCCGCCACGACGACCACCCGTGGGGTCGGGTCACCCGGGTCCACCCGTTCCCCACCGACAAGCGCAACATCCCGGCGCGGGCCGCGGCGTTCGCCGGGTTCACTGCGTTGAGCGAGCTGGTGGCGCTCGCCAGCCGGGCACGCCCCGACGCCGTGTTGGCGATGTCGCCGCCCCTGACGCTCGGCGCGGCCGGGTGGAGCGCGGCGAAGCGCTTCGGCGTGCCGTTCGTGTTCAACATCCAAGACGTCTTTCCCGACGTCGCCGTCGAGCTGGGCGCGATCGTCAACCCGCGGGTCATCGCCACAGCCAGCGCGCTCGAACGGCTCACGTACCAGGGTGCCGACGCCGTCACCGTCTTGTCCGACGATCTCCGCGACAACGTGGTGGCCAAGCTCGCCGGGCGGCGCCGGGGCGACGCCTCGAAAGTCCGGGTGATCCCGAACTTCGTCGACACCGAGCGGATCCGGCCAGGCCCCGCCGAGAACTCCTACCGGCGCGAGTACGGCCTCGAGGCCAAGACGGTGGTGATGTACGCGGGGAACGTCGGCCTGTCGCAGTCGCTCGACATGGTGATCGACGCGGCCGCCGGCTTCGCCGACGATCCGGACGTCGTCTTCGTGATCAACGGCGGTGGTTCGGGTCGCCCCGAGCTCGAACGCCGAGCGGCCGGCATGGCGAACGTGCGCTTCGTCGACATGCAGCCGCGCGAGCGGTTGCCCGAGGTGCTGGCTGCCGCCGACATCCACCTCGTGCCGCTCAAGGCGGGCTTGGCCCGCTCCAGCGTGCCGTCGAAGACGTACTCGATCCTGGCCGCGGGCCGACCGGTCGTGGCCAGTGTCGACCGCGGTACCGAAGTGGCCCGCACCGTCACCGCAGCCGGTGCCGGCATCGCCGTGGCGCCGGACGAGGCCGAGCCGTTCGCCAAGGCCGTGCGCCAACTGGTCCACGACCCTGCCCGGCGCGCCGAGATGGGACAGGCCGGCCGGGCGTTCGTCGAGCGCTGGCTGTCGCCCGCCGCGGTGGCCGCCTCGTACGAGTCGTTGTTCGTGGAGTTGATCGAGGCGCGTCACGCGGCGCCTCGTTCGCGCTGGCCCGCCCCCCGGCCGGGCAAGGGGGTCGGACCCGATGGCCGGGTCACGCTCGCGCCCGGTGGGCGGTCTCGGACGCCTCGTGAGAGCCGGTAGGTTGGCCCGCCATGGGTAAGGCGTCTTCCGCCAAGAAGGTGGCCCGCATCACGCAGGGGAAGAAGCCCTCGGGTGGCGCGCGTCGTGCGAAATGGGGCTTCCCGGCAGTGATCGGCACGATCCTCGTGCTGGGCGTGATCAGCATCGTCTTGTTGAAGGGCTCGCAGCCCAGCGACTTCCCCAAAGCCGCCGATCTCACCAACCAGGCGAGCCCCGGCGGCGATCACATCCACGAGGCGTACGGCTTCAACATCTGCGGCAAGTGGCAGACCGCGCTCCCCGAGTTCGAGAGCCAGGTGGGCATCCACACCCACGGTGACGGCGTGATCCACATCCACCCGTACAGCATCACGGTGCAGGGCAAGCACGCGCAGCTCAAGGTGTTCCTGAGCGGCGCCGGTGTCCGCCTGTCGAACAAGGCGCTGGTGATCCCCAAGAACTCGGTGGGCGATGGCGCCAACGTGAAGGTGCCCGGCACCTGCCCCGGCGGCAAGAAGGCCGTGCTGCGCGTGGCCGAGTGGAAGCACGCCACCAAGAACAACAAGGCCGTCACCACCCCGCCCGACAAGATCTACACCAGCGGCTTCGGCAACATCTGGCTCGGCCACAACGGCGGCGCGCTCACGATCTTCTACGGCCCCGCCGACGCCAAGATCCCGCTGCCCAACTACGACAACTCGATCCACTACCTGATTCAGGCAGAGGGTGGCAACGACCAGACGGTCACGCCGGGATCGTCCACGCCGAGCACCACCGTCGGCTCCGGCACCACGGCGGCCACCACCGCCACCACCACACCCTCCACTTCCGCGGGCTCGTCGACGACGGCGGCTGCGGGCGGATGAGGGCGGTCGTCCTCGTCGGCGGGTTCGGCACGCGGCTGCGCCCGCTCACCCTCGACGCCCCCAAGCAGATGCTGCCGGTGGTGAACCGGCCCATGATCGAGCATGTCCTGGAGCATCTGGCGGGTCACGGTATCGACGACGCGGTCTTGTCGCTCGGCTACCGCCCCGATCACTTCCAGGCCGCCTATCCCGACGGGGTCTGTGCCGGAGTGAGCCTTCACTACGCAGTGGAGCCCGAGCCGCTCGACACCGCGGGCGCGATCCGCTTCGCCGCCCTCGACGCCGGGATCGACCATCGCTTCGTGGTGGTCAATGGCGATGTGCTCACCGACCTCGATCTCGGCGCGCTGCTCGCGTTCCACGAAGAGCGTGGCGCGGAGGCCACCATCGCGCTGCACCGGGTGGAAGACCCGTCGAGGTTCGGCGTGGTGCCCACCGACGAGTCGGGCCGCGTGCTGGCGTTCGTCGAGAAGCCTCCCCGAGACGAGGCCCCGACCGATCTGATCAACGCCGGCACGTACGTGTTCGAGCCGTCGATGATCGACCGGATCCCGGGCGGCCGGAAGGTCTCGGTGGAGCGTGAGACGTTCCCGCAAGTGGTGGCCGATGGCCGACTGTACGCGCTGGCCGATGAGAGTTACTGGCTCGACACCGGCACGCCTGCGCAGTACCTCGAGGCCCAACTCGACCTGCTCGACGGCGTGCGGGGCCGCGTGTGGGAAGGCGTGCAACCGGGCGCCGAGATCGACGGCGCTGCCACCGTCGAGCGTTCGGTCGTGGGTCGGGGAGCGTCGGTGGGCGAGGGCGCCGTGCTGATCGACGCGATCGTGTTCCCCGGCGCAGTGATCGAGCCAGGCGCGCACGTCATCCGATCGATCGTCGGGCGCAACGCCACGGTCGGTGCCGGCGCCAGCCTCGACGAGGTGGCCGTCATCGGTGCGGGCGAGAAAGTCGCGCCGGGTGAGCAGCTGCGCGGCGTCCGCCGCCCGAGCCCCGACTGACCGATGCGGACCTTGGTGACGGGCGGAGCCGGGTTCATTGGATCGACTCTGGTCGACCGGCTCCTCGCCGAGGGCCACGCGGTCGACGTGGTCGACGACCTCTCCCGCGGCAGTCTCGCCAACCTCGCCGAGGCGCGCGCCGACCGGTCACACGAGGTCACGTTCCACCAGATCGACATCCGTGACCCCGGGGTCACCGCGTTGATCGCGCGCCGCCAGCCCGAGGTCGTCTTCCATCTCGCGGCGCAGGTCGATGTGCGCGTCTCGGTCGCCGACCCGGCGCTCGACGCGGCGATCAACGTGGTCGGCAGCCTGCAGGTGCTCGAGGGAGCACGGCAGGGCGGCGCCCGCAAAGTCGTGTTCGCCTCGAGCGGCGGCACGATCTACGGCGACGTGCCGGGTACCGAGCTGCCGATCAAGGAGAGCCACGCGCAGCAGCCGGTCTCGCCGTACGGCGTCGCCAAGAAGGTGGTCACCGACTACCTGCACGTCTACCGGGACCTGTACCAGATCGAGTACACGTCGCTCGCGCTTGCCAACGTGTACGGCCCTCGGCAGGACCCCCACGGCGAGGCGGGCGTGGTGGCGATCTTCGCGGGACGGCTGCTGGGCGGTGAGCCGTGCACGATCTTCGGCGACGGGCGCCAGACCCGTGACTATGTCTACGTCGATGACGTGGTCGATGCGTTCGTGCGGGCCGCCGAGAAGGGCAGCGGCCTGGTGTTGAACATCGGCACGGGTGTGGAGACGTCGGTGGTCGACCTCTACCGGACGATGGCGGGACTGGCCGGCGTCGTTGGCGAGCCCGAGCACGCGCCGGCCCGACCGGGCGAACTCGAACGCTCCGCCCTCGACGCGTCACGTGCGGCGATCCATCTGGGGTGGGAGCCGTGGACCACGCTGCCCGAAGGATCGGCGGCGGTGCTGAGGTGGTTCCACGACCGATCCTGACGTGCCGTCCGTCACGTCCGTTCGGGGCCGAGTGCTACAGTTCAACCCCTATGTCGCAATGGCTCGGGGGAGGCGTGCGGGCTGAGCGCCGGCACGATCAGCGACGTCAACAGCGTCCGCAGATCGTCGAGCGCGGGCACGAACACCAAGCTGAACGCCATCCGCACGAGCCATTCGGCGGTCGCACTGGGGTCGACCTCGGCCAGGATGCCCCCGTCGATCGCCTGCTGCAGGGGAGGGGTCACCCGCTCGACCACCCAGGCGAGCAGCGCGGGCAGCTCGCTCGTGAGGCGGATCTGGAGGGTGTGGGGGTCGTCGCTGAGGATCTTCGCCAGCACGGGGTGCGCCCGGGCCGAGGTCACCACGTGCTCCACCGCATCCACCACGATGGCTGGCCCGTCCGGTGCGTCGGGCGACCAGGTCAGCGAGTTCAGCAGGCGCCAGGCCTCGCGGGCGGCGAGCTGGCGGGCCATGTCGTCGACGGTGCCCACCTGCCGGTACACGGTGGTGCGGTTCACGCCCAGCTCCCGAGCCACATCCTGCACGGTGGTGCGGAACAGCCCGTGGCGAGCGAAGCACGCCGCCGCGGCATCGAGGTAGCGGTCGAGCTCCGGCGGGGGTGGCGTCACGGCTGCATCGGCGAGGCCGCGCAAGTCGACCTCCATGACCCCCCGTGCCGCAGGACGGACCACCACTCGCCTTCCCACCAACCGGGCAAATTAGCACAAACCGACATATTCGTCGCCGTGTTGCACGCGGCGCGGCGCAGCCGTGCCGGGAGTCGCCCGTGCTGACAGCGAAGCTTCTGGGGATGCTCACCGAGCTGGGGGAGTTGTCGGCTCTCACGATCGAGGGGCTGCGGCGCTCGTGGGACGTGCGCATGTGGTGGCGCGAGTTCGTGGAGCAGTGCCTGTTCTTCGCCAAGGTCACCACCTTGCCGGTGATGGCCGTGGCGCTGCCGCTCGGCGCGACCGTGGCGCTCCAAGTCGGTTCGCTCACACGCCAACTCGGTGCCGAGTCCGTCACCGGCTCGGCGGTCATGTTGGGCATCGTCCAGCAAGCTGCACCCTTGGCCGCAGCGTTGCTGATCGCCGGCTCGGGCGGGTCCGCCATGGCGTCCGACATGGGCGCGCGCAACATCCGCGACGAGCTCAACGCCATGGAGGTCATGGCGGTCAACCCGGTGCACCGGCTGGTCACCCCGAGGCTGTGGGCGGCCGGGGTCATCGCGATGCTGCTCGTGCCGTTGGTGATCTTCGCCGGGGTCGGCGGCGGTTTCTTCTTCAACGTGATCATCCAGAAGGTCAGCCCCGGCGCGTACTTCTCCGGCGCGACGGCGCTGCTGCAGGTGGCCGACCTGCTGGTCGCCATGTTCAAGGCGTTCCTGTTCGGCATGGTGGCCGCGGCCGTCGCTTGTTACCGAGGCATGACCTGCGACCGCAGCCCTGCGGGCGTCGGCATCTCGGTCCGGCGCGCCGTGGTCCTCACCGTGCTGCTCGTGTTCGCCATCAACTACGTCATCACGAGCATCTACTACGTGTTCGTGCCGCAGAAGATCTGATGACGGCCGCGCTGCGCACCCGCGAGTCGGTGGTCCGGTCGGTCAGCCAGACCGCCACGGGGATCCTCGAGGGCGCGGGCGGCTTCGGCTCGTGGCTGTACTTCTGCGGGCGGGCGATCGGCCACACGCCGATGGCCGTGCGGCGCTTCCGCAAGGAGATCTGGCGCCACGTGTCGGACATCACGGTCGGCGTCGGGGCGTACGTGGTCGGCGGCGGCATGGTGTTCGTGGTGGCCGCGATGTCGCTGTTCGTCGGCGGCACCGTGGGACTCCAGGCGTTCAACGGCCTGCAGGCCATCGGCGCACAGTCGTTCACGGGACTGGTCGGCGCGTACGTCAACACCCGCGAGATCACCCCGGTGATCGCCGGCATCGCGTTGGCGGCGCAGGTCGGCTCGTCGTTCACCGCCGAGATCGGGGCGATGCGCATCAACGACGAGATCGACGCGCTCGATGTCATGGCCGTGCCGTCGCTGCCGTATCTGGTCTCGACCCGCCTGGTGGCGATCGTGGTCGCGCTGATCCCGCTGTACTTCGTGGCGCTGATCACGTCGTTCTTCGCGACCCGCCTGGTGACCACCACCTTCCTCGGGCTGTCGCCGGGCATCTACGACTACTACTTCCACCTCTACCTGCCACCGATCGACGTCCTGTACTCGACGTTGAAGGTCGTGGTGTTCGCGATCCTGATCTCGCTCGTCCACACCTATTACGGCTACTACGTCGGACGGGCCGGCCGGGGTCGGCCGTGCAGTCGGCAAGGCGCTGCGCTCCACGATCGTGTGGCTGGTCATCGTCAACTTGTTGCTCTCCTACGTGTTCTGGGGCAACAACACCACCGTGAGCCTGACCGGCTGATGCCCGACCAGCTCCCGCTCCGCATCCGCCTGGTGGTCGCCACCGCCGGCGCCGTGCTGCTCATCGGGCTCTCGTTCGTGTTCTTGCAGTACGGCCTCGGCTACTTCAAGGGTGGCTTCCAGTTGCACGCTCGGTTCACGAGCAGCGTGCAAGGCTTGTCCACGACGTCTGACGTGAAGATCCGCGGGGTCACCGTTGGTTCGGTCACCGGCATCCACCTCGGCGACGGCGGGGTGGTCGACGTCATCATGAAGCTGCACCCCGGCACCAAGGTGGCCGCCACCACGGTCGCCAGCATCGAGCCGCTGTCCGTCTTCGGCCCTGGCTACGTGAACCTCGAGCCGGGCGCCGACGAGGTGCACGGACCGTTCCTGCGCGACGGCGACCGTGTTCCTCACACGAAGACGTCCGCCGCGTTCACCGCCTTGGTGAGCCACGCCGGCACGGTGCTCGACGAGATCGACATCGACGACCTCCAGACCGTGATCCACACCGTGGCGCAAGGGATCACCGGCCTCGGCCCCACGTTCGGTGACCTGCTCGACAACACCTCGAAGCTCACCGACATCGTGTCGGCCCACGCCGACCAGATCCCCGGTTTCCTGGCCGACCTCAACGCGCTCACCCAGACGCTCGAGCAGCACGTCGGCTCCTTGCAGACCACCACCGGCGCGCTCAACAGCGTGCTCCCCGCCCTCAACGCGCGCGGCGACCAGCTCACCAGCGTCCTCGACCAGGCGTCGTCGCTGTCCGGCCAGCTCGCCACGTACCTCGACCAGCACCGCGCGGGCATCACCCAGCTGTTCGACGACGGCTCCGGGGTGCTGAAGATCGCGTACGACCAGAGCAGCAAGTTCCCGAGCATCCTCGACGTGCTGAACCAGTTCTTCGACCGGGTGGGCAGCGCGGCGCGCCTGCCCGGCCCTGGCGGGGTGCTGAGCGGCGCGGTCTTCGGCGACTTCTTCACGTCGGTGTGCGCCAACGCGAAGGTGCCCGTGGCGTGCACACCGGTCGTGCCATGAAGCTCAAGGTCGTCCGCCTCACCGGGTTCGTGCTGGTCACCGGGCTCATGGCGCTGTACATGGGCGCTCAGCTCGCCAACTTCAGCTTCACGGACCGCTACAACCTCACGGCCACGTTCCGCGACGCCAGCGGGCTCAACACCGGCGACCCGGTGCGCATCGCCGGGGTGCCAGTCGGACAGGTCACCAGCATCCACCTCGACGGTGACTTGGCGAAGGTGCGGTTCAAGATCGACAAGTCCGTGAAGCTGCCCCGAGGTGCGACCACCGTCGAGATCCGCTGGCCGAACCTGATCGGGCAGCGCTACCTGAACTTGAAGTTCGACCCAGCCGCGGCGGCCAAGGCCACGTCGTTCGTGTCCACCAACGGCAGCGCGCTGTTCTCGGCGACCGCCAAGAACCCGGACGGCAGCCACGAGACCACGTCCACGGTCGACATCGGCTCGGTGTTCAACGCGCTCCAACCGCTCGCCACCGCGATCGACCCGGCGCAGCTCAACACCATCTTCCAGACCCTCACCCAGGCCTTCGACGGCAACGACGCGAACATCACCAACATCACCCGTAACTTGCGGACCATCTCCGCCACGCTCGCCAGCCGCGACAGCACGATCCAGCAGATGCTCACCGACTACAACTCGCTGGGCTCGGTGCTCTCCAGGCGCGACGGCCAGATCCAGACGATGATCGACAACCTCGTGTTGCTGTCGCAGGCGTTCTCCGACAACACGAACGTGTTCGAGCAGGCGCTGAGCAACTTCTCGACGGCCGGGTCCAGCCTCAACCAGGTCCTGGGTGCGAACGAGCAGCAGCTGAAGTCGCTGCTCGACAACTCCGCGCAGCTCGCCAACACCCTCACCGGGAAGCTGCCCCAGATCGAGGCGTCGCTGAAGGGCCTGCCTGCCACGTTCGCCTCGCTGTTCTCGGCGGTCAACGGCGGTGACTTCATCCGCATCGACAGCAGTTGCTTCCAGTTCACGCACATGCCGTGCACGACCCCGTACGCGGTGCCATGAAGTTGCCGCGCCGGCCACGCTGGCTCCGCTTCCCGCGCCTGCCCTCCGCGCGCGACCTCAACCCGATTCCGGTCGGGCTGGTGTCGCTGGCGTTCCTCGCCGCCCTGGTCGGCACGGCCATGGCGGTCGGCACGTTCGGGCTGTTGAAGCACCAGTACCAGATGAGCGGCGTGTTCCACGACACGGGTGGGCTCCACAAGGGCGCCAACGTGCGCCTGGCGGGCGTCAACGTCGGCCAGGTCACCGGCGTGTCGCCCGACTTCCACCACGGCCAGGTGGTCATCACGTGGAAGGTCAACCACGGTGTGCACCTCGGCCCGAACACCCGGGCCGACATCGGTGCCACCAACCTGCTCGGCGGCGACGTCCTCGAGCTGTCGAACACGTCCGGCGGCACGAGCTACGAGCACCGGCCGGGCTCGCAGCGGCGCATCCCGATCCAGCGCACGTCGGTGCCGTACACGCTGACGTCCGCGCTCGGCGACTTCACCACCGACATCAACAAGATCGACATCCCCACGGTCGACAAGCTGCTCCGGCAAGTCGCCACCAACGTGGAGTCCACGTCGCCGGACCTGCCGGCGCTGTTGCAGAACCTCGACCTCGTGTCGAAAGCGGTCACGTCGCGCCAAGCCCAGCTCAGCCAGCTGCTCACCAACAGCCAGCGCCTCACTTCGACGCTCGCCAGCCGCGACCAGCAGCTCGTCCAGCTCATCGACCAGGCCGATCAACTGCTCGACGTGTTGAACAGCCGGCGCGACGAGTTGAGCTCGGCGCTCGGCAACGGCAGCCAGATCGTGCAGCAGCTCGGCAACCTCATCACCACCAAGCGGGCCCAGATCGACTCGATCCTCTCCGATCTGCATCGCACGCTCCAGGTGTCGCAGCGCCAGATCGGCAACGTCAACGCCGGCCTCACGTACGCCGCCCCCACTTTCGAGCGGCTCAGCGCGGTGGCGGGGCCGAAGGCCTTCCGGGTGCAGGTCACTGGCATCGGGCCCCTCAACTTGAGCCGGATGAACGACATCCTGCGCCAGCTCGTGGGGGGCAACCCGTGACCCGCGCGGCGGCTCGTCGCGGCCGGACCCGGCGAGCGGGGGTGGTGCTCGCGGCGGTGGCGTTCGTCGCGGCGGCGGTCCTGCCGGGTTGTTCCTACCTCGGCGGCGGCAAGGCCGGGTACACGGTCGTCGCGTACTTCCCCGAGGCGGTGGCGCTGTACGCGCACTCCAAAGTGAAGGTCATGGGTGCCGACGCCGGCACCGTGCAGTCCGTGAAGATCGACGGCAACCGCGGCATCGAGGTCAAGATGAAGATCGACCGCGACGTGCCGTTGCCGACCGACGTACAGGTCACGATCCAGGCGCTGACGATCATCGGCGAGCGCAACGTCGTGCTGTCGCCGGCGTGGACGCCCGGCCAACCCGAGATCGCCGACCACCTCACCGATGGCCGTTTCGTCATCCCTGCGAAGCACACGAGCGTGCCGGTCGAGCCCGACGACGGTCTCAAGGCGTTCTCCGACCTCGCCGCCGCCATCGACCCGAACGCGGTGACCCGGCTGGTGAAGAGCGGCGCCGACGCGTTCGACGGGCACGGCCAGACGTTCAACGACCTGCTGGGCAGCGCATCGTCGCTCAGCACGCAGCTCGCCGCCCAGGACCAGCAGATCCTCCAGACCGCGCGCAACTTGCACACGCTGGCCTCGGCGGTGAACGGTCGCAGCGAGCAGCTCGGGCACGTGATCGACGGATTCTCGCAGGCCACCGGCACGCTGGCCGACCAGCGCACCGCGGTCTCCAACTTGTTGACGGGGGCGAACCAGCTGATCGGCGCGGGCCAGTCGCTCCTCGACACGTACAAGAACCAGCTGCCGGGCGACCTCGCCAACCTCGCGCAGCTCGGGCTCACGCTGCAGCACAACTCCGACACGTTCCAAGCGCTCATCGGCAGCTTCCCGAAAGTCGCCCAGAGCCTCATCAACGCGTACGACCCCGTCGGCAAGCAGTTGCTCCTCGGCGTCGATCTGGTGCAGGCGGCCGGCGGCATCCTCGGGCCGACCGCGCAGATCATCCTCGGCACCCCGGCGGCCCAGGCGCTCGTGCAGAACACCGGCCTCGAGTCGATCCTGTGCCAGTCGCCGGTGCTGTCCACCGTCCTCGGGTGCACGTCGTGAGCCGGCTGGCGCCGATCCGCCGAGCACGTGTGGCGCTGGCCGTCGCGCTCCTCCTCGCCTCGCTGGTGCTCGGTGGCTGCCAGCTCCAGACGATCGGCGCGCCGACCGGCCCGTTGTCGCTGCGGGCCACGTTCGACGATGCACAAGGGCTGGTCGTCGGCAACAACGTGCAGATCAACAACGTGGTGGTGGGCAGCGTCCGCCGCATCCGCCTGCGGAACTACCGGGCCGAGGTCACGATCTCGATCTCCGACGCCCATCCGATCCCTGCCGATGCGGTGGCCACCATCCGCCAGAGCACGCTGCTCGGCGAGTACTTCGTCGACATCGGATTCCCTGCGGGCCAGACGTCGGGGCCGTTCTTGCACCGCGGCGACGCGTTCCGCGAGACGGAGACCACACCGCCGGTCGAGTCGGTGGTGAGCCGCGCCGGGCAGTTGCTGCAAGCCGTGTCGGCCAACGACATCGGCGGGATCGTCAACGCGGGCGCCGAAGCGCTCAACGGCCGTGGCCCGCAGCTGCACCGGCTGATCGGCCAGCTCTCCGACCTGGCCGGGCTGCTCGGCAACCAGTCGCCGCAGATCGGCCAGGCCATCGACAACCTGGGCCAGCTCGGCGCGTCGCTCGCGCCCCTGCGCGATCAGCTCAGCACGTTGCTCGACAACGTCAGCCGCACCACCACGATGCTCACCGCGGATCGCCAGCGGTTCTTCACCACGCTGACCGAGTTCAACAAGCTGCTGGTCTCGACGAACACCAACGTCATCCAGCCCCACGCGCAGCAGCTCAGCTCGCTGATCCGTGAGGCCAACGGGATCCTGGCTTCGCTCAACCAGAACAGCTCGATCATCACCGCCGCGGTGGACCACTTCGCGATGGCAGTACCCCGGCTCACGCGTGTGGTCAGCAAAGGCCAGTTGCTGATGGCGGAGTGGGTGCACGTGTCGACCACCACGTTGGGCAGCGGCACGTTGCCGCCCGTGATCCAGGGGCTCATCCCGTGAGCACCCGGGTCCGGATCAACTTGGCGGTGTTCGCCGCGCTGTTCCTCGTGTTGCTGTGGTGGGACATCACCAACGTGCTGCGGCCCGACGCGTACACCCGGCCCTATCACGTCACCGCCGAGTTCTCGACCTCGCCCGGCCTGCGCAGCGGGTTCGGCGTGACGTACCGCGGGGTCAGCGTGGGCCAGCTCGGCTCGGTGCAGCTGGTCGGCCACCACGTGAAGGTCGACCTCAAGATCAACCGCGGGGTGAAGCTGCCCGCCCAGGTCGACGCCGCGGTGCGACGCAAGTCGGTGGTGGGCGAGCCGTACGTCGACCTCACCCCGACGGGCGGGCGCGACCCTGGCGGGCCGCGCCTCCAGGGCGGTGCGGTGATCCCGGTGGCCCGCACCACCACGCCGCTCGACTACTCGACGCTGTTCAACTCGGTCAGCCGCCTGCTCGACGCGGTGCCCACCACCGACTTGAACCGGCTCCTGCGCGCCACCGCCGAGGGGGTCGAAGGTCGTGGCGAGGACTTCCGGCGGCTGATCGCCAGCGCCGACCAGTTCACCGGCGACGTGGACAAGGACGGCCCGCTGCTCGATCAGCTCGCCGACGACCTCACCACCTTGGTGCACACGCTGGCGGCGCACCGCGACTCGCTCGGCGCCGGGTTCGACAACCTCGCATCGCTCGCCCAGGTGCTGGCCGACAACAAGGCCAACCTCGTCGCGCTCCTCGACAAGACCCCGACCCTGCTGCACGACGTCAGCGATCTGCTGACCAAGAGCGGCCCCGACATCGGCTGCACGGTCGACGCCGCAGGCGGGCTGTTCCACGCGCTGAACACCCCGGCGATCCTCGGCTCGTTCACCCGCTTGATCGACCTGTCACCCGAGACGGCGGCGATCGTCCACAGCATCCGCGTCGACGGGCCCGATGGCCCTTACATCGGCGGTGGGCTGGTGTTCACCGCGTCGTTCAACCCGCCCAAGGTCTTCAAGACCCCGCTGGCCCTGCCAAAGGTGACGTCGGTGCCGGGCTGCAACGCACCCCGCGTCGCCGGGACCGCCGGCGCGCCGTCGAGTACCGCCGGCGCCGGGAGCGGTTCGTCGGCGGTCGGCAACCAGGGCGTCACGACACCGCCGGCGCCCGCTGCGTCGAAACCGTCGCTCGGCCCGTCGTCGGACAAGAAGGTCAACGCCACCGGCTGGAAGAGCTACTTGTGGCCGGCGCTGATCGGGCTGTTGGTGCTGGCGGCGCTTCTCGGCCTCACGGTTCTGCGACCATGGGACCGCATCAAGGCCCTGGCGGCCGGTGGCCGGAGCGGGCCCGGTGACTCCTCGCCTCCCGACACGGATGGACTCTCTTGACCTTTGACGACCAGCCTGAAGAGCCCGAGCAGCGCGCGGCGCCCGAGTCGCCGGACGAGCCGTCGTCGGCAGGAGCCTCCGAGCCACACGGGCCCTCCCCGTCGGTGACGGCCGGCTCCGGCACGGCCGGCGAGTCGGTCGGTCCTTCGGCCGCCAGCCCGGCGAGCGAGGAGTCGTCGACCGGTGAGCGAGCGTGGGACGGCGACCGGGCGTCGGGTCGGTCGGCCCTGGCGCCGGACTCCTCTGCGGGCGAGCCCGACGCGGGGCCGAATGCGCCCAAGCCGCCCAAGAAGAAGGGCAAGAACAAGGCGCGCATCCAACAGCTCGAGGCCCAGCTCCAGGAGCTGCAAGAGCAACAGCGCCAGCGTGATCGCGACGAACGCCTGTCCCAGGTCCCGGCGTCGGGCGTGTCGGGGGTGTCGGGCGCGTCGGGCGTGCCGGGCGCGTCGGCTCGCGACCTCGCCCGCTACCGGGCCGAGGTCGAGGCTGGGTCGGCCCCGGGGAGTGCCCGCGACACCGCCGACCCGCTGCCCGCCAGGGGCCGACGCGCCGATGTCGCCACCCGGCCAGGCCGCGCGCGGGCAATCGACGCAGCCAAGGCCGACGACGGGGCGCGCCCCGGCGCAGGTCCCCTGTGGTGGGTGGCGCTCGGCGTGCTGGTGGTGCTGGTCGTGCTGGCCGGGTCCTACGCGTTCGCCCAGCGACGCCACGCGCAGGACCTCACCTCGGCACGCGACCAGCGTCAGACCGCCGGTCAGGCAGCGGGCGAGTTCGCCCAGACGTTGTTCACGTACGACTCCACCAAGCCCACGGCCAGCCTCACCCACCTGGCGCAGCTCGCCAGCAAGGCGTTCCGCCCCAAGATCGAAGCGGCGCGCAGCCAGGGACAAGGGTCGACCACCACTGCGCACTTCACCATCAAGGCCGAGCCGGTGTCCGTCTACGTCGACGAGCCGAGCGGGAACCACACCACGGCAGTGTGCGTCGTGTCGCTCACGTTGAAGGCCGGCACCGAGTCCGAGACGCACCCGGTGTACGTCGAAGTCGAGCTGGTTCGCGAGTCGGGGACGTGGAAGGTCGACCAGGTCACCAACGACGGGCCGCGCCTCGGGTTCAACGACTCCAACCTCGGCGCCGGCACCACGCCGGGCGCCGGCAGCTCGTCGTCGTCGACCACCACCACCGCTCCGGCCTCGCCCACCACCGCGCCCTGAGATCGGGCGGACCCCGTGCCCGCGGGAGGGTAGACGGGGCACCCGACCGTCAGTAATGTTACCGGCGGTAGAAATACGGGAGGGCAGGGGATGGCCGAAGCCAAGTCGCGGCGGGTCCAAGGCGCCGGGGTCACGCTCGCAGTGCAGGAATCGGGCCCGGTCGGTGCGCCCACGATCGTGCTGCTGCACGGCTATCCCGACACGCACGCGGTGTGGGATCTCGTCGCGGCCCGGCTGGCCGAGCGGTTCCACGTGGTCACGTACGACGTGCGCGGCGCCGGCGCATCCGATTCGCCCACTCACATCGACGCCTACGCGCTCACCTTGTTGATGACCGACCTCCACGCGGTCGTCGACGCGGCGAGCCCTGGTCGGCCCGTGCACCTGGTGGGCCACGACTGGGGCTCGTTGCAGGGATGGGAGGCCGTCGTCGACCGCCAGCTCGACGGCCGGCTCGCCAGCTACACGTCGATCTCTGGGCCGTCGCTCGATCACGTTCGGGATTGGACCCGCTTGCGGTTCAAGCGTCGCTCGCGCCACGACCTTCGCCAGCTCGTGTCGCAGGCAGGCAGGTCGTCGTACATCGCGGCGTTCCACACGCCGGGCGTGCAGTGGGCGGCCGAGCTCGGCGGTCGGCGGCTCGAGCGCGCTCGCAAGGTGTGGGCGGCGGGGCTGCGCCGGCGTGAAGGCGTGGACGTCGACGAGCAGTGGCCGCCGCCGAGCTTCGGCCACGACCTGGCTGCCGGCATGAGCCTGTACCGCGCCAACATCGCCAAGAAGCTCCGTCGCGGCGAGCCGGCGCACACCGACGTGCCGGTGCAACTCGTCGTGGCCGAGCGCGACCCGTACGTCCCGCCTGCGTTGCTCGAGGGGCTCGACCAGGTCGCCGCCGATCTCCGGGTGCAGCGGATCGACGCTGGCCACTGGGTGCCGCGCAGCCATCCCGCGGAGGTCGCCGACCTGATCGCCACGTTCGTCGACGAGATCGAAGGCCGTGCGGCCGAGCCCGCCGACGGTGCCCCCGCTGGTGCGGGGTCTGGCGGTGCGGGAGGGCGCGCAGGCGGTTCGGCCAGCGGTACGAGGTCTGGTGCCGGGTCTGGCGGTGCCAGGTCTGCTGGCACGGGGTCTGGCGGTGCGGGAGGGCGCGCGGGCGGTTCGGCGTCGGAGGTGTCTGGGTGAGCGCCGCGCCGGTTCGCTCGGGCGGCGTCGACAGCGGCGCCGCGGCGCCACCGATTCGGGCACGCGCCACCCGCTTCGACCTGTCCGCGACGCCCGTCCATTGGGTGCCCGGCGACGCGCAGACGACCCACACGATCAACGTCTTGCACTTGTTCCTCCCCCCGGGAGAGCGGTGGTTCTGCGACGTGTACCGCGACGCGCTGCCGCTGATCACCGACCCGCAACTGCGGGCCGATGCCCGCGGGTTCGTGGGCCAGGAGGCCACGCACGCCAAGGCGCACGATGGTGGGCTCGAGATGCTGGCCAGGCAGGGGATCGACTTGCGGCGCGAGGTGGCGCGGGCCGACCGGATCCGCATCGGGGCGCGCAAGGTGATCCGCAAGCTGCCGCCCGGCCTGCGCCGACGCGTGTTGACCGCCGAGTTGGGTGCGATCGCCGCCATCGAGCACTTCACGGCCGTGCTCGGCGTGTGGGTGATCGAGGATTCGGTTCGCCTCGATGAGGTCGGCGCGGATCCGGCGATGGTCGACCTGTTGCGCTGGCACGGGGCAGAGGAGGTCGAGCATCGGGCCGTGGCGTTCGACATCTTCGAACATCTCGGCGGCTCGTACGCGCGGCGAGCGTTCAGCATGGCCGTCGCCGCGGTCGGGTTGACGGCGGCGTGGATGGCGGCCACGCAGGTGTTGATGCGCCTCGACCCTGACACCGCCGAACGTGCTCACTGGCGCACGTTCCGCGAGGCGGGCGAGGACGGGCGGCTCCCCATGTTCCGCTCGATCGTCGACTCGATCCCGGGTTACCTCCGCCGTGATCACCACCCGAGCCAGGTCGGCCACACCGAGCTCGCCTTGGCGTACCTCGCCACATCCCCCGGCGTCGCCCACCGCCCCTGAGCCCACCTCAGCTCACCTCACCTCACCCGGCTCCACCGCCAAGATCCTGCGATTCGTGCAGAAGTGGTTGGTATCCGGCCAAAATTGCACGAAGTTCGCCGGATGGCCTGGGGGTGAGCGCTCTTCGGGCAGAAGTGGTTGCTATACAGCCAAAATTGCACGAATCGCAAGAGATTGGCGACCGGCGGCGGGCGGGGGTGGTCGCTCACGGGGGTGGGATGAGCACGGGGGGTGGGGATGGGGCCCCCAGGGATGACCCCTAGGGTCCCATTTGGGAAAAGTCTGGGGTCGCGACGGCTGGGCACCGGTTGTTCACCGTGCCATCATCGGATCCACGAAGTCGGAGGGCGGCCGTTTGATGGGGTGCCTCCGCGGGCGATGGTCTACGGGCCAGGAGGGCAAGAAATCGTGGCGAAGCACGAGCAGGACACGACCGTCAACGCTGCCGACGGCGAAGAGAAGCACGGCGCACTGGCCCGGCGGGCCATCCGCAATGCGCTGTTGTCGGTGTCCGGTGGTGCGGTGATCGCGGTTGCGGGGGTGGCGGGCGCCTCCGCGGCCAGCGCGCAGACCGCACCACCGCCGGCACCGGCCACCCAGAGCACTGGGAGCCAGGGGAACCAGTCGACGGGCTCGGCCCAGTCGACGACGCAGGGTGCCAACGCGGTCGGCAACAAGGCCGACAACGGCACGACCCAGACCCTCACGGTGCAGGGGACGCTCGGTGTGGTGCAGATCGTGCACCAGACCTCGACGGTCACCAACACGGGTAACGCCAACGCCAACACCGGGAACAACACGGTGGTCGGCAACAACTCGAACAACAGTGCCTCTGGCACGCAGACGCCAACCGTTTCGCCCGCGGGCGGTGTCGCAAACGTCAACGGCCAGGCCACGAACAACTCGACCGGGTCGGCCAGCAGCACCACGGGTGCGGCTTCGGCCACTGGCAACATCGCCAACAACAACATCAACCAGACGGCCACCGGCAGCGCCGTCGGTCAGCTCGGCGGCGTCCTGATCATCCACCAGGACGCCAACGTCGTGAACGAGGGCACGGCCAACGCCAACACCGGCGGCAACCGCGCCGGCGGAAACCTGAGCGACAACAACAACGCCCTCGACCAGACCTCGGGCGGCACGGCCACCATCGCCAACCTCGACGGGTCGGCCACCAACGCCTCGAACGGTTCGGCCACCATCAAGACCGGTGACGCCAACGCCACCGGCAACAACTCGAACACCAACGTCACGCAGACCGCGAACGGCACCGCCGGTGGCGCGCTCGGCGGCGTGATGATCCTCCACCAGAACACCAACGTCACCAACCTCGGCTACGGCACCGCCAACACCGGTGGCAACCGCGCCGGCGGCAACTTGAGCGACAACAGCGCGTCGCTCACGCAGTCGAACACGCCTGGTGGCGCCCCAGCCGTCGACGACTCGGTGGCCAAGGCTGACGGCACGGCGAGCAACGACTCCGACGGATCCGCCTCGATCACGACCGGTGGCGCCACGGCCACGGGCAACAAGTCGACCACCAAAGTCACGCAGAACGCGAACCTGAACCTCGTCGGCGGCGGTACGGTCCTCGCCGACCAGAACAGCGACGTCACCAACCGCGGCCGGGCGGTCGCCAACACCGGTGGCAACCGTGCCGGCGGCAACTTGAGCGACAACGACGCCGACGTCGACCAGAGCGCCTCGACCGGCGGCGCCGGCAACGGCGATGCCGTGGCCGCCACCTTCGGCAAGGCCGCGAACACCTCGGACGGCGACGCCTCGATCAACACGGGCAACGCCTCGGCAACTGGCAACGACGCCACCACCAACGTCACGCAGAACCTGACGGTCAACGCCGACGCGAGCGCGGTGGTCGACGCCGACCAGAACAGCAGCATCACCAACCGCGGCTTCGGCATCGCCAACACCGGTGGCAACCGCGCCGGCGGCAACCTGAGCGACAACGACGCCGACGTCGACCAGTCGGCCGACACGGGTGGCGCCACGCTCGACACCGTCGGCTCCGACTTCGGGCTCGCCACCAACGACTCGAAGGGCTCCGCTTCGATCACGACCGGGTCGGCTTCGGCCACCGGCAACAAGTCGACGTCGTCCACGACGCAGTCGTCGGACATCGAGGTGCCCGACACTTCGGTCGTCGACGTCGACCAGAACGCCTCGACCCGGAACCGGGGCCTGGGCATCGCCAACACCGGCGGCAACCGCGCCGGCGGCAACTTGAGCGACAACGACGCCGACGTCGACCAGTCGGCCACCACCGGCGCCAGCGGGCTCGACACCGTGGCCGCCACGTTCGGCCAGGCCACGAACGGCTCCGACGGCGACGCCTCGATCCACGCCGGCTCCGCCACGAGCGTCGGCAACAACGCGGGCACGATCACGATGCAGAGCGCGTCGGTCGACCCGGCCGTGAGCAACGTCGACCAGAACGCCTCGACCCGGAACGGGGGTCTGGGCATCGCCAACACCGGTCGCAACCGCGCCGGCGGCAACCTCAGCGACAACGATGCCGACGTCGACCAGGACTCGACGGCCACGGGCGGCACCGGCGACGTCGTCGGCCAGACCGACGGCACGGCCAGCAACGACTCCGACGGCACGGCCTCGATCACGACCGGCGCCGCCACGGGCACCGGCAACATGTCGACCAGCTCGACCACCCAGTCGGCTTCGGTCGACAACGGCACGGGCGTCGTCGACGTCGATCAGACCGCCAGCACCACCAACCGCGGCTTCGGGCGCGCCAACACCGGCGATAACGAGGCCGGTGGCAACAACAGCGACAACGACGCATCGGCGTCGCAGACGGCCAGCGCCACCGGCGGGGCCGACGTGATCGCGCAGGGCAACGGCTCGGCCACCAACGACTCTGACGGCACCGCCTCGATCACGACCGGTGCGGCGACGGCCACCGGCAACAAGGCGACGTCGACCACGACGCAGTCGGCTGACGTGACCGGCGACCCCGGCGTGGTCGACATCGACCAGGCCGCGGACACCAGCAACCAGGGCAACGCCACCGCCAACACCGGCTACAACGAAGCCACCGGCAACAACAGCGACAGCGACGCCTCGCCCGACCAGGACATCACGCTCACCTCGGGCGGCGGTGCGGGCGGCGACGTCGCCGCCAACGCCACGCTGAACGCCTCGAACACGTCGGACGGCACGGCCCGGATCACGACGGGGGCCGCCAACGCGGCCGGCAACAACTCCACCTCGTCGACCACCCAGTCGGCCTCGGCCGACCCGGGCGTCGCCGACATCGACCAGACCGCGAGCACCTCGAACTCCGGGCAGGCCGGCGCCAACACCGGCTACAACGAGGCCACCGGCAACAACAGCGACAACGAGGCCTCGCCGAGCCAGGACGTCACGGTCGACGTCACCAACGCCCCCGGTGGCAACCAGTCGGGCGGCGACGTCGGCACCAACGCCACGCTGAACGCCAGCAACGACTCCGACGGCACGGCCACGATCACGACCGGTGCCGCGACCGCCGCGGGCAACAAGTCGACCTCGACCACGACCCAGTCCGCTGACGTCACCGGCGACGCCGGCGTGGTCGACATCGACCAGACGGCCGACACCACCAACCAGGGCTACGGCGGCGCCAACACCGGCTACAACGAGGCCACCGGCAACAACAGCGACAACACCGCCTCCCCGGAGCAGGACGTCACGGTCACCGTCACCAACGCACCGACCGGTGACCAGTCGGGCGGCGACGTCGGCACCAACGCCACGTTGAGCGCCAGCAACAAGTCGGACGGCACCGCCTCGATCACGACCGGCGCGGCGACCGCTGGCGGTTCCGACTCCACGTCGACGACCACGCAGTCGGCTTCGGCCGACCCGGGCGTCGCCGACATCGACCAGACGGCCGACACCGGCAACCTCGGCTACGGCTACGGCAACACGGGTTACAACGGCGCCACCGGCAACAACAGCGACAACACCGCCTCCCCGGAGCAGGACGTCACGGTCACGGTCACCAACGCCCCCGGCGGTGACGAGGCGGGCGGCGACGTGGGCACCAACGCCACGTCGAACGCCAGCAACGACTCCGATGGCAGCGCGACGATCTCGACCGGCGCGGCCACGGTCCAAGGCAACAAGTCGACCTCGGGCACGACGCAGGACGCCAGCGTCGACGGCACCACGGGCGTCGCCAACCTCGACCAGACGGCCGACACCGGCAACTACGGCTACGGCTACGGCAACACCGGTTACAACGGTGCCACCGGCAACGACAGCAGCAACGACGCCTCCCCGGAGCAGGACGTCACCGCCACGGTCACCAACGCCCCCGGCGGTGACGAGGCGGGCGGCGACGTCGGCACCAACGCGACGTCGACCTCGTCGAACAAGTCGAACGGCAGCGTTTCGATCACCACCGGTGCGGCCACGGTCGGTGGCAACGACAGCCACTCGGACACCAACCAGGGCTCGAGCGTCAGCGGCGACAACGGCGTGGTGCAGGGCAGCCAGAGCGCCAGCACCACCAACAACGGCTACGGCTACGGCAACACGGGTTACAACGGCGCCACCGGCAACGACAGCGACAACACCGCCGAGCCGGAACAGGACGTCACGGCCACGGTCACCAACGCACCGACCGGCGACGAGGCCGGCGGCGACGTGGGCACCAACGCCACGCTGAACGCCAGCAACGACTCCAACGGCAGCGCCACGATCACGACGGGCGCCGCGAACGTCAGCGGCAACAAGTCGACCTCGGGAATCACGCAGGGCTCCATGGTCGACCCGGCCGTGGCCCAGTCGCACCAGACCGGCACCATCACCAACGATGGCACTGCATTCGCCGACACGGGCGACAACGAGGCCGATGGCAACGACTCCGACAACAACGACCTGCGGGTCGTGCCGAGCCAGGACGTCACGGTCAACGTCAGCAACGCACCCGGTGGCGACGAGGCGGGCGGCGACACGTCGACCAACGCGACGCTGAACGCCTCGAACAAGTCGAACGGGAGCGCCTCGGTCACCTCCGGCGCAGCGACGGCCAACGGCAACGCCTCGACCTCGGCGGTCACCCAGGGCGCCGACGTGACGGGCTCCCCGACCGGCTTGGTGGCGCAGTCGGACCAGGCCGGCACGATCGCCAACGACGGCTACGCCAGCGCCAACTCCGGCTACAACACGGCCACGGGTAACGAGAGCGCCAACGGCGCCGTGCCGAGCCAGGACGTGACGGTCTCGGCCGTCAACGCCGGCACGGGCGACCTCGGTGGCGGCGACGTCGGCACCAACGCCACGCTGAACGCCAGCAACGACTCCGACGGCAGCGCGTCGATCACCAGCGGCGCGGCCACCGCCAACGGCAACAAGAGCACCTCGGCGGTCACCCAGGGCGCCGACGTCTCGAGCACCGCCCCTGGCGGTGTGGTCGACGCCGACCAGTCCGGCGCAGTCGACAACTCCGGCACGGCTTACGCGAGCAGCGGCACCAACACGGGGACCGGCAACGAGAGCACCAACTCGGCCTCGCCGTCGCAGGCGACCACGGTCACCGCGACGAACGCCCCCGGTGGCGACGAGGCTGGTGGCGACACCGCCACCAACGCCACGCTGAACGCCACCAACTCCTCGAAGGGCAGCGCGACCATCCGCACGGGTGCCGCGGCCGCGACCGGCAACGACAGCAACTCGGGCATCACGCAGGGGGCTTCGGCTGAGGACCAGGCACCTGGTTCGGTCGTGAACGTCAACCAGACCGGCGCCGCCTCCAACAGCGGCACCGGATCCGCCGACAGCGGTGGGAACGACGCGTACGGGAACGAGAGCACCAACACCTCGACCCCGACCCAGAGCCTCACCGTGACCGCGACCAACACTCCGGCCGGCACCCTGACCGGTGGCGACACCGCCACCAACGTGACCGGCACGGCCAGCAACACGTCGGACGGGTCGGCTTCGGTCACTTCGGGTTCGGCGTCGGCCACGGGCAACCACGCCCAGAGCTCGGTCGACCAGGGCACCGACATCGACCCGGCCGTCGCCGACGTCGACCAGACCTCGTCGATCGACAACTCCGGTTTCGCCACGGCCAACAGCGGCGCCAACAACGCCACCGGCAACGAGAGCTCCAACACGGCGTCGTCGGACCAGAGCCCGACGATCACGGTCAGCAACTCCGGCTCGCCGCAAGAGGAAGGCGACGTCAGCACCAACGTCACCGGCACGACGACCAACACGTCGAACGGCACGGCGTCGATCACCACCGGCGCAGCATCGGCGACCGGCAACGACGCCACCAACCACGCCGGCCAGACCGCCAGCGTCACCGGCGACCCGACCGCAGTGGTCGACGCCGACCAGACGTCGTCGATCGGCAACGACGGTTCGGCTACGGCCGAGAGCGGCGGCAACACTGCGTACGGGAACGCGTCGACCAACGACGCGACCCTCACGCAGTCGCCGGCGGTGACGGTGAGCGGCGCCAGCCAGGACGTGGCCACGAACATCACCGGCACCGACACCAACATGTCGGACGGTACCGGCACGGTGGCCGCCGGTGCGGCCAACGCCACCGGCAACCACGCCGGCAACGACGTGACCCAGACGGCGTCGATCGACCCGGCGGTGGTCCTCTCGGACCAGACCTCGACGATCGACAACACCGGTACGGCGACGGCTGACAGCGGCCTGAACACCGCCGGCGGCAACTCGTCGACGAACACCGCCAACCTCACCCAGAACCCGACGGTGATCGCACCGACGGCGACGGGCGACGTGGTCGTCAACCAGAACGGCCTGAGCGGGAGCGAGTCGCACGGCACGGCCGGCGTGACCACAGGTCCGGCAGGGGCAACCGGCGACGACGCCGCCAACCACGTGGCGCAGGTGTCCGACATCACCTCGACTGGGCCGGCGCTGCCGAACCAGACCTCGACGCTGAACAACTTCGGCAACGCCACCGCCAACGTGGGCGGGAACTCGTCGGCCGGCAACACGTCGACCAACGCGGCAAACCTCACGCAGTCGCCGTTCATCGACCCGGTGGCCGCCGTCGTCAACATCAACGGCGTGGCCTTCAACCGGTCCGACGGCACGGGCACGATCGGCAGCGGCACCGGTACGACGCCGACGCCGACCCCGACTCCCACGCCGACGCCGACGCCGACCCCGACCCCGACCCCCACGCCGACTCCCACGCCGACGCCGACGCCGACCCCCACGCCGGGGACGGTGCAGGCGGCGAGCACGGGTTCGGCTGCGGTCCCGGCCTCGGGCTTGGCGCACACCGGCGCCCCGCTCGACGAGGAGGCCCTGCTGGGTCTGCTCCTCTTGCTCGCCGGCATCCCGGTCACGCGGCTGGCGCGGCGTCGCCGGCGCAGCGAGGGCTGAGGCGAAGCAACTCCGTGGAAGGTGGCTGAGTTGCCGGGCCCGACCGGCAACTCAGCCACCCACATGGCAAACTGGTACAGCTGCAAGGGCGCAGCGATTGGGTGACGACCACGGCGACCGCCAGAGGGGGTGGGAGCCGAACCGGGCGGTAAGGGCACACGTCCAACGAGGTCGTTTCGGAGGGGCGTGTCCACGCAGGGCGGAAAACTGTGGGCCTAGACGACACCGACGAATCTGCCGGCTTCGACCGCGCGTCGGAAACCGAGCAACCATCCGGTCCGGCGGCCGAAGCGCCGCAGGCTGCTGAGTCCACCGCGGCGGCTGCACCACCTGCCACGCCACCGGCCGCGGACCCACCTCGGCGTCCGGCGCCGAAGTTGGTGGTGAAGATCGTCGGCGGCCCCGAGGACTGGGATCGGGCCCGCGGCCAGACCGCCAGCCCCGGTTCGCAGGTCGGCGAGCAGCTCCCGACGTTCGACGCCTCGTTCTTCGACGCGGTGCCGACCACGCCGTCGGTCGAGGCCGACGAGACCTTCCAGCCCGTGGCGGTCACGGCAGGGCGCGGCGACGACCGCACCTACGGTGACTTCCTCGGTGAACCCGAGCCGGTCGACCTGCACGACGACGATCCGGTCGTGACGCCCCGCACGGTCGGCATGGTGGGCGCCGTCCACGCCAGCAGTATCGGCCACATCGACACGCACGTGCCGCCGGTCATGTACGACTTCGAGCCGGACGTCGAGGGCGCCGCGGCACACGCCGGTCACCCGAAGCAGACGTCGCGGACGCGACGCCGGGCCAGGGTCGCCGGTCCCGTGCTGGCGGTGGCGGCCGTCGTGATCTGGGTGCTGGTGATGGCCGGGTCGGGTCGCCCCTCGCTCAACTCGGCGGGATCGGGCGACCAGGCAGCGACTGGCCAGACGTCGACCACGGCGGGCCAGGTGCTGGGGAAGCAGGCGTCGGCGCCGAAGGCCGACCAGAAGGCCACCGCCCCGAACACGCCTGCGGCGACCGCGACCGACGCCAACGCCGCGCTGGCTGCCGCCGGCGGGACGCCGACGGCGTCGGTCACGCCGGTGACAGAGTCCACCAGCAGCGGCTCGAGTGGCGGCAACTCGGCCGGGCGCGCCTCGGCCACGCCGGTCGTCCGCAACCCGGCTCCAGCCACCAAGACGGCTCCGGCGCCCACTGCCGCGCCGAGGCCCGCTCCCGCACCCACGTCGGCCCCGAAGCCGACGCCGACCACCGCCCCGCCGGCCACCGTGGCGCCACCCTCCTGCGCTGCGTGGATGCAGGGATGTAGTTGAGGCCCTTCCTCGCGGAGCGAGGGGACCGGCCATGAGAGGAAGTCCGTGAACGTCTCATCGTTGTTGCTTTGTGACTTCGCCCAGATCCGCGAGGGCCTGCTGTTCGTGGTGTCCGGCGGGGTGTCGCGCGTGTACCGCTCGGGTGTCCCGGCGCGCCTCGGCCTGCATCTGGCGATGGTGGTCGACATGACCGCCGAGGAAGCGGGCGCTGCCCACGACCTGGCGGTACAAGTGGTCGACCGCACGGGCACCGAGGTGGCCGCCGTCAGCGCCACGTTCAAGGTGGGCGACGAGGGCGTCTTCTACCAGGAACAGCAGCACGTCCCGTTCGTCATCTCGCTCGCCGACCTCGAGGTCGGCACGTGGGGCACCCACGAGGTGCGGGTCAAGTTGAACGAGGAATCGGTCGGCTCCGTGACTTGCTACGTGCTCCCGTCCGAGGCGTTCTAGTGCCCGAGATGACCTTGCGCGGCGATGCCCGGGACGCGGCTCGTGCCGAGTCGGCATGGGTGGCGCTCGGTGACGCGTACTCGGCGTTCCAGGGCGGATCCCACGGTCACGCCGCGGACCGGCTGGGCGACGCGCTCGACCACGCCGGCGGGGTCGACTTGCTGGCTGACGACCTGGTGGTCCACGGCCACGACGCGGACCAGGTGGCCACGTTCAGCGCGTGGCTGGCGGAGACGGCCGACCGGCCTTCGGGCATCGCCGCGGCGCGGTTGATCGAGTCGCGCCAGGCCGAAGCAGCGGGCGACGTCGACCGGGCCGACGCGCTGGTGCGCGAAGCCCTCGAGGCCGACCCCGACTGCGCCCCCGCCCGCTGGGACGCGGCGTGGCACGCCGCGCTGCGCGACGACTACGACGACGCGCTCGAGCACCTCGCGCGACTCGGCGTGCCGGCCGACGATGCCGACGTGCAGCACTGGACGCTCGCTTCGGCGTGGCGAGACGGTCGCCACGGAGTCGCATCGCCGTGCCAATGCGGCTCCGGCCGCCACCAGAAGCGGTGCTGCGGCAAAGACGGCATGGAGCTGCACCTGTTGTGGTGGAAGCTGCGATCGTTCCTGTTCCGGGCCGCGCAGCGGGGCTTGGTGCTGAACGTGGCGGCCGCCCTCACCGGCTTGCACGCCGGGGACGTTGACCTCGAGGAGCAGCTCGAGTCGCCGGCGTTCGAGCAGGCGCTCGTCCATCCGTTGACCGCCACGTTGGCTGTCGTGCCCGGTGGCCTGGCCGCGCACTATCGCGACGTGTGGGGCGACCACGCCACAGCCGTGGAGCAGCGCCTGCTCGACCTGATCGCGTCGGCCCGCGTCGACGTGTGGGTGATCCCCGAGAAGGGTCACCAAGACGTCCGGTCGCTCGACGGCCGTTCGACGGTGCGGCTGCGCAACGAAGGTGTGCTCGCCGCCGCCGGCGCCGAACCAGGCTGCGTGGTGGCGGCGGTGACGGGCGACGGCGCCAAGTCCGACGCATACCTCGTGGGTGTCCCGACCCGGCTGCGGGCGGCACCCGTCGAGGGGCCGCCGATCGAGGTGGCTGAGCTGTTCCACCAGGCGAGCTCGGCTGAAGAAGTGATCGCGCTCGCGTCGGCGCTGGCGCCGTACGTCGACTTGTCCGCGGCCGACGCCACCGACGTGGACGAAGAGCCCGAAGCGGACACGAGTGCGGCGGCGGACGGCTCGTTCCACCGCGGCGAACACGACGAACGAACGGACGACGAAGACCACATGGAGATCCCCCGATGAGCACGACCGGACGGCGCATCCTGACCGCCCGCACCTCGACCCGCCGCGCCGGCCTGGTGCTGCTGGCCCCGTTGCTGATGCTGCTCGCGGCGCTGTTGCCGCTCGGCGGCACCGGTGTCGCGTCGGCCGCGCTGGCCGACCCGCCGGCGCAGGGCGACATCAACACGATCGCCGGCATCGGCAACGGCGCGTCGATCGGTCCGGCCGTCGAAGCGGCGCTCAACGGGCCGAGCACCGTGGCGTGCGCGTCGGGCGGCAACCCGTGCTACATCGCCGAAGCCAACGTGCATCGCGTCCGCAAGGTCGACAACGGCACCATCTCGACGTTTGCCGGCAATGGCAAGCAGGGCTATTCGGGTGACGGAGGACCGGCGATCTCGGCCAGTCTGAACACCCCGTCGGGGCTCGCGGTCGACAGCGGCGGCAACGTGTACGTGAGCGACGCCGGCAACCACGTGGTCCGCGAGATCACGCCCGACGGCAACAAGATCACCACGTTCGCCGGTGGCGGCACCTCGGTGACCAGCGGTCCGGCGACCTCGCTGCGGCTCCTTTCGCCGGCCGGGCTCGCGTACGACAACGGCTTGGTGTACGTCACGGACTTCGTCAATCGCCGCGTGTTCCGGATCAGCACCACGTCGGGCAACTTCAGCGTGTACGCCGGCTCCGGGAACTTCGGGTACGCCTCGACGACCACGACTCCCGCCACGGCGGCCAACTTGGCCACCCCGTCGGCCATCGCGTTCGACGCCGCCGGCAACGGCTACATCGCCGACTCGGTCGGCAACCGCATCTACAAGGTGACGCCGGGGGCCACCGGCACCCTCAGCTGGTTCGCGGGTATCAGCGGGACGCCGCCCCTTGCGGGGTTTGCCGACGGCCCGTTGACCGCAGGGGCCAAGTTCTTCCAGCCGAGTGGCATCGCGGTGCGCACGACCACCGTGCAGGTGACCGTCAACGACCCGCAGACCGACCCGCCGTCGGATCCCCCACCGTCGCACGTCGTCAACGTGCTGACCCAGTCCGTGATCGTGGCGGACACCCAGAACAATCGTCTCCGGGCGATCCCGCTGCCGGTGCCGTCGATCCCCGACGCGCAGTCGCAACCGACCAACCCTGATGGCGATGCCACCAACGTGTCGACCGTCCTCGGTTCGAACACCGCGGGCTCGACCGGCAATGGTGGGCCGGCCAGCGCGGCGCGCACCAACAAGCCGGTGGACGTCGTGGCGCCTGCGCCCGACCAGCTGCTGTTCGTGTCGAGCACCGGCAACACGGTGCGCAAGATCACGACCACGGCCGGCCAGGGCGAGAAGGACGGCACGGTCAGCGCCTACGCCGGCAACGGCTCGGCCTCGCTCGCGGGCGACAACGGCCCGGCCACCGACGCGCAGCTTGCCGGCCCCCAAGGTGTCGCCCTCGACTCGCAGGGCGACTACTACGTGGCCGACACGTTCAACCAGGCCGTCCGCAAGATCGACCCCACCTCCGGCGTTATCACGACGGTGGCCGGCACGGGGTCGAAGACCAAAGTCGACTCCGGCCCGGGTAGCGACTTGGGCGACGGCGGCCCGGCCACGTCCGCCACGCTGAACTTCCCCGGCGGCGTGGCAGTGAACGCGGCCGGCGACATCTTCATCGCCGACACGTACAACAACCGCGTCCGCATGGTCGACCACGCCACCCACGCGATCACCACCGTCGCGGGCGATGGCACGTTCGGCTACAAGAGCGGCGCGGGCAACCCGACGTCGATCCCTCTCGCCCAGCCGTTCGGCGTGGCGGTGTTGCCCGACCAGAGCCTGCTCATCGCCGACTCGTTCGCGGTGCGGGTGTTCCGGGTGACGAACCCCGGTGGGCAAAACGCGCAGCTCACGACCTTCGCCGGTAGCGGCGGCAACCTGCTCGGCGATGGTGGCCCGGCCACGCAGGCCGCGCTCGGCCTGCCGGTCGGGCTCGCCGTCGACCCGATGGGCAACACGTACATCGCCACCACCGCGTCGGACACCAGCAACAGCCGCATCCGCAAGGTGGACCCGAGCGGCAAGATCACGACGGTCGCCGGCGGCGGGACCTCGACGGCGGAAGGCGTGGCAGCCACCTCGGCCAACCTCACCGCCCTCGGCGGGGTGGCGGTCGACCCGCTCGGCGAGGTGTTCGTGGCCGACTCCGCCCGCAACCGCGTGCGGCGTGTGAACCCCAACGGCACCATCGAGACGATGGCCGGCGTGACCACCGCGGGCTTCGACGGTGACGGCCACGCGGCGACCAGCGCCAAGATGGCCGCGCCGATCGGGCTGGCTTTCGCACCCGACACCGGCACGGGTGCCACGCCAAACCAAGGCTCGCTGTTGATCGCCGACAGCGGTAACAGCCGGGTGCGGGCGGTGACCGGCGTGACCACCGGCAGCGCGCTCGGGCTCGCTAACTTCGTGAACGCCGCGTACCACGACTTCCTCGGCGTGGCGCCCAACGCCGCGCAGACCGGGAGCGGGGTGCTCACGTCGGGGCCGGGCATGGCGGGCCGCACCACCTTCTTGTCGGGCTTGTCGAGCTCGACCGCGTGGGTCACCAACGTGGTCAACCAGTTCTACCTCGACATCTTGGGCCGGACCGGCGACGCCGGCAGCGTGACGCAATGGGTGGCGTGGATCCGCAACGGCACGTTCACCGTCGCCCAGGTGGCGGGCAACTTGTACGGCTCCCGGGAGTACTACGCCAACTTCGGGGACCCGGACTCCGAGGACGGGCTGCCGAACTGGGTGGAGGACTTGTACCTCAAGCTCTTGCACCGCGCGTCGGACTCGGCGGGCAAGGCCTTCTGGATCAACCAGGTCGCGGCCCACGGCGGCGGCGTCAAGGGCCGGAGCTGGGTGGCCTTCCAGATCTTCCAGTCGACGGAGTCGAGCTACGACCGGGTCACCAACCTCTACGAGGTGCGGTGCGGCAACGGCGCCCCCGAACCGCCGTGCCCGACGTACCGGCCGCTGCTCAACCGGGCGCCGGAGGCAGGCGCCCTCCCGTTCTGGGGTCCGAAGGTGATCGCGCAGGGCGACCTCGTGCTCGCCGCGTCGCTCGCCGCGAGCACCGAGTACTACCTCAACTCGCAATCGCGGACGTTCTCGTAGCGGCGCATCAGATCGAAGAGGGCCGGCCCGCAACGGGCGGCGGGCCGGTCCTCCTCGTTACTCCGGCAGGACGCAGCGGGCGGCGACCTGTCGGATAGCTGGCCCGGGGGTATCCGCCACCCCCGGGCCGGCGTACTTCTCGGCCGCTCCTCGTCGCGCCGGCTCCCTTCCGACTCCATCCCGCGCGCCGCCCCGGACAGGGCGGGCAGGATCAGCTGGACCGGGTCGGGACGAACTTGGTCCGAGATGAGCTCGGTCGGGATGGGCTCGGTCGGGATGGGCTCGGTCGGGATGAGCTCGGTCGGGATGAGGCCAGTCAAGGGTGGGCCCGGTCAGGACCGTCTGGTCAGGGTGGACCCGGTCGGGAGGGCCCGGTCAAGGTGAGCTGGCGGTGTTGCAGCCGAGCAGGAGCGGCACGGTGACGGTGACCGATCGACCGGCGTACCACTTCTGCGCCGTGCCCATGAGCGCCCGCACCTCATAGGTGTACGTGGTGTTCAGCGCCGCCCCGTTGTCGACGTAGGAGTGGTCCGCCGTAGAGAGCGTCGCGATGGTGGAGGTGCCCCGCCGGATGGCGTAGCCGCTGAGCCCGGTGAACGTCGCCGCGGACCACGTGACCGTCACTTTGGGGACGAGGCCGAGCGGGATGACCGTCACGGCGCAGGCCTGCGCGGTCATCGACGGCACCGCGGTCGGTTTGCCCGTCGCGGCGACCGGTCCGGCGACCGACACCACCCGGGTGAAGCGGGCTCCCGCCGCGCCCGACGGCGCAAGGCGCCACGTGGCGGCGAACGTGGTGGTCGCCACCAACGCCACCAACGCCACCAGCGCCGCGGTCGCACCGGCGGTCGCGCGAACGGCACGGCCTGGGTCGGGCACGCTTCGCATCCCCCTGCTGTGCGCGCTGGACCACCTCCAC
>DASZTW010000019.1 GCA_035547835.1 Acidimicrobiales bacterium
TCCCAGGTGGTCAGCTGCTCACAGCACGGTTCACTCGCCGAGGTTTCGCAGCGGGTGGTCGCGCGGTGGGGGAGGTGGAGGCTGGTCGCCTGGCGGTGGGGGAGGTGGAGGCTGGTCGCCTGGCGGTGGGGGAGGTGGAGGCTGGTCGCCTGGCGGTGGGGGAGGTGGAGGCTGGTCGCCCGGGGGTTCGTGGCCCACCGGATCTTCGGTGCCCACCAGATCTTCGGTGCCCACCAGATCCTCTGTGCCGAGGGCTGCGACGAGGACTTCGAGGGTGCGCGTGAGGCGCCGCAAGGTCTGCGGGCTGGTCGCCCTCTCCAGGCGGCGTACCGAGTGCTCCAGCCGTTCGACCGTGGCGGCCAGGTCGGCCAGGCCGGAGCGCAGCTCGTGTTGGAGCGAACCCAGCTCGGAGGCCAGGGCATCGGCACGCGCGTTGTTCGCCGTCCCGGGCGTGGGCGTGCGGCCGTCGAGCTGGCGGCTGAGGCGTGACAGTTGCTCGCCCACGTCGCTCATCGACTGGTCGGTCCGGTCCTGGTAACGGCGGACCGACGACGCGATGTCCTCGGCGAGTGACAAGTGGCGCCGCTGCGATGCGTGGAGCTCCTGCAACATGCCGCTGAGCTCGAACTCGAGGTGGGTGACGGTGGCGCGCACCGGAGCGGGCAACGTGGGGTCGTGGCCTGAGGTGGTGGCCGGCAAGGCCGGGAGCGCCCCCAGGTCGCCGGCCAGGCGGTGGGTCACGACATCGGCCACGTCGGCCGGGGTCGGGATCAGCGGGGCGATGATGTCGGCCACATCGTGGGCCGAGGGCAGGTGCTCGGCCAGCAGGTCGACGATGCGCGTGGCCAGGTCATCGCCTGCGGCCGGCCCGCGTGGTGCCGGGCCGCTCGGCCCCGCGTCGTTCCCGGCCCGCTCGTCCCCGGCCGGGTCGCCGGGCCCGGTGGGATCGCCCGCGCTCGGTGACCGTCCGCCGTCGGCCTCGGACATCCCGGATCCCCTCTCGTCGCCGCCAGTCTGCATCCGTTGGGACTACCTCTGACAATCGTGGCCCACCAGCGGACGCAAGGGGCGTCGAGGCGCTGCCCGCTTGGTGTCCCGCCGGGTGGGCACCGTACCCTGAGGTGGTGGATCGGTTCCGCTTCGTGCTGCGTCCCAAGTGGATCTTCGGTCACATCCTCGTGGTGGCGCTCCTCGCGACGTTCATCTGGTGCGGGTTCTGGCAGCTGCGGCGCCTCGACCAGCGCAAGGCCTTCAACCGCCTGGCCAAGGCCAACGAGGACCTGCCGGTGGCCACGATCGACGACCTGCACATCCGCACCGACCAGGGCACCGGCCACGCCAAGGCGGACCAAGGCCGGCCGCTGCGCTTGCGGGGGACGTACGTCGCGGACCGCTCGGTCGTGATCGACAGCCAGAGCATCGACAGCCAGCCCGGCGTGTGGATCGTCACGCCGCTGAAGACGACCGAAGGCCCCGTCGTGTTGGTCAACCGGGGCTTCTACCCGAGCAACGGCGGGGTCGACTCGCCGCCGGCCAGCACGGCGCCTCCGAAGGGCTTGGTCACGGTGGACGGTTCGGTGCAGCCCACCGAGACGCCCGGCGTCTTCGAGCACCGGGACCCGGCCACGTGGCAGCACTTGTACCAACGCATCGACGTCGACCGGATCCGCGGCGCGCTCAGGCTCCCGACGCTGCCGTACTGGGTGCTCCTGACCGGCCAGCACCCCGCCGACCCCGGCCTGCACCTCACGCCCGTGCCGCCGCCGGTGCTCACCAACGGCCCACACCTCGGCTACGCGATCCAGTGGTTCGGCTTCACGCTGGTGGGTCTGGTCGGCTATCCGCTCCTCCTCATGCGCAAGGCCCGCGACCCGGACCGCTCCTCGCGCCGCGAGGAGGTCATCGACGAGACCGGCGGCGCGGCGGGCGACACCGACTCAGGGGACACCGCCGCGGCCGACGCGAGCGGTGGAGTCGGCGAGGAGCTGACCCCGAGTTCGTAACATCTGGTGCGTGACCGACGACGCACGCCAACGGGTGCTGGAGGCCGCGGTTGCCGCCTTCGGGCGAGTGGGGATCGCCAAGTCGACGGTCGAGGACGTCGCGAGCGCCGCTGGCGTGGCACGGGCCAGCGTCTACCGCTGGTTCCCGGGCGGGCGTGAGCAGCTGGTGGCCGAGGCCATCGCGTTCGAGGTCGGAAAGTTCTTCGACGGGCTGACCGAGACGTTGATGGGGGTCGACGATCTGGCGGAACGGCTGGAGCGGACGCTGCAGTACGCGCAGTCGACCCTGGCTGCCCACGAGGTGCTCCAACGCGTGCTCGAGACCGAACCCGAACGCCTGCTCCCGCACCTGAGCGATGCTGGCCCGATCATGTTGGCCACGTTGCGCCAGCGCCTGCTCCTGCTGCTCGCCGATCAGGCGCTACGGCCGGGCCTCGACGCCGAGGATGCGGCTGACTGGCTCAGCCGGATGCTGCTGTCGTTCATCGTGTCGCCCGGGGGTTGGGATCTCGACGACCCGGCAGCTGTCCGCCAACTCGTCCGGGGACACTTGTTGGCAGGCGTGCTGGTCGACGACCCGTAGGGGTGACAAGCGTCTCGTTGACGCTGAGACAGCGACACTCCTAATGTCTCATCGTATGGGCGAGGGGACTGCGCTCGGGGTTCGGCTGGCCGGCGCGCTGGCCCGCCGGGGATTGGATCAGTTCGCCGCGGCTGCCCGCCTCGACTCGGAGGTGTCCCGGCGTATCGGTCTCGCCGCGATCGAGCTCGTCGGCCGTTGGGGCGTACGCAAGACCACCATCGCCGACATCGCGCAGCGGGCCGGTTGCAGCCGCGCCACCGTGTACCGGGTGTTTCCCGATGGCAAGCGCCAAGTGTTGCTCGCGGCCGGCGCGGCACGCCTCGAGGAGTTCCTGGCCGACATGGCCGCGGTTGCCGACCGAGCCGCGTCGGGCGAAGACGTGCTGGTAGGGCTGTTGTCCACGGCGGCCCGCGAGCTCGCCGACGACGCAGCGTTCCAGTTCCTCCTCCACCACGAGCACGACGTGCTCTTGCCGTTCCTCGGGTTCGCCGAGCAGGGTCGTCTCTTCGGGCTCGTTCGCACCGTCATCGGTCCGCACCTCGAACCGCACCTCGGCGAGCAGGCCGGCTGGACCGCTGAGTGGTGTGCCCGCATCCTGCTCAGCTACCTGTTCAACCCGTCCGACGAGCTCGATCTCACCCGACCCGCCAACGCACGCCTGCTCGTGCGGCGGTTCCTGCTCCCGGCCCTCGCACCTCGAGTGCCCGTGCCGGCCTGACCCGCTCCACCCGTTTCGAACCGACCACGTCCTTCCCGTTCCAAGGAGCCAAGCGAAATGTCGTCCACCGAAGACCTCATCGGCCGAGCCGATATCAACGACCTCGAGGCGATCCTGTCGGTCACCAACACTGACGTCGATGCCACGCTCCACTCCGTGGCCGACAACGCCGACGCGATCTTCACGTGGGACTACGAGAAGGGTGCACGGCCGGCGCTGAACAAGCTCTACGAGAAGGCCAAGAAGAACCAGTGGAACGGCGAGACCGACCTGCCGTGGGAGACCGAGGTCGACCAGGAGGCCGTGGTGCTGGCCAACGCCGCCGCACAGGGCGCCATGACCGGGCTCGGGGGATCCACCCTCGACCTCGCCGGCACGCCGTTCGAGAAGTGGGACGACAAGCAGTGGATCGAGCTCGGCATCCAGAGCCAGAACTGGACCCTCAGCCAGTTCATGCACGGTGAGCAGGGAGCCCTGGTCTGCACGGCCAAGATCGTCGAGACCGTGCCGTGGATCGACGCCAAGTACTACGCGGCCACGCAGGTGATGGACGAGGCCCGCCACGTCGAGGTCTTCGCCAAGTACCTCGACGAGAAGCTCTCGGGCCACTACCCCATCAACGCCCACCTCGGCCTGCTGCTCGACGACATCGTCAACGACAGCGAGTGGGACATGACGTACCTCGGCATGCAGATCATGGTCGAGGGACTGGCGTTGGCTGCGTTCGGCTTCATCCACCAGCTCACGACCGAGCCGTTGCTGAAGCAGCTGCTGCGCTACGTCATGGCCGACGAAGCGCGCCACGTCGCGTTCGGCGTGCTCAGCCTCAAAGAGGTCTACGCCGAGATGAGCGCCGCCGACATCCGCCGCCGGCAGGAGTTCGCGTTCGAGGCCGCGGTCCGCATGCGCGATCGCTTCTTGCAGCAAGAGGTGTGGGACCGCATGGGCCTGCCCGTCAAGGAGACCATCAAGCTGGTCATGCAGGCGCCCGAGCGCCAGGTCTTCCAGCAGATGCTGTTCACCAAGATCGTGCCGAACTGCAAGAAGCTCGGCCTGCTCGACGCAGGCGACGGGTGGCTGCGCCAGAAGTTCGGCGAGCTCGGCGTCATCCAGTTCGAAGACTGGGAGGACACCGGCACCGAGTACGAGGCGCTGCAGGTCGACGAGATCGAGACGGGTGCGGCGTCGGCCTGACCCGGCAAGAGTGTTACCGCCGGTAGCATCGGGGTTCCCGGCCGCGCTAGACCAGTGACATGAAGGACTTCACAGGGAAGGTCGCGGCCGTCACCGGGGCCGGCTCGGGCATCGGGCGCGAGCTGGCCAAGGAGCTCGTCCGGCGCGGCGCCCGCGTCTCGTTGAGCGATGTGAACGAGCCCGGGTTGGCCGAGACGGTCGACGAGGTCAAAGCGCTCGGCGGTGAGGCCCGTCACCAGCGGGTCGACGTGGCCGTGCGCGACGAGATGTTCGCGTGGGCCGACCAGGTGGTCGAGGACCACGGCAAGGTCAACTTGATCTTCAACAACGCCGGGGTCGCGCTCGGCAGCCCCATCGCGACGATGAGCTACGACGACTTCGAGTGGCTCTTCAACATCAACTTCTGGGGCGTGGTCCACGGCACCAAGGCCTTCCTGCCGCACCTCGAGGCGACCGGCGAGGGCCACATCGTCAACACGTCGAGCGTGTTCGGTTTCGTGGGTGTGCCGTCGCAGTCGGCGTACAACGCCGCCAAGTTCGCGGTGCGCGGGTTCACCGAGGCGCTGCGCCAGGAGCTCGACCTCATGGATATCGGCGTGTCGGCCACCAGCGTCCACCCCGGCGGGATCAAGACCAACATCGCCCGCGACGCGCGGATGGACCCCGGTGTCGAGCGGCTCGGGCTCGACGCGTCGGACTCGAGTGCGGAGTTCGAAAAGGCGTTCATCACCACGCCGGAGAAGGCGGCCAAGGTGATCTTGAAGGGTGTCGAGCGCAACAAGCGACGCGTGCTGATCGGACCCGACGCGTACGTCATCGACGAGATGGCGCGGCTGATGCCGTCGTCGTACCAGCGGTTGATCACCACCGGCGCCAAGCTGGGCAGCCGGCTCCGTCGCCGCCAGAACAAGTAGCGGCCGGAGGCGACGTCGCAGCTACGCGACGGACGTGACCCGCGCGTCGTCGATGCGCAGATCGTGCCGAAGCTCGGTGGCGTCGATGCCACCGCACGGCGGCAGGTGGATCTCACGGTTCACCGACACCCGCCCCTCGTAGCGCGTCGCGGTGCCATCACGCCGTCGTACCACGCACCAGGCGAGGCGCCCGGTGCCATCGCTCGCCTCGGCGTCAGGCTCGGCGCCCGTCTCGCGCTCCGCGTCGAACACGGACCAGCCCTCGGCCATGAGCGCGGCCCGTTCGGCGAGCTGCGCTTCGGGCCGGGTGGCCGAGCAGCCCCGGTAGTGGGTGGCGGCGACCGCCGGGTCGAGGCTGCGGTCGGCGACCCCCGCAGCCGTCTCGACGTCGAGGTGGGCCCACAGGTTGCCGTCGGGGAGGCTCAACGCGGTGGGAGCGAAACGATGCCCGCCGAGGTGTGAGGTGCGCCAGATCTCGAGGCCGGGCCGCGCCGCGGCGAGGTCGCTGGCCAAGTGCGTGCCGAAGCTGCCGCAGCACACGTCGCGGGCGCCGTGCGAGCAAACGAGCAGGCGCGGCAGGTCGACGGATGGATCCGACGGCACCGCACCGGTGAGCGCGTCGAGCGTGAGCGCAGCCAGCGCGTCGCGGCGTTCGGCCGAGTCGAGGCCGCCGCGGTCACCGAGCGACCAGGCCTGCACGTCGAACGCTCGGAACGGCCCGCGGTCGCGGTGCGCCACCAGCACCCGGTGCGGGGCGACTCTGGCGTCGAGGTGGTGGGCCAGTTGCAGGCGGTATCCGAGGTCGGCCGCGCGGTCGCGGACTGTCGCGAGCTCGGCGACCGCCTCGACTTTCGGCGGCCACGGCAACGGCCATTCGACGACCACCCAACCGAGCACCTGGTTCGCCGTCCCGATCGGATCGAGGCCTGCGTTGTGGACTGAGACCGAGCAGCGCATGGCGTCCACTATGCCGCGACGCCGAACCAGCCCAACACGCTCCGCACGGCCACCACTGCCGCCAGCCCGGCGACGAGGACCGTGACGACGGTGGCCACGACGCGGATGGCCCGCCCGTTGGCGGCGTCGCCGAGGACGCTGGTGCGATTCGTGAGGATCAACAGGAACACCAAGATGATCGGCGCGATGAAGCCGTTGAGGATCTGGGTGTTGATCAGCAAGCGGATCAGGTTGCCGGGTGCCAGGGCCACGCCGGCGCCGATCACCACTTGGAGTGTGAAGAAGCCGACGAAGAACGGCGCTTCGCGAAAACTCCGCGACACCGAGCGTTCGACGCCGACCGCTTCGGACACGGCGTACGCGGTCGACAGCGGCACGACGGCGGCGGCCAGGGCCGACGCACCCAGCAAGCCGATGCCGAACAGCGTGGTCGCTGCTGACCCGGCCACCGGCTTCAGCGCGGCGGCCGCATCCTTGGCCGAAGCCAGCGGCCCGGTGCCCCCGATCGCCGCGGCGGTCGCCACGATGATCGCCATGGCCACGATCGAAGCGAAGATCGCACCCACCACGGAGTCGATCCGCTCCATCGGGTAGTTGTCGGGCCCGATCCCACGGTCGGCCACCGCAGCCGCTTGGTACAGCTGCATGTACGGCGTGATGCTGGTGCCGACGAGGGCGATCGCCAGCAACATGAAGTCCTTCGAACCGGTGAAGTGCGGCCAGGCGGCGTGGCGCGCCACCGCCCCCCATTGGGGGTGGGCCAGGAACGGCGCCACGAGGTACGCGACGAACGCCAGCGACAGCAACAAGAAGAGCCGTTCCGCGTAGCGGTACGAGCCGAACACGACCAGCGCCCAGATCACCACGGCTGCGACCGGCACGGTGAGGTAACGGCTCACGCCGAACAGCTCGAAAGCGGCACCGATGCCGGCGAACTCCGACACGACCAGGCCGATGTTGGCCACGACCAGCGCGACCACCGCGAACGTGGCTGCACGCAGGGGGAACTGCTCACGGATCAGCGAGACGAGCCCTTCGCCGGTGAACGCCCCGAGGCGTGCCGCCATCTCCTGCACGACGGCGAGGGCGATCGCCACGATGACCATGATGAACAACGTCTGGTAGCCGTACTGCGCGCCGGCCGACGCGTACGTGGCGATGCCGCCGGCGTCGTTGCCGGCGTTGGCGGCCACCAGCCCCGGGCCGAGGATGGCGGCCACGCCGATGATCCTCCGCCACCGCCGGTGCCGTTCCTCGGCAGGTGAGAGCTCGACGGCGGCGGCCGGCTGGTCGCCGCTGTCGACCTTGGGCGGTGTCATCCGAGGATCCTCGGGAACCGCTGCCGCGCCTGTTCGGGCACCAGTGCGTCGATCACGTCGTCGGCGAGGATGCGTCCGATCGGCGTGTCGTCCTCGTCGACCACGATCACCGACGCCGCGCGGCTGTCGGTCAGGCGGGCGACCACCTCGCTCAGCTCCGCATCGACCGTGACCGTGACGGGCCAAGGGGGCCGGACGAGGTCGTCGACCAGATCGGAAGGCTCGGCGATCAGCAGCTCGTACAAGCTCAGGTCGTCGACCAGGCTGCCGTCGTTGTCGACGACCAGCACCGAGTCGATGTCGGCACGGTGGCCTTCTTCCTCGCGCAGACGCCGGCGCACGCTGGCCACGTCGGTGCCGGCCTCGATCAGCACGAGGTACGTGGTCATGAGGCCGCCCGCCGTCTGCTCCGGGAACGTCAACAAGGCAGCGAGCTCGCCCGCGACCTCACTGTCCATGGCGTCGAGGATCTCGTCGCGCTCGTCGGGCTCCAAGTCGCGCAAGGCGTCGACCGCTTCGTCAGGCTCCATCTCGGCGAGCAGGCCGGCGGCCTGGTCGACGGGCGCGTCGCGCAGCAGCTGCTCCAGGCGCTCTGGCTCCATCTCCTCGAGGGCGTCCGCGGCGTCACGCTTGTCGAGCGCGTTCAACAGCTCTTGGCGCTCGTCGCGTCCGAGCTCTTCGAGCAGGTCGGCCATCTCGGCGGGCCGCAGGCGTCGCAGCGCCTGGTTGGATCGCGAGAGACGGACTTCGCCAGGTCGGGACCCGAACGGCTGGATCGAGCCCCAGTCGAGCACCCGATCGGGTGTGGGCCGGGTGCGGAACCGGGCAGGGCCGAGCCGGCGCATCAGGCTCTGCATCCCGACGTCGACCCCCACGAGGCGCCAGGCCAGACCGACGCGGGCCAGGTAGAGATCGGAGGCCCGCACCACCCGTACACCGTCGACGTCGACGAGCTGGCGATCGAGCACGTCGCCGGCGAGCACCACTTCGCCCGGTCGGCGCTCGAAGTCGCGCAGGTCGAGCCGCGCCGACGCGAGCTGCACGCCGGTGTGCGTCATCTCGCGCACCTGGTTGATGCTGAGGAACGACAACCTGCGACCGACCCGCACGACCAGCCCCGTGACGGGTGGATACGGCCCGCCGTCCCAGCGCGCCACGACGTCTTTGATGCGCCCGACCTCGGCCCCTTGCTGGTTGGTGACGGTGCGGCCGATCAGGCCGGCGAGCGAGATGAGCGCGTCGGCGACCGATCGGTGGGTGAGCAGGCGCGCGTGCCGTTGGTCCGCCCGCGAGCGCATCGACGCTGGTCGCAGCGTCGCGGCGGGAAACGAGGGGCGGCGGGCCATGGCGCACCTCCGGCAGACCAGACGGACAGGACGGACTCGCTGCTCGGTGGTGCCGCCGGCGCGCCGGGTCAGCCTGGCGCGGGCGACCCTCCCGGCCGCGCAGCGGTGGAAGGAAGGCCGGATCTATGACTAGGGGGTTCGCTTTGCACGGCCGGCACCTCCCTTCGGCTCGTCGGTGGCGCGTGGCCAGGGGGCTCGTTCGCCGGACACACTACTGCCCGTGCGGGCGCGGTTGACCAGCCGCGTATCCTCGTTCGCCAGACAGCCGAGCGTTGGGGGAGGCAGAGGTGGCGAATCCGGTCGACGAAGTGGCGCGCATCCTGCGCGCGCCGGCGGAGCTGTTCGCGAGCCTCCTGCGCGACCCCATCGGCACGACCACGCGCCTGGCGGGGCGGACCGCGGTGGAAGCGCACGCGGTGGCCACGTTGCTGCGGGCGGGCGTGGTGGGGCCCGAGCCGCCTTGGCGCCTCGCCGAGATCGGGCGGGTGCTGCTGGAGCGGGGGCCGATGGCGGCGGCGCCGTCGCTGTTGGCGATCCGGCACGGGGAGCGCGCGGCGCTGGTCGACGATCTGGGCTCGCTGACGTACGCCCAGATCGACCAGCGGGCCGAGGCGTTGGCGGGCGCGTGGCAGGCGCGCGGGCTGCGGGCTGGCGACGGCGTGGGCATCTTGTGCCGGAACGGCCGCGGCTTGCTCGGCGCGGTGTTCGCCTGCACCAAGCTCGGCGCACGCGCGCTCCTGTTGAACACTGACTTCGCCGCGCCCCAAGCGATCGAGGTGTGCGCCCGCGAAGGCGCCGACGCGGTGGTGGCCGATGCCGACCTGTTCGACATCGTGGCGGGCGTGGATGCGCCCCGGGGTCGTTACGTGGCCTGGGTCGATCCATCCGTTCCCGGCAGTGGACCCGAAGGCGACGGTCGGATCGACGACCTCATCGCGGGTGGCGAGCCGTTGACGACCCTGCGGCCCGACCATGACTTCTCGATCGTCATCTTGACGAGCGGAACCACCGGCACACCGAAGGGCGCCAACCGGGCATCGGTCCGCTCGCTCAGCGGCCCCGGCGCACTGCTGTCGAAGATCCCGTTCCGTGCCGGCGACGTCGTGTACGTCGCGCCACCGATGTTCCACGCGTGGGGGTTGGCGAACGCCGCCATGGCGCTCGCCCTGGGCGGCACGGTCGTGACCCGTCGCCGTTTCGACCCCGTACAGGTGTGGGCCGACCTGGCAGCGAACCACTGCACCGGCTTGGTGGCTGTTCCCGTGATGCTCAACCGCCTCCTCGGCAACGACGACGCCGCGGGGAATCCCGTGCTGCCCGATTTGCGCGTCGTGGCCGTCAGCGGCTCGCAACTCGAAGCTCCGCTGGCAACGCGGGCGCTCGACCGCTTCGGGCCGGTGTTGCACAACCTCTACGGGTCCACCGAGGTCGCATACGCCACCATTGCCACACCGGACGACCTCCGCGCCGCGCCTGGTTCCGCGGGTCGACCACCGTTCGGTGTCACGGTGAAAGTGCTCGGCGACGACGACGTCGAGCTGCCGGTCGGCCAGATCGGACGGATCTTCGTCGCCAACGAGGACCAGTTCAGTGGTTACACGGGCGGTGGCGGCAAGGCGATGGTCGACGGGTTGATGGCGACAGGCGACGTCGGCCACTTCGACTCAGGGGGCCGCTTGTGGATCGACGGGCGCGATGACGAGATGATCGTGTCCGGCGGCGAGAACGTGTTCCCGCACGAGGTCGAAGCGCTGCTCGCCGGGCATCCCGCCGTCGTCGAGGCTGCCGTCGTCGGCGTGCCTGACGACGAGTTCGGCCAGCGCTTGCAGGCGTACCTCGTGCGCACCCCCGGCAAGAAGCTGACGGCGGCGACCGTGAAGGCATACGTGCGCGAGAACCTCGCTCGCTACAAGGTGCCCCGCGAGGTCATCTTCGTCGACGTGTTGCCTCGCAACCCCGCCGGCAAGGTCCTCAAGCGGGTGCTGGTCGACCAAGGCGGCTGACGACCGACGGCGGTGGGTCAGCCGTCAGTCCACACGCACGAGGCGGAGCGTGTCGGTCGTGGGACGAGGGTCGGCGGGCGAACCGGCCAGCACCGCCACGAGGTCGCCCGGGCGCACCAGCCCGCGCTTGGCAGCCGCCTCCACCGACACCCAGACCGTCTCGTCGGTCGTGGGTCGCGTCTCGACCAGCACCGGTGTCACGCCCCAGCTCATCGTGAGGTGACGCATTGTGCGCTCGTTCGGCGTGGCCGCCACGATGGGCGCGGCGGGTCGGTAGCGCGAGATCGAGCGGGCGGTCGCGCCGGAGTCGGTGCAGGCGATGATCACCGACACCTCGGCATCGACGACCGCGCGTGACGCGGCGGCCGAGATGGCGTTGGTGATGCGCACGGCCGGCCCGACGCCACTCGGATCGGCGGACTGCTGGCGCCCGAGGTCCTTGCCCCACGCCTCATACGGGAAGTCGCGCTCGGCCCGTTCGGTGATGCGGGCCATCATTCGCACCGCTTCGACCGGGTAGGCGCCGACCGCGGTCTCACCGGACAGCATGACGGCGCTGGTGCCGTCGTACACCGCGTTGGTCACGTCGGTGACCTCGGCGCGGGTGGGAACGGGCGCCCGCACCATCGACTCGAGCATCTGCGTGGCCGTGATCACGGGGCGCCCGTAGGCGACGCCCGAGTGGATGACCCGCTTCTGGAAGTGCGGCACGTCCTCGATCGCGCAGTGGATGCCGAGGTCGCCGCGGGCGACCATGACCGCGTCCGCCACCGCCACGATCTCGTCGAGGTTGGAGACGGCCTCCGGCGTCTCCACTTTCGCCACCAGCATCGGCGGGTCGGCGCCGAGCACCTGTTGGGCGCGCAACACGTCAGCCGCAGCGTTCACGAAGGAGATCGCGACCGCATCGACACCTTCTTTGGAGAGCGCTTCGAGCAGCTCGAGGTCCTCGTCGGTGGGTGCCTGGAGGTCGAGCCGCCCGGAGGGGAGGCTGACGCCGGGGCGACCCTGCACCTTGCCGCCGGTGCTGATCTCGGCCACGGCGCGCTCGCCGTCGCTGCGAGTGACCACGAGTTGGATCGCCCCGTCGCCGAGCACCACGCTGTCGCCCGCTCGCAGCGCCGCGACCGCGCCGAGGTGGTCGATGGCGATCCGGTGGCTGGTGCTCGTGGCCGCTTCCGCAGCGTCGACGAGCTCGACGGTGGAGCCGGCTTCGAGCATCACGCCCGTGCCTGCGAATTCGCTGGTGCGCACTTTCGGCCCGGGCAGATCGGCCATCGCCCCTATCGGACGGCCGAGGTCGTGGGCCACGTCGCGCACGCGGTGCATGCGGGCGACGGCTTCCTCGAGCGATCCGTGCGACAACGAGATGCGCGCCATGTTCATGCCGGCGTCGGCGAGCGCGCGCAGCATGGCGGGGGAGTCGGAGGCCGGCCCGATGGTGGCGACGATCTTGGTGCGGCGGATCGGCATGCACACGATGCTAGGAGCGCACCCGCGTGTCGCCTCGGTTCATTCTCCGCGGCGGCGGCCGGCGGTCGCTGAACGAGAGCGCGCCCCCGGCAGGATTCGAACCTGCGACCTTGGGATTAGAAGTCCCCTGCTCTGTCCGGCTGAGCTACGGGGGCGGACCGCGAACGGTAGCGCGAGAGGCGGTCGAAGCTCGCCTGCCGGCACGCCCGGCGCGGTTACCGGTTCGGTCGTCACGGCGACCTGCTCTATGCTGGTCGACTCTTGGTGACCGTAGCTCAGGTGGTTAGAGCACCGCGTTGTGGTCGCGGGGGTCGGGGGTTCGAGTCCCCTCGGTCACCCCAAAGCGCCCCCGGCCCGGTCCGGGGGCGTTCCCATTTTCGGGCCGGACGGTGGTTCTCGCGCCGGTCTGAGCGCGAGGAGGGGTCTGCTACATTCGCGCCGCGCCTCTAGCTCAATGGCAGAGCAACGGACTCTTAATCCGCAGGTTCCGGGTTCGAATCCCGGGGGGCGCACGCCGAGCTGGCGGGGCCGCCCGCCGCTGCGCCGGCTGGTTGCCCAGATTCAGGGGCGAACCTGGTTCTCGTTCCCGCACGATCGGCACGCGACGACCGGAGCCATCAGTGCCTCGGCAACGTGTCGAGGGCGGTGGCGATGCGGCGGGCCGCCTCCTCCGCGACTTGGCGTAGCTGGGGGTCGCCGCTGACCTCTGCCATCACTTGTGGATCGAGCGCTTCGACGACGGTCTGGTCACCTTCGACCCGCACGACGACGTTGCACGGGAGCAGGGTCGCGACCCGCGGGTCGGCGGTGAGCGCGCGGTGGGCGAGGTGCGGGTTGCACGCGCCGATGATCAGTTGCGGCGCGGTGTCGACGTCGAGCTTGGCCTTCAGGGTCGAGCGGACGTCGATCTCGGTGAGGGTCCCGAAGCCCTGACCCTGGAGCGCGTCCTTGATGGCGTCGATGGCCGCCTCGTAACCGAGGCTCGTCACCACGCGTTGGGTGAAGTGCAAGGTGGGCTCCATCGTCATGCCAGCTTCAGGAACATCCGCTCGACGGTCTCGAGTGGATAGCCGTCCGCGGCGGCGTCTTCGGGGTTCTCGAGGCAGTACGTGAGCCCGGCGGCGACCAGTTTGAAGCCCGCCTGCTCGAGGGCCTTGGTCGCGGCCGACAGCTGCGTCACCACGTCGCGACACTCCTTGCCGTCGGCCAGCATGCGCTCGACGGCCTGCACCTGGCCGGCGGCGCGCCGCAAACGCTTGCGCACGTCGTCGACGACCTCTTCGGGCATTTGCATCTCGACCTCCAGGTTCGGGGTTGTCGACAGTATACCCCCATGGGTATCTTCGGCATACCCTGAGGAGTATATCGGATGGAGGATCACATGGCTGTCACAACTCCCACCGCAGCTGCCTCGAGCCATGAGCCGTCCTCGCCGCCCGACCCCAAGGCCTGGTTCTCTCGGCTCGCGGCGTTCTCGGCGCGACGGCGGCGGTTGGTGATCGGCCTGTGGCTGGTCGTGACACTCGCTGCTGCCCCGCTCGCCATCACCTTGAACGGAGCGTTGTCGGGCGCGGGGTGGGAAGCCCAGGGTTCGACCGCGCAACGGGTGCGGGACGAGTTGCGCCACGATTTCCCTGCCCTCGGTGCCGAGAACCCTGTGGTCGTCTACCAGCAGCGGACCCCGATCCGCACCCACCCCTCAGGGCTGCGGGCGCTGGTCGCCGATCTCACGCACGCCCCCCGCGCGACGTCGGTCGCCGACCCGCTCGCGCTGCCTTCGACCGCAGGACTGATCGCGCGCGACGGTCGCACGGCCATCATTCCCGTTGCGCAAGCCGTGTCCAACGATGCGCAGCGCCCCGTCGCGGCCGGCGAGCTCGGGCACTACGTCAGCGGTCTGCGGTTGCCGGCCGGCGCACAGGCGAAGGTCACCGGCGAGTGGCCGGTGTGGAGCGACTTCAACCACATCAACGAGCAAGCCCTGCACAAGGCGGAGGTGCTGTCGGGGCTGCCGAGCCTGATCCTGCTGTTCGTGGCGTTTGGCATGCTCCTGGCCGCCGGGCTCCCGCTGCTGCTGGCCGTCGCCGGCATCGCCGTCGGGTTCGCCGGCCTGCACCTGCTGACGGCGGTGACACCGCTGTCGGTGTGGTCGATGAACTTCTCGATGATGATCGGCCTGGCCGTCGGGATCGACTACAGCCTGTTCATCGTCAGCCGCTATCGCGAGGAACGTGCCGAGGGCAAGGACGCGATCGCGGCGATCGAGAACACCTTGTCGACCGCCGGCAAAGCGGTGTTCCTCTCCGCGCTGACCGTCGTGCTCTCGCTCGCTGCGGTGTACCTCGTGCCGGTGATGGTGTTCCGGTCGATGGCGCTCGGCATGATCCTCTCCGTCGTCGCGGTCGCAGTTGCCGCGCTCACGCTGCTGCCGGCTGTCTTGGTCGCCCTCGGTGACCGCGTGCTCGTCAAGAAGAACGCCGCGGACCCCGACATCACGGCCGAGTCGCGCTGGCGGCGGTGGACCGCGCAGTCGCTCGAGCGGCCGGGCACCGTTCTCGTACTCGGCCTCGTGCTGCTCGGCGGTCTCGCTGCGCCCGCGATCGGGATGCGCCTCGGAATGCCGAGCGCTCACGTTGTCGACACCGGCCACGGCAGCCGCGACGGCTACGACTTGCTGGTCCACGCGTTCGGCCCTGGTGCCGCTGCGCCGGTGTTCATCACCACGCCCACCGCGGATGCCAAGCAGGTGGTCGACATCGCACGGCAGCACGCGGGCGTCGTCGACGCCCGGGTCGTGACCGCCCCGGCATCGACCGGTCGCGTCGTGGTCCGCGTCATCGGCTCGACCCCCGTGGACAACGCCCGCACCGGCGCGCTGGTGGGCGCGCTCCGCAACGATTTGCACCGCGCGGCGCCGGGCGCACGCGTCGGTGGACCCGCCGCGCAGAACCACGACCTCACGACCGCGCTCACCGGACGCGCGCCCTATGCGATCGGCCTCATCCTGATCGTGGCCTTCGTGCTGCTGCTGGTCGTGTTCCGCAGCCTCGCCATCGCGGTCGCGTCGATCCTGCTCAACGTGCTGACCGTGATCGGCGCCTTCGGGTTCGCCACGCTCGTGTTCCAGCACGGGATCGGCGCCGGACTGCTCGGCATCGAGCATCAGCAGTTCATCGACGCCTGGGCGCCGCTGTTCTTCTTCGCGCTGCTGTTCGGCCTGTCGATGGACTACCAGCTCTTCCTGCTCGCGGCCATCCGCGAACGCTACGAAGCCACGGGCAACACCCGCATCGCGATACAGGAAGGCATCGCGCGCACCGGCCGGCCCATCACCAACGCGGCCCTGGTGATGATCGTCGTGTTCATCGCGTTCGGCGTCACCGGCCCGATCCCGCCCACCGAGCTCGGCATCACCCTGGCGATGGCCGTGCTGATCGACGCAACCGTCGTCCGCGTGCTGCTCGTGCCGGCGGTCATGGCGCTCATCGGCGAACGCAACTGGTACTTGCCGCGCTGGCTCGACCGAGCCCTCCCGCACGTCCACTTCAGCCACTGAGGACGCGCGGGAGTGGGACCTGTCGCGCGGGTCGCGCGGCCTCAAAATATCTAGATCTCTCTGGTAACATGGCGTGATGCAAAAGCCGTTGGCGCCCAACTTGTCGACGTGGCCCGACCCCGATCCGCAGCTGATCGGCAGCCAATGCGGTGCGTGCGGGGCGACCACGTTCCCCACCCAAACGCGCTGCCCACGCTGCAGCAGCGCGGACATGGCCGACCTCCGGCTGCCCCGTCGGGGCACGCTCGTGTCATGGACCACGCAAGGGTTCGTGCCGAAGCTGCCCTACGCGGGCGGCGAGACCGCCGAGAGCTTTACCCCTTTCGGCGTCGGGCTCGTCCAGCTCGGCGAGGTGGTGCGAGTCGAGGCTCGGCTCACCGAGAACGACCCGGCGAAGCTCGAGTTCGGGATGGACGTCGAGCTGCAGATCGTGCCCTTCTACGTCGACGACGACGGTGACGAGATCATGACGTTCGCGTTCGCGCCGGTCGCGGCCGGCGCCGCCGCGACAGGAGGTGCGTGACGTGAGCGACGTCGCAATCATCGGCATCGGCATCCACCCGTTCGGTCGCTTCGGCGACAAGACCGGCTTCCAGATGGGCGCCGAGGCGATCGAGGCGGCCGTCGCCGACGCCGGCGTGCAATGGCGAGACGTCCGGTTCGCGGTGGGCGGCAGCTGGGAGATGGCCCAGACCGATCCGCTCACCAGCCTGCTCGGGCTCACCGGCATCCCGTTCACCAATGTGTTCAACGCCTGCGCCACTGCTGCGAGCGCCATCGACGCGACGGCCGACGCCATCCGCCTCGGCAAGTACGACCTCGGTGTCGCCGTTGGCATGGACAAGCATCCCCGTGGTGCGTTCACGGCCGACCCGACCGGGGTGAACATGCCCGCTTGGTACGCCGAGAACGGTCAGTTCGTCACCACCAAGTTCTTCGGCATGAAGATCAACCGCTACTTGCACGACCACGACATCCCAGTGGAGACGCTCGCCAAAGTGGCGGCCAAGAACTTCCGAAACGGCGAGCTGAACCCCAACGCGTTCCGCCGCAAGCCGATCTCGGAGGAGGAGATCCTGGCGTCGCCGGTGCTCAACCACCCGCTCACCTCCTACATGTTCTGCGCGCCCGACGAAGGGGCCGCGGCCGTGGTGATGTGCAACGCCGACATTGCCCACCGCTACACCGACAAGCCGGTGTTCGTGCGCGCCACGCAGATCCGCACCCGGCGCTACGGCGCGTACGAGGTGAACACCACCTGGGCACCGGTCGACGAAGACGTCGCGCCGACGGTGTACGCGTCGCGGGCCGCGTACGAGCAAGCCGGGATGGGCCCCGAGGACATCGACGTGGTGCAGCTCCAGGACACCGACGCCGGGTCCGAAGTGATCCACATGGCCGAGAACGGGTTCTGCGCCGACGGCGACCAGACCCGCATGCTGGCCGACGGTGAGACCGAGATCACCGGCCGCTTGCCCGTCAACACCGACGGTGGATTGATCGCCAACGGCGAGCCGATCGGCGCGTCGGGCCTGCGCCAGGTCTACGAGCTCACGCTGCAGCTTCGGGGGCAGGCCGGCGAGCGCCAGGTGGCGGGCAACCCGAAGGCGGGCTACGCCCAGGTGTACGGCGCCCCCGGCACCGCCGCGGTCACGATCCTGTCGCGCTGACCGACACCGGAGGGCCTCGGTGCGGCCTGCCGTGGCCGACCGTCATGCGTCGGCGTGGCGTCGCGCCACGGTTGGGAGCACGTCGTCGGTGACGCGCCGGAGGTACGTCCAGGCGATGTCGGGGTCGAGCCCCCCGCACAACGGTTGGAGGCCGAGGTAGCCGTACTGGTCGACCAAGTCGGCCGCTTCTCCGACGGTGACCACCCGGTGCGAGCCGTGCTCGGCGCGCAGCTCGTCGACGGTGGCACCGCGAGAGATCGACGCGGTGAAGTCGGCCATGCCGGCGGCTTCGTTCCAAGCGGCGTACGAACGGGCATCGGCGAGCAGCGCGTCGCCCACCTCGGCCCAGCCCTGGTCGACGTCGTCGTTCACGAACACCGAGTTCGGCGCCTCGACCGAGGGCAGCAGGCACATCCCGGGTTGCTGGCCGGCCGCTTCCGCGGCGGCGACGTATGCGTCGCGCAGCTCGGGTCTGTCGGTCTGGGCGATGAAATCCAACCCGAGCCGTCCTGCCCGTCGCGCCGCGGCCACGGACCCGCCGCCCCACGACACCATCGGCCCGCCGTCGGTGAACGGGGCGGGCGTCACCGGTGTCGCCGCCGTGGCGCGCAAGTGTCCGAGCAGGATCGGGAGCTGCTCGTCGGCCAGTGCGCCGCGGCGGTGGAAGTCCACGCCGAAGACGTCGTACTCCTCGGGCCGGTAGCCGATCGCGAGCGTGTGACTCACCCGGCCCTGGCTCAGGTGGTCGAGCACGATGATCTCCTCCGCCAGGCGGACGGGGTCGTGCAGCGGGAAGATCGAGGCGGCGACCGACAGGGGCAACGTGGTCGTGACCGCCGCCATGGCCGACGCCAGCAACAGCGGCGCCGGCAGGTAGCCGTCGTCGGACATGTGGTGTTCGCACACGACCGCGGCGAGGCAGCCCTTGTCCTCTGCCCACGCGGCCATGTCGATCGCAGCTCGGTACAGCGCGGCCCGCTGCTGGGGACCTTGGTCGGGCGCGCGCATGTCGAAGCGCATCAAGAACATCAGGGCTCCTTTGCCGGTGCTGCCATGGTGGAGTCGGGTGAACGCCAGTCGGTCGACACGAAGCGATGCCGGATCAGCCACTCGCCGCCCGACGGGACCAGCGTGTCGCGGTAGCGGCCGCAGTGGTCGAGGCCGATCTCGGTCACCACGGTGAAGTACGACGCGACCAGCGCCTGGGTCGGTGTCAGCTCGAGGAACCGGATGTTCGCCACGTTGTGGCGCACGATCCTTCGCACGCCGGACGCGGCCGCAGCGGCCCGGCGACGCGCCCGGCGGGCGTCGTCGTCGGCGGGAGCGCGCTCGCCGTCGCCGATGTCGACTCCCGAACGGGTGCCGACGCCGGAGAGGAACGCCACGATCGCATCACGGCCTTCATGGGGTGGGGTGTCGCGCACTTCGAGCACGCCATCGGGGCAGAACGCGGCGGCGAGCTCGTCGAGCCGGAATGCGTCGCCCGCCCACGTGTAGCGGGCGAGCGTGTCGCGGATCAGCTCCCGCGCCGTGAGCTCCCAGATGTCCATGCGCGTGCTCCTCGATCGGACGGACCCGGCGAGCGTACGGCTCCCCGAGGCCTCGCAGTGGCGCCTGGGGCGCGGCAGCGCCTTGACGATGTCCGAGCAAAACGTATAGATGTCTCCCATGACCGCCGAGGGGCTCGCGTCGTTTCATCCCGACATCCACGTCGAGCGCGAGGGGCACCTCACGACCGTCACGCTCGACCGGCCCGCGTCGCGCAACGCCTGCAACGGCGACATGTGGGTTGCGTTGGGCGCCACGTTCCAGCAGCTCGGCACGTCCGGTGCCAGGGTGGTGGTCCTCACCGGTGCGGGTGGCAACTTCTGCAGCGGGGCCGACTTGACCCCCTCGACGGCCCCCAGCGGAGGCGCTGGTGGGCGAGGTGGGGGATCGGCCACCGCCAACAACCTCGACGGCATGCGCGTGCTGGCCGACGTGGTGCTGGCGGTCCATCGCTGCCCGGTGCCTGTCGTGGCGAAAGTCGACGGTCTGTGCGTCGGCGCCGGCCTCGGTCTCGCGCTGGCCGCCGACCTCACCTGGTCCTCGGATCGGGCGCGCTTTTGCGCCATCTTCGCCAAGCGCGGCCTGAGCATGGACTTCGGCACGTCCTGGTTGCTGCGTCAGCGCATCGGCGTGCACAAGGCGAAGGAGCTGGCGTTCACGTCCCGGATGTTGTCGGGCACCGAGGCCTTCGAGCTCGGGCTCGTCAACGCAGCCGTGCCGTTCGACGACCTCGACCGCGCGGTGCAAGAGGTGGTCGATCAGATCGCCGCAGGCCCGCCCATGGCCTTGTCGTTGACCAAGCGCGAGCTCGACGGCGCCGGCGCGTCGACGCTCGCTGAAGCGCTCGAGGTCGAGTCGCTGTCGCAGAGCATCAACATCCGCAGCGACGACATGCGAGAGGCGTTCACCGCCTATGCCGAGCGTCGCGAGCCGAAGTTCACGGGTCGATGAGCGGCGCCGACCTGCAACCCGACGAGTCCGAGGGTTGGGACGGGGTCCTCGGCGAGCTCGCGCGGCGCCGCGAGGTGTCGAGGGCGATGGGCGGAGCGGAGCGCCTGCGAAAGCACCGCGAGGCCGGCAAGCTCGACGCTCGCGCGCGGGTCGACCACCTTCTCGACCCCGGTTCGTTCCTCGAGTTGGGGACCCTGGTCGGCGGCGAGGACAACCCGGCCGACGCGGTGGTGATGGGCTCGGGCCGCATCGACGGCCGGCCGGTCATGGTCGCGGCCGAGGACTTCACCGTGAAGGCGGGCACGATCAGCCAAGCGGCCAACTCCAAGCGCTATCGCGTGGCCGAGATCGCCGCCCGCGACCGGGTGCCGTTGGTGATGATGCTGGAGGGGGCGGGATTTCGGGCCGACGGCAAGCCGCACGCCCGAACGCCCACCGACCTGCTCGCGCAAGCGCGCTGTTCCGGCCAGGTCCCGCTGGTCACCGCCGTGCTCGGTGCCTCGGCCGGCCACGGCGCACTGGTCGCGCCAATGTCGGATTTCACGGTGATGTCGGCCCACGCATCGATCTTCACGGCCGGCCCACCGGTGGTGTACGAATCCCTGCGCGAGACCATCTCCAAGGAGGACTTGGGCGGGCCGTCGGTGGCACTGACCAGCGGTCTGGTGCACAACGGCGCGGCCGACGACGCCGCCGCGCTCGACCTCGTCCGTGCGTACTTGCGCTACTTCCCGTCGTCCGCGTGGTCGTACCCGCCGTCGCTCGAAGGTGGCGACGACGCGCCGAGGTCGGTCGACGAGATCCTCGAGATCGTCCCGCGCAACGGTCGGCGCATCTATGACATGCACGACGTCGTCGACGTCGTGTTCGACGAGGACTCGGTGTTCGAAGTGCAACCCGACTTCGGGCGATCCGTGCTGTGCGCGCTGTGCCGCCTGGGCGGGCACCCGGTGGCAGTGGTGGCCAACCAACCCCAGGTGCTCGCCGGCTCCATCGACGCCGCCGGCGCCGACAAGGCGGCGCACTTCATCACCGTGGCCGACTCGTTCCACGTACCGTTGATCTTCTTGTCGGACAACCCGGGAGTCCTGCCCGGCAGCCAGTCCGAGCGGGCCGGGATCTTGCGCAGCGGCGCACGCATGTACGCCGCCCAGACGCTCGCGACCTGCCCGAAGTTCGAGGTCACGGTGCGCAAGGCGTACGGCTTCGGGTCGATGGTGATGGGCATGATCCCGTTCGACGGGCAGTCCGGCGTCTTCGCGTTCCCGGGGGCGACGATGGGCGCGATGGGCGCGGCGGCCATGAGCCGGGCCAAGGGGTCCGACGCCGACGAAGCTGCGTGGTTGCGAGCGATGGAAGTCGAAGCGTCGTTCCGCTCGGCCAAGACGCTCGGGTTCGACGAGCTCATCGACCCGCGCGAGATCCGCAACGTGTTGCTGCACTCGCTGGAGCGGGCGTTGTACAGCCGCCAAGCCGCCCCCGAACCGAAAGCCCGGGTGGGCATCAACCCCTGAGCGTGCCGACGCCCGCCCGGCGGGCCGGGGTCAGGACAGCAAACCGAGCATGTCGGGGTAGCGCTTGGTGTGCGCGGCGCGGTCGACCAGGTGGAGCTGCCCCGAGATCGACGCCGACTCGTCGGACGCCAGGAACGTCACCAGGTTCGCCACGTCGTCGGGGCTGGTGTGGGTCGCGACCGGCGCGTTCTCGTCGAACTCGGTGACGAGCTGGGGCAAGAGCCACATCGCTTCGGTCAGCGGCGTGCGGACCAGCCCGGGACCGATGCTGTTCACCCGGATGCGGCGGGGTCCCAGCTCCATCGCCGCCACCTCCGCGAGCATGGCCAGCGCGGCCTTGGAGCAGCAGTACGCGCTCATGCCACCGGCCGCCTGCACGGCGTTCAGGCTGGCGGTGACGATGATCGAGCCGCCGTCGGTGAGGCGTTGGCCGGCGTGCTTCACCGTCAGCAACGGACCGAGCAGGTTGACCTCGATCACGTTCATCCACTCGGCCGCGTCGACGGCCAGGATCGGGGCGAAGGACCCGATCCCCGCGTTGGCGAAGGCGATGTCGAGGCCGCCGAGCTCGTCGACGGCGGTCTGGGTCAGCGCTTCGACGTCGCCCTCGACCCGCACGTCGCAGCGGCGGGTGACCACGGCCGATCCCAACTCGGTGGCCACGGCATCCAGACGGTCCGCGTCGAGGTCGCCGATGACCACGCGGGCGCCCTCGGCGACGAAGCGTCGCGCGGTGGCGAGCCCGATACCGGACGCACCACCGGTGATCAGCGCGCGCTTGTCGGGCAGGCGGGGAGCGAGGGACGTGGCCATCGTGGCACCTCCAGCGGTGGATTGGACGGAAGGATCGACGGGCGCTGACGGGATCCGTCGGTGACGGTCAGGCGACGGCGCAGAACTGGTAGGAGGCGCTGGTGATGGGCCGGTCGCCGGCGCCTTCGTCGTGGACGGTCACGCGGCAACCCACCAGGTCGCCGACTCGCGGGATCGGTTCGACCTCGGCCCGGAACGGACCGGTCTTGCCGCGTGCCAAGAACATGACGTGAGAGGAGAGCCCTTGCAGCTGGTCGGTGTCCGCCACGGCGTGGGCGGCGTCGAGGGCAGCGGTCTCCATCAACACGAACTGCGGCCCGAGGTGGAGCGCCGCGTCGGGCGACGCGAGGTCCTCGCGCAGGGGGCCCAGCTCCCAACGCCCGTCATGTCGCTGCGCGACGCCGAACACGTTCCACAGCGGCGGCAGGTCGGGGGAGTCCTGCACCTCGATCGGCGACGTGTCCATCTTCTGCAGACCCGCCGGGGGGACGCCGATGCTGATCCCTTGGCCCTCGGTGAGGGCGAGGATCCGTTCGGGGCGGTCGGCGTCGACGATGCGCGAGCGGCTGTAACCCATCTGGCGTCCCTGCTTCAGCACCTCACTCCGGACTTCTATCCGCGCGACGTCATGGCCGGGGTCGATCACCTGACAGGAGTGGACGACAGGGTTCGGCACTGCCTCGAGGTCGGACATGCCACCGCCCTCGGGTGAGCAGATCCCGATGACGGCGAGCAGCAGGCCGCCGGTCGCATTGCGCATGTCGCGCCGCACGACGACGGTGTCATCGATCGGTCCGACGTCCATCGATGCGTAGCGTCGACCGAGGTAGCGGTAGCTGAGCAACCCACCCCATCGGCGGCGCAACTCGGCGGCGTACGCTTCCTGCGTGTCGGACAGCTCTCGGATGTCGCGCAGCACCTCAGCCTCCTTCGCACCGCGCCGGCGGGCGCGTCGCCACCGTAGCCCCGAAGGGTCAACCGGGTGGGTGGAGAGATCTAGATGTTTGTTTGGTAGCTTCCGGCCGTGATGGCGACCTCGCCGAAGACCGGAGGCGGCTGAGTGCCGGCACCAGACCTGCGCCAACTGCTCGATCCGGCCCACACGGCGATCGTCACCCAAGAGTGCCAAGGTGCGGTTGTCGGCCCCGACGCGGGGCTCCGCCAGCTCGCGGACGAAGCCGAACGGGAGTGCCTGCCGAACCTCGCGCGGCTGCTGCCGGTCGCCCGAGCTGCCGGTGTCGCCGTGGTCCACTGCTTGTTCCACCGACGGTCAGACGGTCGCGGGGGCAACCACAACGCGCGGCTGTTCGCCGCCACGGCCGGGTTGGATCTCGACATGACACCGGGGAGCCCGGGCGGGTCGCTCGTGCCCGAGCTCGGCCCCGACCCGTCCGACCTCGTGCTCACGAGGTTCCACGGCGTGGGCCCGATGGGCGGCACCGACCTCGATGCCGTGTTGCGCAACTTGGGCGTCGCCACGATCGTGGCCACCGGCGTGTCCGTGAACGTCGCCATCACCAACTTGGTGATGGACGCGGTCAACGCCGGCTACCAGGTGGTGGTACCGCGCGACGCAGTGGCCGGCGTGCCATCGGCCTACGCCGACGCCGTGATCGACAACACGCTGGCGCTGCTCGCCACCATCACCACCACCGCCGATCTCGTCGCGCATTGGTCCTCGACATCGACGGACGGACGTTGACGGCGATCGATGCCGGCGGGAGCGCCGGCACGTTCTGGGCCCTGGTGGAAGCGGCGGCCGTCGACCGTCCGGATTCGGTCATCCTGTCCGACGACCACGGTCGCTCGCTCACCACGGCGGGGTACCGCGATGCGGCGATGCGCGCGGCGGCCGGCCTCGCCGGCCACGGCGTCGGGCCGGGAACGGTCGTGTCGTGGCAACTCCCCACCACACTCGAAGCAGCCGTGCTCATGGCGGCGCTCGCCGGGCTCGGCGCGGTGCAGAACCCGATCATCCCGGTGTTTCGCGAGCGCGAGATCGCGTTCATCGTGGAGCAGGTCGACACGGCGCTGCTGGTGGTGCCCGAGACGTGGCGTGGGTTCGACCATGGCGCGATGGCCAGGGCGACGGGTCGTCGCGTGCTGGCGCTCGATCTCGACGGCGAGCCCGGATCCGAGCTGCGGCTGCCCGAAGGTGACCCGGCCCACCTGACAGATCCGCCGCAATCGGCCACGGAGCGGCGCTGGGTGTACTACTCCTCCGGCACCACCGCAGACCCGAAGGGCGTCTGCCACCACGATGCCGGGCTGATCGCTTCGTCGAATGGGATGGTCGACGGGCTGGAGCTGGCGGAGGGCGATGTGTACCCGATCGCATGGCCTTTCGCCCACATCGGCGGGATCGCCATGCTGTCCGCCGTGTTGCGTGCCGGCGGAACGCTCGTGTTGTTCGACGTGTTCGACCCCGCCACCGTCGGCGAGCGGATGGCCGCGCACCAACCGACGATCCTCGGCTCGGCCACCCCGTTCTTCAACGCGTACCTCGCGGCCCAGCGCCGTCACGGGGCCGAGCCGCTGTTCCCGCGCTTGCGGGCGTGCGTGGCCGGTGGCGCGCCAACCCCTGCGGCGGTCAACCGCGAGGTCGCCGAGGTGCTCGGCGTCGACGGTGTGCTCGACGCCTGGGGTCTCACCGAGTTCCCCGTCGCCACCAGCGAGTCGCCGCGCGATCCGAACCCCGGCACCACCGTCGGCCGTCCGGTCACCGGCGTCGACGCGCGAGTGGTCGACGGAGAGCTGCGCTTGAAGGGGCCCCAGTGCTTCGTCGGCTACGTCGACGCGTCGCTCGACGCTGCCGCGTTCGACGGCGAGGGATGGTTCCGCACCGGTGACCTGGGCTCGGTCACCGCGGAAGGCCGGGTTCGTGTCGAGGGTCGCCTGAAGGACATCATCATTCGCAACGCCGAGAACATCTCGGCGCTCGAAGTGGAGGAAGCGCTGTTGTTGCACGAGTCGGTGGCCGACGTTGCTGTGCTCGGCGTGCCCGACGAGCGGACGGGCGAGCGGGTGTGTGCCGTCGTGGTCCCTGCCCCGGATGCCGAGCCGTCGCTCGACGGGCTGGTCGCCCACTGCCTCGACCACGGGCTGGCCCGCTTCAAGTGCCCCGAGCAGCTCGAGGTCGTCGAGGAGCTGCCCCGCAGCCCGATGGGCAAGGTGCAAAAGCGAGCCATCCGGATCGGGTCGCGCTGATGGATCTGGCGCCGAGTCCGGAACAGGAGGCGTTGGTCGCGTCGGTCCGAGGTGTGCTGTCGAAGCACTCGTCGCCCGATCAGGTTCGTGCCGCTGGGCCGCGGGGGTTCGACCCGGCGTTGTGGGACGCGCTCGGTGAGTTCGGGGTCGTGGCGATGGCCGTGCCCGAAGCTGCCGGGGGTTGGGGAGCGGGGCTGCTCGAACTGGCGCTGATCGCCGAACAAGTGGGCGCGTTCGTGGCGCCGGCCCCGGTCATCGAGACCCAGGTAGCCGCGCGGCTGCTGGCGGCGATCGCCGCGTCCGCATCGGGAGGCTCACCGGCCGCCGACGCGCTCGGGCGGGTGCTCGCTGGCTCCACCATGGTGACCTGGTCGCCGCGGCCGGTCGAGCCCGAGGTACCTTCGCTGGTGCCCGGCGCCGCTGTGGCCGACGCGGCGGTGCTGTTGCGAGGCGACGACCTGGTCCTGTTGCCGCTCGACGGCGCGGTCTCGGCGGTCGACAACCTCGCCGATGCGCCGCTCGCCGACGTGCGCGTGGGCGACGGCGCCGTCGTGCTCGCGCCGGGTGCGTCGGCCCACGAGCTGTTCGAGCGGGCGCTCGACGAGTGGCTGGTGTTGATCGCGGCCGCGCTGGTCGGGCTCGCGGCCACCGCCCACGAACAGACCTGCGAGTACGCCCGTGAGCGGATCGCCTGGGGTGTCCCGATCGGGACGTATCAGGGCGTCGCGCACCCGCTGGCGAACGACGCCACCGCGCTCGACGGCGCTCGGATCCTGGCCCGCAAAGCGGCTTGGGAGCTCGACCACGGCACGCCCCGCGGGCGCGAGCTGGCCGCGATGGCGTTCGGCTTCGCGTCGGAGACCTCGGCGCGGGTCACGTACGACGCCATCCACTTCCACGGCGGTTACGGCTTCATGGTGGAGCACGATGCGCCGCTGTACTACACGCGCGCCCGCGGCTGGCCTCGGATCTGGGGTGACGCGCGCAAGGCGCACCAGCGGGTGTCCCGAGCGCGCTACGGCGTGGGAGCGAGGACCTGACGTGGACTTCGAATGGGACCCCGCGCTCGATGCCTTCCGCGCGGAAGTCGAGGCATTCCTCGCCGACGCGCTGCCGCCAGAGCTGGCCGAACAAGTCCACCGCAGCGGTGTGTCACACGACGACGGCTTCGTCCGCCGGTTGGCCGAGCAACGTTGGGTCGGTCCCGACTGGCCCCGCGACGACGGGCGACCACCGCTCGGCCCGTACGAGATCTACGTCCTCGACCAGGTGATGACCGAGGCCGAGGCCCCCACGTACCTGATCACCACCACCGGCATGGTGGCGGCCGTGATCCGCACGGTGGGCTCCGACGACCTCAAGGCGGAGATCATCCCGCGGTTTCTCCGCGGTGACGTGCTGATCGCGCTCGGGCAGACCGAGCCCGAAGTGGGATCCGACGTCGGCTCGGTGCGCACCCGCGCCCGCCGCGACGGCGACCGCTGGGTCATCAACGGCCAGAAGATGTTCACCACCAATGCGCACGTGGCGGACTACATCTTCCTGCTCACCCGCAGCGACCCCGACGCACCCAAGCACGCCGGTCTCACGTTGTTCCTCGTGCCGCTCGACCACCCCGGCGTCGAGGTGCAGGCCGTGTTCACGTTGTCGGGCGAACGCACCAACATCGTGTTCTTGAACGACGTCACCATCGACGACCGTTGGCGGGTCGGTCCGGCCAACGGCGGTTGGCGGGCGTTGATGCTGGCGCTGCAGGACGAGCACTCTGCCGCGTTCAGCCCGCACCTCGGCCGGTTCTTGCGCCACGCGGCGCAGTGGGCGCAGGACACGGATCGACTTGATGACCCCGACGTGCAAGCGCGCCTCGGCAAGTGGGCCACCGAGCTCGAAGTCGCCCAGCTCCTCGAGCTGCGCACCGCGTGGATGGAGGCCAACGGGCAGGTGCCGGTGGCCGAAGGACCGATGTCGAAGCTGTTCAGCACCGAAGCGATCGTGGGCGGCGCCGAGGACCTGCACGCCATGGTCGGGCCCGACGCACTGCGCCGCCGGCTCGACCCGACCGCCATCGGCGGCGGCCACGTGGAGCACGCCGTGCGCTTCTCGCCGGGAAGCACCATCTACGCGGGGACCAGCGAGATCCAGCGCAACATCATCGCCCGGCAGGCGTGCGGGCTGCCGCGCCCCTGACCGTCGCCGTCAACGCGGGTCGCGCTCGGCGAGCTCCGCGAGCACCTCGTCGGTGTGCTGGCCCAGCTCGGGCGCGATCGACGTCGGCCGGTTCGGCGTGCCGTGGAAGTCGGCGGGCGTCGCCACCATCGTCGTGGTCGTCGACCCGTCCGGCACCTCGACGGCGCTGCCGGCGGCGGCGAACTGCGGGTCGGCCACGAGATCCTCGAGGCTGTTGACCGGTGCCCAGAAGAAGTCGGGCTCCTCGGCGAAGCGTGCGGCCCACTCATCGAGCGGCTTGGTCGCGAACACCGCGTCGAGCTCCGCGATGAGCTCTTTGGCGTGCTCGAACCTGCCGCGGCCCGTGGCGAACCGCTCGTCGTCGAGCCACTCGGGGTGGCCGACCACACGCGCGAGGGGAGGCCAGTGGCGGTCGCCTTCGAGCCCCACGATCCAAAATCGCCGACCGTCACCGGCGACGTAGTTGTTCACGGTCGGGCTGCCCATCTTCGTTCGCTGCCCGCCTTGCACTTGCAGGCCCCACATCAGGTACACGTTCAAGTCGAACCCGATCGTGTACGCACCCTGGCGGAACAGCGACGTGGTGATGAGCTGTCCTTTGCCGGTGCGCCCGCGCGACACCAGGGCGGCGTTGATCATGGCGGCGCCGGTCATGGCCACGCTGTGGTCGCCCATGCCGCCACGTTGGAAGGGCGGGTCCTCGCCGGGTCGGCTCAACAGCCAGGCGATGCCCGAACGCGCCCACCACGCGGCGATGTCGTAGCCCGCGGCGTCGGCATCGGGCCCTTCGGTTCCGTAGCCGGTCATCAGCGCGTACACGAGGCGGTCGTTGCGGGCCAGCAGGGCGTCGGGGCCGAGGCCCGCACGCTCGAGCCCGGCTTTGCGGACGTTGGTCACGAACACGTCGGCTTCGTCGATCAGCGCCAACGCCGCCGCGCGGCCTTCGTCTGATGCCAAGTCGAGGACGACGCTGCGCTTGCCCCGGTTGTCGAGCTCGAACGGCGGGTTGGTCGGCAGGTCGCCGCCGAGGATCTTCGTGAACCCGCGGGCAGGGTCGCCGGACGGCGGCTCGATCTTCACCACCTCGGCGTCCCAATCGCACAGGATCCCGGCGGCCGCCGGCCCCGCGACCCACATTCCGAGCTCGACGACCCGGATTCCTTCGAGCGGTCCTGGCATGGTGCGAGCTCCCGTCTGACGATGACCGTTCTGGGCTGGAAATTACGCGTCCCAACGCGTCGAAAGCAGCCCAGAACGGAGGGGGTCGGTGCGCGGAAATCCCGCCTCCGCGATGCGATAGTGTCGCTCTCCAAAGGGGGCCGGATCGGGGGCAGACCGTGGATCCGGGCCGTCAGAGCTCACGAGGAGAGCTGATGCACGAAGAACGCATGCTGATCGACGGCAAGCTCGTCGAGGCCGAAGGCGGACGTACCTTCGAGAACATCAACCCCGCCACCGAGGACGTGCTCGGGACGGTGGCCGACGGTTCTCGGGCCGACATGGAGCGAGCGGTCGACGCGGCCCGCAACGCGTTCGACACCACCGACTGGGGCACGAACCGCGCGGCCCGCAAGGCGGCGATCTTGCAGCTGCAAGAAGCGATCGAGAGCGAGGTCGAAGATCTGCGTGCCGAACTGGTGGCCGAGGTCGGCTGCCCGGTGCTCAGCACGTACGGCCCGCAGCTCGACGCACCCTTGCGCGAGGCGTTGCGGTGGCCGGCCGACATGATCGACCAGTTCCCGTGGTCGCGCTCGCTCGGGCCCAAGGACGCCTTCGGCATGGGCCACGACTCCGAGCGTGAGGTCTGGAAGGAGCCGGTCGGGGTCGTCGGTGTCATCGTCCCGTGGAACTTCCCGATCGAGATCACACTCAACAAGCTCGGGCCGATCTTGGCCATGGGCAACACGTGCGTGCTGAAGCCGGCGCCCGACACTCCTTGGAACGCAACCCGTCTCGGGCGGCTGATCGCCGAAAAGACCGACATCCCGCCGGGCGTGATCAACATCGTGACCTCGTCGGACCACCTGGTGGGCGAAGTGCTGTCCACCTCGCCGAAGGTCGACATGGTGGCCTTCACCGGCTCCACCGCGACGGGCCGCCGCATCATGCAAGCGGCGTCGGCCACCGTGAAGCCCACGTTCCTCGAGCTCGGCGGCAAGTCCGTGAACTTGGTGCTCGAAGACGCCGACTTCGAATCGACGATCCCCATGGCCTCGATGGTGTGCATGCACGCCGGTCAGGGCTGTGCGATGCCCACCCGTCTCCTGGTGCCGAACTCCCGCTACGACGAGGCGATCGAGCTTGCGAAGGCGGGCTTCGCGGGCGTGGCGTACGGCGACCCCACCGACCCGTCGGTGCTGCAGGGCCCCCAAGTCTCCAAGAAGCAGCAGGACCGCGTGCTCGGCTACATCGAGAAGGGCAAGCAAGAGGGCGCCCGCGTCGTGGTCGGCGGTGGCATCCCGAAGGATCAGCCCAAAGGCTTCTTCGTGGAGCCGACGTTGTTCGCCGACGTGGAGTCGGGCATGACCATCGCGCAAGAGGAGATCTTCGGGCCGGTGCTGGTGGTGATCGGGTTCGACGACGATGACGACGCAGTCCGCATCGCGAACGACTCCGAGTACGGCTTGTCCGGCATGGTCACTTCCGGCGATCTCGAGCGAGCCAAGGGCATTGCCCGGCGCATCCGCACGGGCACGCTCGCGATCAACGGCGGCCTCTGGTACGGCGCGGACTCGCCGTTCGGCGGCTACAAGCAGTCCGGCGTCGGTCGCCAGTGCGGCCTCGAGGGCCTCGAGATCTTCACCGAGACCAAGTCGGTGGCCTGGCCCGCCTGATCGGTTCTGGCGTCAGCCGCGGGGTCGCAGCGTCGCGTCAGTCGCGGGGTCGCAGCGTCCGGAGGAACTCGCCGTAGGGCCCTTCTCTTCCGGGCACGTTGTCGCGGGGGAGGCCGAGTCCCTGCTCCGCGATCACGTTGCGCTGGATCTCGTCGGCTCCGCCGTAGATGCCCGACGCGGGCGAAAAGACCATCGACGTGGCGAAGCGGCCGCCTTCGACGCCGTCGGGCTCGGCCAACATGCCGTCAGCACCCAAGATGTGGATCGCCAAGTTGGCTGCGTCCTTGGTGATCCGGGTCTGCAGGATCTTGCCGAGGTTCGCGATGCCCTTCCCGCCGCCTCGCGCCGCCTCGGCTTTGGCGCGCTGCGCGTTCCACATGCCGAGCACCGTGTGGGTGTGGAGGCGGGCGAGGTCCTGGCGGACGTGCGGATCGGCCGTGCGGCCCTGCGCGGCGGCGAGGTCGATCAGCTCGGGCAGCTTCACGATCAAGTTGCCGTCGGGCGCGGGCTCCTGCGCGGCCTCGCCCGCGTTGCGGCCGAGGAAGCCGCCTTTGGGACCGGGGGGCGGGAACCCGGCGTGCGACCCGCCGGCGCCGATGCCCGAGCGCTCGAAGAACAACGTGGTCTGCGCCAGCTTCCAGCCGTTGCCCTCACCGCCGACCAGGTCGGCGTCGTCGCAGACCGCGTCGTCGAAGAACACCTCGTTGAACACGGACTCACCGGTCATCTCACGCAACGGCCGCACGGTGACGCCCGGCTGGTCGAGCGAGAACGCGAACCACGAGATCCCGGCGTGCTTGCGCGCGGAGAAGTCGGTGCGGGCGAGCAGCATCCCGTGGTCGCAGTCGCGGGCCATGCTGCTCCACACCTTCTGGCCGTTGATGACCCAGCGGTCGCCGTCGCGCTCGGCCCGTGTGGTGAGCCCGGCCAAGTCGGACCCGGCGCCAGGCTCGCTGAACAGCTGGCACCAGTTGGTCTGCCCGTCGAGGATCGGGGGCACGTGACGGGCGATCTGGTCGGCGGAGCCGTGCGTGAGGATCGTCGGCGCGGCCATCAGCAACCCCAGCCCGCCTGGCGGGCGCAGCGCCCCGTGGCGCACGAACTCCGATCGCACGGTGGTGGCCGCGTTGCGGGGCAGGCCGCGGCCGCCCTGCTCCGGCGGCAGGTGCGGCGCGGTCCAGCCGGCCTTGGCGACCAGGCGCCACCAGTCGTCGACCGACAGACCCGGGTCCCAGTTCTCATCGAGCCACGCATGCACTTCGGCCCGCAAGGCGTCGCGCCCGCCGGCAGGCGCGCTGGTCGACCCCTCGTGCGGCGGCGCAGCCATCAGAGCGCCTCGACGCCGAGCAGGTCGAGGGTGTTGGTCCGCATGATCTTGCGGGTCTCGTCCGCATCGAACGCGTGCAGTTCCTTGGTGAACTGCAAGGGCTCGGCCAATCCCTCGCCGTGGGGCCAGTCGCTGCCGAACAGCACCCGCTCGGTACCGATGAGGTCGGCGAGCGTCCGGATGTCCTCTTCGTAGTACGGCGTGACCCACACGTGCTCCCGGATCACGTCGAGCGGGTCGTGCGGGAACACCCACGGGGTCTGGTTGGCCTGCTTCTCGAGTCGCTTGGCGAGCAGTGCGACCCAGTCGGAGCCGTTCTCGATGCTGGCCACCCGCAGCGCAGGGTGCCGTTCGAACACGCCGTCGACGATCAGCGAGGCCATCGTGTCGTGGATGGCGCGGTCCGACACGAGGATCCGGCTCAAGATGTTCATCTTCCCGAAGGCCTCGAAGGAAGCCGACCCGCCCCACATGGTGGTGAACGCGTTGTAGCCGCTGTCGCCCAAGTGGAAGGCAGCCGGGATCGACGCCTCGGCCAGGCGCGCCCACACCGGGTCGTGGCGCTTGTGGCCGAGCGAGTACGACTTGCCGTGCTCGCCGGGCACCGGCGCGGGACGGATGTGCACGAGGCGGGCTCCCGCGGCGAGCACCCGGTCGATCTCGGCCCCGGCCGCGGCCGGGTCGGCCAGTGAGATCATCGGCGCGGCGACCAGTCGGTGGTCGGCGCCGTAGCCCCAGTCCTCCTCGAGCCACCGGTTGAACGCCGTGAGGCTCGCCATGGTGGCGCCGACGTCGTCCTTCAGCGCTTCCTCCACGCCGCACCCGAAGGTTGGGAACAGCAGCACCGCGTCGAGGCCCTGCTCGTCGAGCACCCGGAGGCGGGCGTCGCGGTCTTGGTACTCGGGCCGACCGTCGAGCGGCTCGACTTTCATGAGGGTGCGGGGGTCGACGCCTTCGGGGATCTGGCCTCGGAACAGCGGATCGATGCAGCCCGGTACGATGATCGGGTCGAACGTGGGGTTGGGGATGAAGCGGTTGACCCGGCCGCCCATCAGCACTTGCTGATGGCCCCGATCGTCGGTCAGCACCTGCACGCCGCGGTGGGCAATGGCCCGGTCGAGGTGGCGGGTGAACGCGTCGAGCGGCTCGTAGTAGTGGTTGTCCGCGTCGATCGGCGCGAAGTCGAGGTCCATGGCGTGGTCGCCCCCGTCGGTGATGCCGTGCACTGCCGTGTCCAGCGTACTGCTCCCTCGTCGAATCATCTAGACTTTTCCGCGATGCCGGGAGCTGAATGGTCCATCCCTGCGGTGCTCGACGTGGTCACCGGCGTTGCACCCGATCGCGACATGCTCGTGCGCGGGCCCGCTCGCCGGACGTATGCCGAGGTGCAGGACCGTACCCGCCGCCTCGCCGGGTTCCTGCAAGCGCGAGGGGTGTCGACGACGGCCCGCCTCGACGGGCTCGATCGGTGGGAGTGCGGCCAACCGAAAGTGGCGCTGGTGCTGGCGAACTGCCCCGAGTACGTGGAAGCGATGATCGGGGCCTACCGGGCGCGAGCCGTGCCGTTCAACGTCAACCACCACTACCAACCTCACGAGCTGGCGGCGCTGTTGCGCCAGATCGGCACCGACGCGGTGGTGTACCACCCGCGGCTGGGCCCACTGCTGGCCGGCGCCGACCTCGACGGCCGGCTGCGGATCCACGTCGACGACGGATCCGGAACTGAGCCGCTGCCGGGGAGCGTCCCGTTCGAGGACGCCATCGCCGCGGGATCGGTCGCCGGCCTCCCCGAGCCGAGCCCCGACGACCGTTACCTGGTCTGCACCGGCGGCACCACCGGAAAGCCCAAAGGGGTGCTGTGGCGCCAGGCCGACGTGTACATCGGCGCCATGAGCGGGGTGGAGGACGCGACGGAGGAGCGGATCGCTGCGATCGCCGGTCGCGGTGCGGGGGTGTGGTTCGCGTCGCCACCGCTCATGCACGCCGCGGCGCAGTGGACGGTGTTCTCCTCGTTGCACATGGGCGGCACCGTGGTCCTCCATGACGACACGGCCACGTTCGATCCGGCCGCGATCTTGGCCGCCGCCGAGCGAGAACGGGTCACGTTGTTGACGATCGTCGGCGACGCGTACGGTCGCCCGCTCGTCGAGGAGCTGCGGCGCCACCGTTACGACCTGTCCGCGCTGCGGGTGCTGGCCACCGGCGGTGCCTTCACCAGCGCCGAGGTCAAGCACGAACTGCTCGAGCTGTTGCCGCACGTGACGATCAACGACGGGTACGGCGCATCGGAGACCGGCGGCATGGCGTTTGGCGCTTCCCGCAAGGGTGACGAGACCCGGCGGTTCGACCTGGCGGCCGGGGCGCGGATCTTGTCCGACGACCGCACGCACTTCCTCGAGCCGGGCGACGACTCCGTTGGGTGGACGGCGCGGTCCGGCCGCGTGCCGATCGGCTACCTCGACGACCAAGCTGCAACCGAGCGGACCTTCCCGATCATCGACGGCCAGCGGGTCGCCGTTCCCGGCGACCGGGCCCGCTACGACGCCGACGGTCGGATGACCGTGCTCGGTCGCGACTCGATGGTCGTCAACACCGGTGGCGAGAAGGTGTTCGTAGAGGAAGTCGAGCAGGCGATCTGCCGCCACCCCGATGTGGCCGACGCGCTGGTGGTCGGGCGGCCGAGCGAGCGCTTCGGCCAAGAGGTCGTGGCTCTGGTGCAGGCCCGCCCCGGCGCGACGGTGACCCCCGCCGACATCCGTGCGTTCGCGGCCACCCAGGCGGCTCGGTTCAAGGCGCCGCGCGCGGTCTTGTTGTGCCAACACATCCGCCGTCACCCGTCGGGCAAGGCCGATTACACGTGGGCACGTGCCGCCGCGCTCGACGCCGTCGACGCGACGGGCTGACGGCGGACCTCCTGGAGGGTCCCGCCGACTCCGCCACGGGTCAGCGGGGCTCGGGGACCTCGAAGTGCTCGTCGCGCAGCTCGAACGCGCGCTTGGTGCCGTGCTCGGCACGTACTTTCACGAAGTTGAAGTCGCCTTCGTCGAACTGCAGGTTGGTGCCGTACGCATGGATCAGGTAGCTGACGACTTCCTCGCCCTGGTACGCCTGCAGCTGCTCGACGAGGCGGAACGCTTCTTTCGCCAGCACGATCCCGTCGGCGGGCATGCGGGCAGCCTTCTCGGCCCACCAGCGGGCGCGCGCGGCGACGTCGCCGTCGTCGACCACTTCGGTGAACAAGCCGAGGTGCTCGATGGAGGCGGCGTCGATCACGTCGCCGGTCAGCAGCAAGCGCCGGGCGAGCACCGGGCCGAGCCGGTGGAAGAACACGTGGAGCGAGCCGAGCGCCGGGCCGAGAAAGCGCGTGGCCGGCGTGCCGAGCTGCGTGCCGCGCCCGACCACGGTGAGGTCGGCCATCAGCGCGAGCTCGAACGCGCCACCCAGCGCGTAGCCCTGCACCTCGGCCACGATCACCTTCGGGAAGCCCGTCACCTCGTGATAGAAGGTGAACGTCTCGCGGTCGACGGTCAGGCGCCGCCGTTGGCTGGGTCGGCGTTTGCCGTTCGTGCCGACCGACTTGTCGGTGCCCGCGCCGTACCAGGAGTACGCGTTGCCCATGTCCGCGCCGGTCGAGAAGATGCCGCCCTCGCCTCGGAGGTGCACCACTTTGATGCCGTCGTCGGTGGCTGCTTCATCGAGGAACGCCGCCATCTGGCGCCGCATCGCGGGGTCGTAGCAGTTGCGCCGCTCGACGTTGTCGATGGTGATCGTGGCGATGCCGCAGGCGTGGTCGCGGGTCAGCGTGACCCGCCCGTCGCTCACCTCTCCGCCTCCCGCGCTCGACCTTGCACGGCGACGACCATAGCCTGTTACATCTAGATATTTCCACCACGGCCGGAAGGGGGAAGCGGCGATGCAGTTCAGCCTCGACGACGATCAGCTGGCGATGCGCGACGCCGCGCGCGCGGTCTGCGACGACCACCTCGACCTGGCGAACGTGGCGCAACGTGAAGGCCGACCGGCCGGCTCCGCAGCTTGGAACGCGCTGGCCCACTTGGGCGTCTTCGAACTGCTGGCCGAGGGATCGAGCGTCGGCATCGTCGAGGCCGCCGTCGTCTTCGAGGAGCTCGGCGCGCACTTGGCGACCGGCCCGGTGCTGTGGTCCACGCTCGCCGGCTCCTTGCCCGGCGGGGCTGCCGGGTCGGCACCCGTTGCCGGGATCGTGGCCGACGACCAGGTCGCACCAGGCCAGCCGATCGTGGTCGAGCACCTCGCCGAAGCCGACTCCGTGCTGATCTTGCGCGCCGATGCGGTGGAGCGCTGCGCGGCCGATGACCTCGCCTCCGCGCCCAGCGACGCGCCGCTCGATCCGCTCACGCCGTGCTCGGTGCTCGACGCGATGCCGGTGGGCGAGCGCGTCGGCGATGCCGCCGCGGCGCATGCGCTGCGACGGTCGGGCCGGGTGCTGAACGCCGCCATGTTGGTCGGCGGCGCGCAGGGCGCGCTGACCGTGGCGCGCGACTACGCGCTCGAGCGGGAACAGTTCGGCGTCCCCATCGGTTCCTTCCAGGCCATCAAGCACTTGCTGGCCGACATGTACGTGCGCGTCGAGCTGGCGCGGGCGGCGGCGTACGCCGCGGCGGCGTTGGTGGCCGGTCGCGGTGCCGACGACCCTGACCGAGCGACCAGCGCCGCCAAGCTGCTCGCGGGCGAGGCGGCGATCGCCAACGCGCGCACCGCGGTGCAGGTCCTCGGCGGCATGGGGTTCACCTGGGACATGCTCCCGCACTACTTCCTCAAGCGTGCGTGGACGCTGGAGCACGCGTTCGGCACGTCGTCGTCGCATGCCGAGTCGCTCGGGACGGCGCTGGGCGCGGAGGTGCTGGCTTCGTGAGCGCGGCTCCGGTCGAGGGCGTGGAAGTGGTGCAGGACGAGACGGTGCTGCGGGTGCGCCTCGACCGCCCCCGGCGCAAGAACGCCCTGTCGCCGATCGCGATCCGGGCGATCATCGACGCGCTCGAAGGGGCGTCGACCACCGACTCGTTGCGGGTGGTCGTGCTCGAGAGCGCGAACCGTGACTTCTGCTCCGGCGCCGACTGGGTGGCCACCAACTCCAAAGACGGCCCACGGCCGCGCGCCGGGAGCATCCAGCGCCGCACGCCCGTCCAGGCGCACCGCCTCATCCACCTCATCACCGAGTTGCAGCTCCCCGTGGTGGCGGCCGTGCGTGGCTGGGCGGCCGGCCTGGGGTGCCAGCTCGCCTTGGCGGCCGACTTCACCGTCGCGGCCGGCACGAGCCGTTTCTGGGAGCCGTTCCTCACGCGCGGCTTCACCCCCGACAGCGGCGCCACGTGGCTGCTGCCACGCCTGGTCGGAGTGGCCCGGGCCAAGGAACTGCTCCTGCTCGGCAGGGAGCTGTCCGGCGCGGAAGCGGCCGAGTGGGGCCTCATCCACCGAGCCGTGCCGGAAGCCGATCTCGACGAGGCGGTGGACGAGCTCGTTGGTCGGCTGGCGGCGGCGCCCACGGTGGCGGTGGGGCTCACCAAACGTTGCATCAACCGCGCGCTCGACAGCTCGCTGTTGCACGCGCTCGAAGGGGAGGCGAACGCGTTGGAGCTCAGCTCCCGCACCGGCGACTTCCGAGAAGGCCTGGCCGCGTTCCGGGAGAACCGCCCGGCACAGTTCGAGGGGCGGTAGCGGATGACCACGTCGATCGAGTTCGAGACCATCGGCTACGAGGTGGCGGATCGGGTGGCGGAGATCACCCTCGACCGACCCGACCAGCTCAACGCGCTGAGCCCGCACATGGTCGGCGAGCTGCGGCGCGCGTACGAGCTCGCCGAAGCCGACCCCGACGTGTGGATCCTGCTGGTCACCGGCAGCGGCCGGGCGTTTTGCACGGGCGCCGACGTCGGCGAGATCCCCGACGACGGCCGGGTGATCTACGACGAGCCGTACCTGAGCACGTTCCCGCAATGGGAGGCCCCCCAGGAGGGCACGCCGCCGTTCCGCTCGATGACCAAACCGATCGTCGTGGCCGTCAACGGCTTGTGCTGCGGCGCGGGGCTCGACTGGGTCACCACGGGCGACATCGTGATCGCGTCGGACCGCGCCGAGTTCTTCGACCCGCATGTGAGCATCGGGCTCGTGTCGGGCCGCGAGGTGGTGCGGCTGGCTCGGGCGTTGCCCACCAACGTCGCCATGCGGATGGCGCTGATGGGCCGCCACGAGCGGATGCCCGCGGCACGGGCCTACGAGCTCGGGTTGGTGTCCGAAGTGGTCGACCACGACCGCCTGCTGGACCGGGCTCGGGAGCTGGCGGCCACCGTCAACCGCAACGCGCCGCTCGCCGTGCGCGGCACCCGGCTGGCGATCCGCCGCGGGCTCGACCTCCCGATGTACGAGGCCGAGGTGATGGCCGAGACGTTCCGCGAGCGCGTCGTGCGCACCGACGACGCCAAGGAAGGGCCCCGCGCGTTCATGGAGAAGCGGCCACCCGAATGGCGCTGCCAGTGAGCGACTACGGCACGATCCTGTACGAGACGTCGCCCGACCACGTCGCGACGATCACGCTCAACCGGCCCGAGGTCCTCAACGCCTTCGACCGCCAGATGTGCGAGGAGCTGGGCCACGCGTGGCGTCGGGTCAAAGACGACCCGTCGGTGCACGCCGTGGTGCTCCGCGCAGCCGGTGACCGTGCGTTCTGTTCGGGCCTCGACACCAGCAAGCCGTACGGCCAACCCGACGACATCTGGAACCACGAAGATCCGGGCGAGCTGCTCAGCCCGAAGTGGCAACAGGTGTGGAAGCCCGTGGTGTGCGCGGTCCACGGCATGTGCACGGGTGGGGCGCTGTACTTCGTGAACGAGTCCGACATCGTGATCTGCTCCGACGACGCCACCTTCTTCGACTCGCACGTCACGTACGGGATGGTCTCGGCGCTCGAGCCGGTCGGACTGATGCGCCGCGTCGGCTTGGCCGAGACGTTGCGCATGGCGCTGTCGGGCAACGACGAACGGGTCACGGCGCAGACCGCGTTGCGGATCAGCCTCGTCACCGAAGTGGTGGCGCGCGGGCAACTGTGGCAGCGCGCCCACGAGCTCGCGGCCGGCATCGCCCGCAAGCCGACCGCCGCCACGCAAGGCACGGTACGGGCTATCTGGGAGTCGCTCGACAAGCCGTATCGCGTCGCCATGCAGCAAGGGCTGATCTACACGCGCGTCGGTAACCCGATCGGCATGGCCGAAGTCGCCGAGCACGGAGCCGATCGCCCGGAGCCGAGGTCGCGATGACCGCAGGTCTCGTCTCGGTGCTCAGCCGGCGGATCGCGGAGGTGGCCGGCCTCGACCCTGCGGTGCCCGCCATGGAGTTCGAGGGCACCTGGCACACGTGGGGCGAGCTCGATCGCGCCACCCGCGCCGTTGCCGGGCACGTGGAGCCGGGCCAGCGCGTGGCGGTGCTGCTGCGCAACCGACCGGGTCACGTCGCCATCGTGCTCGGTCTCCTGCGTGCCGGTGCCTGCGTCGTGACCGCCAACCCGGACCGAGGCGCCCAGCGAGTGCGATCCGACCTGGCGTCGCTCGGGGTCGACACGTTCGCAGGTGAGGCCGCCGACCTCGAGTTGCTGGCCCCGCCGGGGAGATGGCTGGTCGTCGACGGGCTCGACGTGTCAGTGCGCGGTCGCGAGGTCGATCCCGGCGACACGGCGGAACGGCGTCCCGGGGTGGCGGTCGAGATGCTCACCAGCGGGACCACCGGCCCGCCCAACCGCGTGCCGCTCAGCTACGAGGCGTTGCTGCGGGTGCTGGTGGGCGCCAAGCACTACGAGCGCAACGCCGACGTCGAGGTCCGTCTCCGGTCCGGCGTCACGATCGTCAACTCGCCGCTCGTGCACCTCGGCGGGCTGTTCCGCATCTTGCAGTGCGTGCACGACGGTCGATCGTTCTGCTTGCTGGAGAAGTTCGAAGTCGGCGGGTGGGCCGACGCGGTCCGCCGCCACCGTCCGCGCACCGTGAGCCTCGTGCCCGCGGCCTTGCGCATGGTGCTCGACGCCGACCTCGATCCCGCCGACTTGGCGAGCGTGAAGTCCGTGGTGTCGGGCACGGCGCCGCTGTCGCCCGACGACGCCGACGCGTTCCGCGAGCGGTACGGCGTGCCGGTGCTGATCTCGTATGCGGCCACCGAGTTCGGCGGCGGGGTGGCGGGGTGGAACCTCGCCGACCACGAGCGCCACTGGGCCGCCAAGCGCGGCAGCGTCGGGCGGGCGCACCCTGGCTGCGAGCTGCGGGTGGTCGACCCGTCCTCGGGGGAGCCGCTGGCGGCGGGACACGAAGGCCTCCTCGAAGTGCGCGCCGGTCAACTCGACGACGCTGGCGCGTGGAACCGCACCACCGACTTGGCGCGGATCGACACCGACGGTTTCGTGTGGATCCTCGGCCGGGCCGACCAAGCCATCAACCGGGGCGGGTTCAAAGTCCTTCCCGACGACGTGCGCGCCGCGCTCGAGCGCGATCCGCGGGTGCTCGCGGCCGCAGTCGTCGGCCGGGCCGACGCGCGCCTCGGCGCGGTGCCGGTCGCCGCTGTCGAGCTACGGCCGGGCGCGCCAGCCGTGTCAGGCGACGACTTGCTGGCGGAGGCGTCGAACGTGCTGGCTCGCTACGAACTGCCCGTCGAGTTGCGAGTCGTCGAGGCGCTGCCTCGCACGCCGCCGGGCAAAGTCGACTTGGCCGCGGTGCGCGAGCTGTTCGCGGCGGAGGGCTGATGGATCTCACGTACAGCCCCTCCGACGAGGCGTTCCGCACCGAACTGCGCACCTGGTTCGACAAGGCGGTGCCCGAGCACGGGCCGCCGCCGCCGCCGGGCGACTGGCCGGCCCGCCGTGCGTACGACACCGCCTGGCAGCGCAAGTTGTTCGACGCGGGCTACGCGGGCCTCGCCTGGCCCGAGGCGTTCGGCGGGCGGGGTCTGCCCGTCACGCAGCAGCTCGTGTATCTCGAGGAGTACGCGCGGGCGAACGCGCCGTACATCAGCGTGAACTTCGTCGGGATGATGCACGCAGGTCCCACGCTCATCGCCGAGGGGTCCGACGAGCAGCGGTCGTTCCACCTGCCCAAGATCCTTCGTGGCGACAGCGTGTGGTGCCAGGGTTTCTCCGAGCCCAGCGCCGGCTCCGACCTCGCGTCGTTGCGCACACGGGCCGTGCGCGACGGCGACGGCTACGTCGTCAACGGGCAGAAGATCTGGAGCACCCGGGCGCACGTCGCGGACTACTGCGAGCTGCTGGTCCGCACCGATCCCGATGCCGCCAAGCACAAAGGCATCACGTGGCTGATCCTCGACATGCACTCGCCGGGCGTCGAGGTGCGCCCGATGCGCACGATCGACGGCGAGAGCCACTTCTGCGAGGTGTTCCTGAACGACGTACGGGTGCCTGCAAGCAACCGGGTTGGCGACGAGAACGACGGGTGGCGGGTCACGAACGTCACGTTGCGCTTCGAGCGCGGCACGGCCTTCGCACAGCACATCATCACGTTGCGCTCCCAAGTCCGCGGCTTGGTCGACATCGCCAGCAAGGTTCCGGGGCCGCACGGCGAGGCCACGGCCTGGGACGATCGATCGTTGCGCGAGCACGTCGGCCGGCTCGAAGCCAACGTCGAAGCGCTGTGGCGGCTGACCCAGCGCGGCGTCGCGGAAGCCGAGGCGACCGGCCTCCCGTCCCCGACGGGGTCTGCGGTGAAGCTGCGCTACAGCGAGCTCAACCAGGAGATCAACGAGCTGGCCATCCGTGTGCTCGGTCGGCTGGCGACCGGCGGCGTGCGGACCGCCGACGTCGACGCCGCCGAAGCGGCCCGCGCGTACTTGTGGTCGTTGCAGTACACGATCGCGGCGGGCACCTCGCAGATCCAGCGCAACTTGATCGCCGAGCGCATCCTCGGCATGCCGAGGTCGCGTTGACCGGCACGGCGCCACCGTGGACCTTCGGGCTCGAGCCGCTCCCGCAGGCCGTCGAGCTGGCACCGCTGCTCCGCGAGCTCACCGGGCTGGTGCTGTCGCTCGACGCGGATGACGGGGCTGCGGCGGACCTCGCCGAACAGCTGCGGGTCGCGCTCGCCGCGCTCCGCGAGCGCGTGCCGCCCGATCCTCGTCCCCGCCTCGGTCTCGACGCCCCTGCCAGTCAGCGGCCGTATCTCGACCACTCCCGACACGTCGGCCGCTTCAACGCGGGCTTCCCGGAGTACGAGATCGCCGTGACCGGTGACCGAGCGAGCGGCACGGTCACGTTCCCGTTGGCGTTCGAAGGCCCACCCGGGGTCGTGCACGGCGGCGTGCTCGCCACGTTCTTCGACTGCGTGATCCAGCACCACAACTGCGATGTCGGCGTGGCCGGCAAGACGACGTCGTTGCGGCTCGACTACCGGCGCCCGACTCCGGTCGGCACCGACCTCGCGTTCGAGATCGAGCGCACGGCCGACGATCGGCGGATCACGTCTGCCGCACGGCTCGTGGCGGGCGGCGACCTGTGCTGCACCGCCGCGATGGAGGCCGTGGCCGGCGACCGGAGCCGCTTGCCGATGATCGCATCCCGGACCGGCCGGCCGTGACCGCCACCCGCGTCGATGTTGGCGACGGGCTGCCGCTCACGCTCCCCGCGCTGCTCGCGGCCCGGGCTGTGGACCGCCCCGATCACCGGTGGGTGGTCTGCGACGACGACGCGCTCACGTACCGCGAAGCCGACACCGCCTCGGCCGCGCTGGCCAAGGGCCTTCTCGCCGCCGGGGTGGGTCGCGGCACGCACGTGGGCCTGTTGCACCCCAACGGCTCGGAGTTCGTCGTGCGCTGGCTGGCCGCGGCCCGCATCGGCGCGGTGGCCGTGCCGTTCGCGACGCTGTCGACCGCGCCGGAGCTGCGGGCGTTGCTCGACGGCGCCGATGTCGAAGTGATGCTGGCGGCGCGGGGGTATCGCAACCGCGACTACACCGCCACCTTGGCCGCCGCGCTCGACATCGCAGATCTCTCCGCGCAGCCGCTCCAGCTGCCCGCGGTGCCCGCCCTGCGTCGGGTCGTGTTCGAGACCGACTACCTCGTGGCGGCCGGCACTGCGATCGACGACGCCACGCTGGCCGCAGCCGAGGCCGAGGTGACACCGGCCGACCGGCTGGTCATCGTCCACACCTCGGGGTCCACCAGCGCGCCCAAAGGGGTCATCCACCAGCACGGCCCCCTGATCCGCCACCTCGACAACCTCAACGAGCTCCGCGAGTACGCGCCCGACGACGTGTTGTTCGCCAACTCGGCGTTCTTTTGGATCGCCGGCTTCGCGTACGGCCTGATCGGCACGTTGCTCGCGGGCGCGACGCTCCTGTGCTCCAACGCCACCGACCCGTCCGACACGCTCGACCTGCTCGAGCGCGAGCGCCCCACCATGGTGAACGGCTTCGCTGCGGCCGTCGCCCATCTCGCGGAGCACCCGTCGTTTTCGAGCCGCGACCTCAGCTCGATCCGGCGCGGCAACCTCTGGCCGATCCTGCCGCCCGACATCCGACCGGCCGACCCCGGCCTGCGCCACAACATGTTCGGCATGTCGGAGACCGGCAGCGTGTGCTTGGCGTGCCCCGACGAGACCGACCAGCCCGAGCACCGCCGCGGGTCGTGCGGCAGGCCGGTGCCCGGCCTCGACGCCAAGGTCGTGGACCCCGAAACCGGGGTCGAGCGCGCCACCGGTGAAGTGGGGGAGCTCTGGTTCCGGGGGCCCTTCTTGATGGAGGGCTACTACGGTCGGGAACGCCACGACACGTTCACGCCCGACGGGTGGTTCCGCACCGGCGACCTGTTCCACGTCGACGACGAGGGGTTCTTCTACTTCGTGGGCCGGCGCGGCGACATGATCAAGACGGCTGGAGCCAACGTGTCGCCGCGCGAAGTCGAAGCGGCCATCGCCGCCGAGACCGGTCTGACCGCCCACGTCGTCGGCCTCGACGATGCCGAGCGCGGGCAGATCGTGGCGGCGGCCATCCGGGTTCCTGCCGGACAGGCCTCACCCGATCTCGACCAGCTCCGGGTGGCGCTGCGGGGGCGGCTGTCGGCGTACAAGGTGCCGCGCCGGTTCCTTGCACTGGCCGACCTCGACGTACCGATGCTGTCGAGCGGAAAGCTCGACACGTCCGCCCTCGAGGCGCTGTTCGATGCCTGACGCGCCCTGCACGTTGCCGCAGTTGCTGGCGCGCAACGCCGCCGAGCGCCCCGACGAACCGGTCGTGGTCACCGCCGACCGGTCGATCACCCACGGCGAGCTGGCCGTCGACAGTCGCGCGCTCGCGGCGCGGCTCGTGGCCGCCGGAGTGGGCAAGGGCGCGCGCGTCGGTGTGGTGCTGCCCAACGGCGTCGAGTGGGCGGTGCTGGCGGCTGCGGTGCTGCGGGTCGGCGGGGTGCTGGTGCCGCTGAGCACGTTGTTGCGCCCACCCGAGCTGGCGGCGCAACTGCGCGCGGCCGGTGTGACCCATCTCGTGGTCGCCCGGTCGTTCCGGGGCCGCGACCATCCCGGTGACCTCGACGCGATCGCACCGGGGCTGCTCGATCGCCTGGCGGGGGCGGGGCTGCATCCCGCGCTTCCGAGCCTGCGCCGGATCTGGATCGACGCCGAGCTCCCCGACGATGCCGCGCGGCCCGAGCTCGTCGACGCGCTCGAGGCTCGGGTGCGTCCCGCCGACGACCTCGCCGTGCTGTTCACATCCGGCAGCCGCGGGGCACCCAAAGGTGCGATCCACACCCACGGGAGCGCGCTCGGTGCGGTCGCGGCCGGCCTCGACGCCCGGCGGGTGTTGCCGGGCGAGCGGCTCTACATCCCGATGCCGTTCTTTTGGACCGGCGGGTTCGCGATGGGGCTGCTGTCGGTGCTCGTGGCCGGCGCAACCCTGTTGACCGAGGCCGTTCCCCAGCCCGATCAGACCCTTCGCCTGCTCGAGCGCGAGCGGGTCACGCTGTTTCGGGGCTGGCCCGATCAGGCCGCCCGCCTCGCCGCCCACCCCGGCTTCGGCGCGGCCGACTTGTCGAGCCTGGGCCCCGGCAGCCTCCCTGCCGTGCTGCCCGCCGACCAGCGGCCCGCGCCCGGTGCGCGGGCCAACTTGTTCGGCATGACCGAGACGTTCGGTCCCTACCTCGGCGCGCGGCTCGACGTCGACCTCCCGCTGGCGGCGCACGGAAGCTGCGGGCGACCGTTCGACGGCTTCGACGTCGAAGTGGTCGACCCCGGCGGCAAGGCGTGCGCAACCGGGGACACGGGCGAGGTGTGCGTGCGCGGCCCCAACGTGATGCGGGGGATCTGTGGGCGCACCCGCGATGCCACGTTCGACGCCGACGGCTACTACCACACCGGCGATCTCGGCTCCGTCGACGCGGGCGGGTGGGTGTGGTCGCACGGCCGGGTCGACGACATGTTCAAAGTCAAAGGCGCGACGGTGTACCCATCCGAAGTGGAGGCCGCCCTGCGACGGATCCCGGGGGTGGCGCAGGCACATGTCACCGACGTCGACGGGGTCGGCGGGGGCCACGAGGTCGGTGCGCTGGTGGTCAGCGGCCGTGCCCTCGACGAGCTCGTCGCGGCAGCGCGCGAGCAGCTGAGCTCGTTCAAAGTGCCCACCAAGTGGGTGGTCGCGGCCACCGCCGACGCAGTGCCGCTGACCGCCACCTCGAAAGTCGACAAGCCCGCGCTCCAGTCGCTGCTGCAGAAGGGAACCACGCCATGACCCGCGTGATCGACGGCCTGATGAACGTCGACTTCGCCGACCGCGAGATGCCCGACTGGATGGTCCGGGTGAAAGAGGACTACTTCAAGGCCGGCGAATCGTTCTTCAAGAGCCCCGAGCTCGGCGAGCTCGTCGACGACATGGACGCCAACGGCGTCGAGCGGGCCATCTTGATCGCCAACGTGCGCGACCTCGAGGGCCGAGCCGTTCGCTTCGCGCGCGAGCGTCCCGATCGTTTCTCGCTCGCCGTCGGCGGCTTCAACTTGTTGAAGCCGATGAAGGCGCTGCGGGCGCTGGAGTCGTTCGTGGCCGATCACCCGGTCTCGTACGCGACGGTCGGCCCGAGCTTCTGGGGCGACGGCCGGTACCCGCCGAGCGACGCGGTCTACTACCCCCTGTACGCCAAGTGCTGCGAGCTCGACCTGCCGCTCAGCATGAACATGGGGATTCCCGGTCCGCCCCTGCCGGCCGAGCCGCAGCACCCGATCCACCTCGACCGCGTCTGCCTCCGCTTCCCGGAGCTGAAGCTGTGCATGATCCACGGCGCCGACCCCTGGTGGGACGTGGCCATCCGCTTGATGATCAAGTACCGGAACCTGCGGCTGATGACCTCGGCTTGGGCGCCCAAGTACCTGCCCGAGTCGCTGCTGCACTACATGCGCACCCGCGGTGGCGACCGCGTGATGTTCGCGTCGGACTATCCGGTGCTGCCCGTGTCGCGCTGTCTCGCCGAGGCCGCCGCGCTCGACTTGCCCGACGACGTGCGCGACGCCTGGCTGTACGGCAACGCGCAGGCGTTCTACTTCAGCGGGACCTGAGGAGAGGAGCACGAGTGGCACGCACCAGACGCCCACCGGCAAGGCCGCGCGAGAAACCCCAACAGATCGCCGACGAGCTCCGCGCGCTCATCGTCGCGGGAGAGCTGGTCGAAGGCGACTCCCTGGGTCACGAGCCGGAGCTGGTCGAGCGGTTCGGGGTGTCACGACCGTCCCTGCGAGAGGCGTTGCGCATCCTCGAAGCCGAGGGGCTGATCACGGTCGTGCGTGGGGTGCGCGGTGGGGTGGTGGTGCACGAGCCCGACGAGCGCATGACGGCGCGCACGGCCGCGCTGGTGCTCCAAGCGCGCAACGTGCCGCTGGCCGACGTGTACGAGGCCCGCCGCGTGCTCGAGCCGGCCGCGGCCCGCGCGCTCGCGGGCCAGCGCACCCGCCGCGGGGCCGTCAAGGAGTTGCGGTCGCTGGTCGCCGCCGAGGAAGCGGCCATCGAGGACCCCACCGAGTTCGGCGTGGCCAACGCGGTGTTCCACGAGCGTCTGGTGGCCCTCGCCGGCAACCAGACGCTGGCGATCGTCGCCGAGATGCTCGACGAGATCGTCACCCGCGCCGTCACTGCGGTGAGCAGCGGCGACGACTCGGTGGGATCACGATCGGTTCGCAGCCGGGGCATCCGCTCGCAGTTGCGTCTGCTCGACCTCATCGAGCGCGGGGAGGGCGACGCCGCCGAGGACCACTGGCGCGACCACATGCAGGTGGTGGGCAAGGTCCTCCTCGGCCAGCAGGCCTCCACCGTGGTCGACCTCCTCCACCACCACTACTGACCCGCCACAATCCCTTTACGGCGGGTTCGGCCGGGTCAGCCGGCGGCGGCCTCGACTGCCTCGTCGAACCGGCGTTCGTAGTCGTCGGCCAGGGCTCGGAGCGCCGCGGCGCCGTCGCCGGTGTAGGCGGGCCCGTGCATCAGGCCCAGCATCGACGGATCCAGCTCGGCGAGCCGGCGGATGGTCGGAGCCGTCGCGGGGGTGAGCGCGGTGGCGTGGAAGAGGTCCTCGGTGGCGGCCGCGGGCTCGACGATCGACTGATCCGAGTGCGCGGGGCACGCGCCGACGGTGGTGAACAAGTCGCCGGCGAACAGCGTGCCCGTGACCTCCTCATACATCAGACCGGCGTCCCAACCGTGGGGTACCTGGGGCGTGTCGATCCACCGCACCCGCCGCCCGCCGAGCTCGAGCGTCTCGCCGTCCGCGAGGGGACGTGGCGGGCGGTCGGCCTGGTCGCCGAGCGACACCAACACGCCGATGGTGCCGTGCACGGCCTCTGCGCGAGGGGCCGACGTGAGCCACTGGTTGAGCGCGCCGCACTCGTCGGCTTCGAAGTGCCCGAAGCTGACCCACCGCAGACGGTCGGTGGGCAGCACGCGGTCGATGGCCGCGCGCACGTCGGGGAACAGCGCCCGCAGACCGGTGTGGAACAGCAGCGGCTCGTCCGCGTCGATGAGGTACTGGTTGAACGGCAGGTTGGCGGCCTCCACAAAGGTGGAGATGCGGTAGATGCGGTCACCAACCTCGTCGATCGTCGTGGACATCGCCGACCCCCCTTCTGGCGGCGGTCACGCCGCCGAGCGCATGTCTGCGACGTTACCGATCCGCAAACCACCCTGCTGTGAGCACTTGACCACCTCCACGGTGGCTACGTGCTCACAGCACGATGGGGTCGGCGGCGCGATCGGCGTTCGCTAGCGTGGAGCGACCCCTGCGGGTGTAGCTCAATGGCAGAGTCCCAGGCTTCCATCCTGGTCACGAGGGTTCGATTCCCTTCACCCGCTCACATGGCGCCCGACCCGGCCCGTCAAGAGGGCCGGTGGGGCGCCGGTACACTGCTGGCCCTGTGAAGACGAGCGTCGAACCCCTCGAGGGGAACAAGGTCAAGGTCTCGGTCGAAGTGCCCGAGACGGAGTTCGAGTCGGAGATCGACGCTGCGTTCCGGCGTCTCGCACGTGAGGTGCGGATCCCTGGCTTCCGCCCCGGCAAGGCGCCGCGCCGCATCCTGGAGGCCCGGCTCGGCAGCGAGGTGGCCCGCGAGGAAGCGCTGCGGCACGCCGTGCCCGACTATTACGCGCGTGCGGTCCGTGACGAACAGGTCGACGTCATCGCTGCGCCCGAGGTCGAGATCACCGGCGGGGAGGACGAAGGCCCCGTGCAGTTCGACGCGGTCGTCGAGATCCGGCCGGTCGTCACGGTCGGCGGGTACAACTCGTTGCGGATCACGGTGCCCTCGCCCGATCCGACCCCCGACGACATCGACCACCAGATCGACCACCTCCGTGAGCAGTACGCCGACCTCCAGACCGTCGACCGACCCGCGGCCGAGGGCGACCACGTGCTGATCGACGTGGCCGGCACGCAAGAGGGCGAGCCCGTGTCCGGCCTCACCGCGGAGGACTACCTGTACCCGGTCGGTTCGGGCACGGTCGTTCCGGAGCTCGACGAGAACCTGGTCGGCGCCAAGGCGGGCGACGAGCTCACGTTCACGGCCGAGCACCCCCAACCCGACCAGGAACCGGTCGAGTTCACGATCCACGTGAAGGAAGTCCGCGAGAAGGTCCTTCCCGACGCCAGCGACGACTGGGCGGCCGAAGCGTCGGAGTTCGACACGATCGACGAGCTGCGCGCCGACCTCACCAAGCGCCAGAAGCTCACCCGTCGCATCCAAGGCCAGATGGCGATCCGGGAGAAGACTGGCGAGGCGCTCGCCGATCTGGTCGACGACGAACTGCCCGAAGCGCTCGTCAACGGCGAGATGCAGCAGCGCCTCCAGGACCTCGCCATGCGCCTCCAAGCGCAGGGGATGGGGCTCGAGCAGTACCTCGTTGGTTCGGGCCTCACCCCCGAGCAGCTGCAAGACGACCTCCGCGAGACCGCCGCGCAGGCCGTGAAGGTCGACCTCGCGCTGCGGGCTGTCGTGACGGCCGACGGCATCGAGGTGAGCGACGAAGAGCTCGAAGAGGAGCTCCAGTTGCTGTCGGATCGCCTCGGCCAGCCGCTCGACAAGGTCCGCTCACAGCTCGAGGAAGCCGGCCAGCTCCGCGAGATCCGCATCGATCTCGCCAAGCGCAAGGCGCTCGAACAGATCGTCGAGCAGGTCGAGATCGTCGACGACGACGGCAACCCGCTCCAACGGTCCGACTTCGAGCTCGACACGCTGACCGGCGACGGCGACGAGGCCGACGGTGAGGGCGAGGCCGACGGCGAGGGCGAGGACGAACCGACCGCCGACGGCGACGGTGCAGAAGCCGAGGTAGACGACGTGACGGACGAAACGTCCGTCGCTGCTGGCGCCGACCCCGGTAGCGTCGAGGGGGCCGACTCCGAGCCCGACACGAAAGGCACCCAGCAGTGAGTGAGCCCAGCGGCTTCCGGGCGTACAACTACCTCGTCCCCACGGTCGTCGAGCAGACGAACCGAGGGGAGCGGGCCTATGACCTCTACTCCCGGCTGCTCAAGGAGAACATCATCTTCCTGGGCACCCCGATCGACGACGCGATCGCCAACCTCGTGTGTGCCCAGCTCCTCCACCTGGAGTCGGAGAACCCCGACCGCGACATCAACATCTACATCAACTCGCCCGGTGGCGACATCACGGCGCTGTTCGCGATCTACGACACGCTGCAGTACATCAAGCCCGAGGTCAGCACGATCTGTTATGGCCAGGCCGCTTCGGCGGCGGCAGTGCTGCTGGCCGCCGGCACCCCCGGCAAGCGCCTCGCCCTGCCGCACTCCCGAGTCCTGCTCCACCAACCATGGGGGAGCGGCAGTGGCCAGGCAGCCGACATCGAGATCCAAGCCCGCGAGATCATGCGGATGCGCGACCTGCTGGAAGACATCTTGTCCCGGCACACCGGTCAGCCCAAGGAGCGCATCGCCAAGGACACCGACCGCGATTTCGTCCTGTCCGCGGAGGAAGCCAAGGAGTACGGCATCATCGACGAGGTGATCTCCACCCGCGAGATCGCCGACAAGAGCGGCGCCATCCGGGCTGCCGGGTAGCGACGGGGGAGCGATCGTGGCGAAGTTCGGAGAAGGCGGCGAGCTGCTCAAGTGCAGCTTCTGCGGCAAGTCCCAGAAGCAGGTCAAGAAGCTCATCGCCGGCCCCGGCGTGTACATCTGCGACGAGTGCATCGACCTGTGCAACGAGATCATCGAAGAGGAGCTGTCGGAAGCTTCCGAGCTGCACTTCGATGAGCTGCCCAAGCCTCGTGAGATCTTCGACTTCCTGAACGAGTACATCGTCGGTCAGGAACCCGCCAAGCGCATCTTGTCGGTGGCCGTCTACAACCACTACAAGCGCGTCCAGTACGCGGCAGCCCACGGTGGTGTCGACGAAGTCGAGCTCAGCAAGTCGAACATCATGCTGATCGGGCCCACCGGCTGCGGCAAGACGCTGTTGGCGCAGACGCTGGCACGCATGCTCAACGTGCCGTTCGCGATCGCGGACGCCACCGCGCTGACCGAGGCGGGCTACGTCGGCGAAGACGTCGAGAACATCCTGCTCAAGCTGATCCAGGCTGCGGACTACGACGTCAAGAAGGCCGAGACCGGGATCATCTACATCGACGAGATCGACAAGGTCGCTCGCAAGAGCGAGAACCCGTCGATCACCCGCGATGTGTCGGGCGAGGGCGTGCAGCAGGCCCTGCTCAAGATCCTGGAAGGCACCGTGGCCTCGGTGCCGCCCCAGGGAGGGCGCAAGCACCCCCACCAGGAGTTCATCCAGATCGACACCACGAACATTTTGTTCATCTGCGGTGGCGCGTTCGCCGGGCTCGACAAGATCATCGAGTCGCGGGTGGGCTCCAAAGGCGTCGGCTTCGGGGCCGACATCCGCCGGGCCGAAGAGAAGGACATGGGCGAGCTGTTCAACCAGGTCCTTCCCGAGGACCTCATGAAGTTCGGCCTCATCCCCGAGTTCATCGGTCGCCTGCCCGTGCTCGGTGCGGTCTCGAACCTCGACCGCGACGCGCTGGTGAAGATCCTCGTGGAGCCGCGCAACGCGCTGGCCAAGCAGTACCGCAAGTTCTTCGAGTTCGAGAACGTGGAGCTCGAGTTCACCCCCGATGCGCTCGAAGGCATCGCCGATCAGGCGCTGCTGCGTGGCACGGGCGCCCGCGGCCTCCGGGCGATCCTCGAAGAGGTGCTGCTCAACGTCATGTACGACCTGCCCGGTCGCACCGACATTGCAAAGTGCGTGATCGACGGCACCGTCGTGGCCGACAAGGTGAACCCCACCTTGGTCCCACGTGGTGAAGCGCGCCCCACGCGCCCCCGCCGCGCCGCGTCCTGATCCCGTCAGTCGTCGTCGCCGCCGGCCCACGCCGACAGCGCGTCGCGCAGGTTGTGGGAGCGACCACCCGCGACCGCGAGGTGGTCGCCTTCGTCCAGCACGGTGCTTCCGGTGGCGAGCACCACACGCCCGTCCCGGATGATCGTGATGATCCGGGCGTCGCCCGGCATCGGCACCTCGGCGATGGCACGGCCGACCACAGGGCTGGTCGGGTTGAGCTCCAGTTCCAACAGCTCGACGCCGAACTGGTCCATCGGCACCACGTCGACGATCGGGTCCCAGGGTCCCGGCTCGTGGCGCAACCCGAGCCATCGCGCGACTGGAACCACCGTGGCTCCTTGCACCGTGGCCGACACCAGCACCACGAAGAACACGACGTCGAACACGAGTGAGCCGTCGGGATGGTGGGCAGTGAGCGGAAACGTCGCGAGCACGATCGGCACCGCCCCTCGCAGTCCCGCCCACGATACGAACGCGGCCGACCGCCACGGGATGCGGAACCACACCACCGACGCGGCCACGGCCACAGGTCGCGCGATGAACAGGAGAACGGCGGCGATCGCGAGCGCCCGCCAAGCGACGCCACCGAGCTGTGACGGGAAGACCAAGATGCCGAGCAGGAAGAACAGTCCGAGCTGGGCCAGCGAGGCCAGGCCGCTGTGGAAGGCGTTGCTGGCCTTGCCGTGCGACGGCGCCACGGCGCCCATCAACACGCCGCCCACGAAGACGGCCAGGAAGCCCGACGCCCCCAGCCACGCGGCGACGCCGTAGCAGCCCGCAGCGGTGGCCAGCCCTACGAGCGGCGCAGCCGACGATCCGCTCGTGCGCACGAGGATGCGGCTGCCGAGGTAGCCCACCACCACCCCGACGATCAGCCCGCCAGCGAGCTGTTGCACGCCGAAGATCACCCAGTCGCCGGCAGTGACACCACCTTTGTAGGTGGCCAGCAGACCCACGGTGAGCAGCACGGCGGCCGGGTCGTTGCCGCCCGACTCGGTCTCGAGCAGCGCGTCGAGCCGTTCGGGGATGGGAGCGCCTCGCAACACCGAGAAGACCGCCGCCGCGTCGGTCGACGCGACGACCGCACCGACCAGCAAGGCGGTGTTGAACGACACGTGCAGCAGCCACATCGCGGCGACGCCGGTGATCACGGCCGACACGAACACGCCCACGGTTGCAAGCACCGAAGCCGGCGCAACCACTTGGCGCAGGAGCCGAGGCGAGGACGACAGGCCGCCGTCGAACAAGATGAGGATCAGTGCGACGACGCACAGGTTCTGGGCGAGATGCGGGTCGCCGAAGTGCACCCATGCGAGCCCGTCGTCGCCAACCGCCATCCCGAGCCCGAGGAACAGCAGCAGGCCCGGCACTCGAATCCGGTCCGCCAATCGGCTCATCACCACCCCCGCGGCCAGCAAGCCGGCGCCGGCCAGGACGAGGTGGTCGACGCTCAGATGGGGGTGCACCCCGCCATAGTGGCGGAAAGTGGTGGAGCGGCGGGCACGTTTGGGGGAGTCGAGGTGCAGGACCGCTACCGTTGCGTGCGCCCATGGACCTCACCGCTGCGCTGCGCTACCTCGACGAACACGTCAACTTGGAGGCCACGGCTGGACGGGTCGAGGGCCTCTCGTTGGAGCGCATGCGCGCGCTGGTCCACGTCCTCGGCGACCCGCACCTCGCGTACGGTGTCATCCACATCACCGGCACGAACGGCAAGGGCTCGACCGCACGGATGGTCACCGAGCTGCTCCGCGCGTCGGGCCTGGCGGTCGGCACGTACACCAGCCCGCACCTCGAGACCGTCAACGAGCGCATCGCGTACGACGGTGAGCCCATCGCCGACGACGAGCTGGCGGAGTTGATCTCCGACCTCGCTGCCGTCGAGCCGCTCCTCGAGCACCGGCCGTCGTACTTCGAGCTGCTGACTGCTGCGGCGTTCCGGTGGTTCGCCGATCGGGGCGTCGACGTCGCGGTCGTCGAAGTCGGGCTCCTGGGTCGGTGGGATGCGACCAACGTCGTCGAGAGCCAAGTCGCGGTGCTCACCAACGTTGGTCACGACCACACCGACGGGGTGGGCGACTGGCGGCGTCGCATCGCCGAGGAGAAGTCCGGGATCGTGAAGCCGGGCGCCACGTTCGTGTTGGGCGAGGCCGACCCGGCCCTGCGCGACGTCTTCACCGCCACGCCCGCCGCAGAGATCTGGCTGCGGGGCGACACGTTCGGCTGCGAACGCAACGACTTGGCGGTCGGCGGCCGGGTGGCCGACTTGCGTACACCGTCAGGTGTGCTCGACGACGTGCAGATCCCGCTGCACGGGGCGTTCCAGGGCGACAACGCCGCCGCGGCGCTCGCCGCCGCCGAGGCGTTCTTCGGTCGGCGGTTGCCCGACGACCTCGTTCGGTCGGCGTTCGCCGGCGTGCAGGTGCCGGGCCGCTTCGAGATCCTCGCCCACGAGCCGCTGGTGATCCTCGACGGCGCGCACAACCTCGACGGCGCCGCGGCCGAGGCCGCCACCTTGCACGAGGAGTTCACGCTGACCGGGTCGCTGGTGCTGGTGGTCGGCATGTTGCGTGGCCGCGACCCCGTCGAAATGCTCGACGCCATGGGCGCTCGCGAGGCCGGTTACGTGGTGGCGTGCAGCCCGCCGTCGCCGCGGGCGATCCCGGCGGCCGAGGTGGCCGCAGCCGCCGACCGTCTCGGCGTCGTGGCCGAAGCCGTGCCCGACGTCGCGCACGCCCTTGCCCGCGCCCGCTCGTTCGCCACCGCCGAGGATGTGATCGTCGTGACTGGCTCCCTCTACGTCGTCGGTGCCGCCCGGCGATCCCTGCACGACCAGGCCGCGGAGCTGGCCGGGTGAGGGTGCGGCCGGACGACAGCCGAAGCGCCGAGGTCGACATCTTCCGGCTGAAGCCCAACGAGCCGTGCTGGTGTGGCAGTGGCCTCAAGTTCAAGCGTTGTCACCGTGCGTCGACCGACCGCATCCGCGCCGGTCGCCAGAGCCCGACGCGTGAGGTGCCCGAGGGCATCGAGCGGCCGTTCTACGCGGGCACGGGCGAGCGGTCCCACCGCGGCGGGTCGCCGGTGCAGGCACCCGAGATCATCGACCGGATGCGCCGCACCGGCCGTCTCGCCGGCGACATCTTGGGGAGAGTCGGCGCGGCCATCGCCCCGGGTGTCACCACCGATGAGCTCGATGCGCTGTGCCACCGCCTCACCGTCGAGGCGGGCGCGTACCCGAGCCCGTTGAACTACGGAGGCTTCCCCAAGTCGCTGTGCACATCGGTCAACGATGTGATCTGCCACGGGATCCCCGACGATCGGCCCCTGCTCGACGGCGACATCGTCAACCTCGACGTCACCGTGTTCAAAGAAGGCGTGCACGGCGACACCAACGCCACCTGGTGCGTCGGCACCGTCGATCCGCAGTCGCGGCGCCTCGTGCGTGTCACGCGTGAGTGTCTGGAGCGGGGGATCGAGGCAGTGCGGCCGGGCCGGCGCCTGTACGACATCGGCCGGGCGATCCAGACCCACGCGGAGGCCGAGGGCTTCTCCGTGGTGCGGGCGTTCATCGGCCACGGCATCGGTGAGGAGTTCCACACCGACTTCCAGATCCTGCACTACTTCGACCCGCGCAACGACACGGTGATCGAGCCCGGCATGGTGTTCACGATCGAGCCGATGATCTCGGTGGGTGCCTGGCAGCACCGTTTGTGGGACGACGACTGGACCGCCGTCACGGTCGACGGCAAGCGCTCCGCCCAGTTCGAGCACACACTCCTGGTCACCGACGACGGCGTCGAGCTGCTGACCCTCCGCGCCGACGGCCAATGGTCCGGCGACGGCGGCCAACCCGCTTCCTCGTAGCGGGTGGGGATGTGGTCGCCGGGGCGGCCGGTTGTCCCCCCTTCGAGAAGTGCGGTGGGCGGCCGTTCCGGTTCGCAGGGCGGCGACGGCGGCTTGTAGCGTGCTCGACTCGTGAACCGGACCTTCGTGATGTGCAAGCCCGACGCTGTTCGACGGGGACTCGTCGGTGAAGTCGTCAGCCGCCTCGAGCGCAAAGGCCTCACGCTCGTGGCCGCCGAGCTGCGGACCATCGACCGCCCGACGGCCGAACGTCACTACGAGGAGCACCAGGACAAGCCCTTTTTCGGTGAGCTCGTCGACTTCATCTGCGGCGGCCCCGTACTGGCCATGGTGGTCGAAGGCCCCGACGACAACACGTGGCACCTCGTCCGCACGCTCATGGGCAAGACCAACGTCGACGACGCGCAGCCCGGCTCGATCCGCGGCGACTTCGCCACCACCACGCAGGAGAACCTGGTGCACGGCAGCGACGGCCCCGAGTCGGCGGCCCGCGAGATCGGAATCTTCTTCCCGGACGTGTGATCTCGGGACGGCGCCAAGCCCTGCGCCGGCCGACGAAGACCGCGGCCGGACACCGGTCGCCACCTTCCGCGGCGGCATTTAGCGCACCACGGACCAAGAGTGGTGGATGCTGATTATTGCGATTGCGTGACGCCCGCTAAGCTGCGATCTTCCGCGGGCCGAGGAGGGGTCCCCTCCGTGGCCTCCAGTTCCGCTCCTACGAGTCCGTCGGCTTCGGCGCACTCACGTCGGAGGCCAATCGATGTCTGACCTTCCGTTCTCAACTCTGATGGGCCGCGACATGGCGGTCGACTTGGGCACGGCCAACACGGTCATCTACGTGCGCGGCCATGGCATCGTGCTGAACGAGCCGTCCGTCGTCGCCGTGAGCGTGAGTGACGGGCGCCTGCTGGCGGTCGGCACCGAGGCCAAGCGCATGATCGGGCGGACGCCCGCTCACATCCAGGCCGTGCGCCCCCTCAAGGACGGCGTGATCGCCGACTTCGAGATCTGCGAGAAGATGCTGCGCTACTTCATCCACAAGGTGCACCAGCGCCGGTGGTCGAAGCCGCGCATCGTGATCTGCGTCCCGTCGGGGATCACCGGCGTGGAGCAGCGGGCCGTGCAGGAGGCCGCCCAGTTCGCCGGCGCCCGCAAGGCCTACATCATCGAGGAGCCGATGGCGGCCGCGATCGGGGCGGGTCTGCCGGTGCAGGAGCCCACCGGCAACATGATCGTCGACATCGGCGGCGGCACCACCGAGGTCGCCGTGATCTCGCTCGGTGGCATCGTGATCAGCCAGTCGGTTCGGGTCGGCGGCGACGAGCTCGACGACGCGATCATCCAGTACATCAAGAAGGAGTACAGCCTCGCCCTCGGTGAGCGGACGGCGGAGGAAGTGAAGATCGCGCTCGGCTCGGCTTGGCCGCTGCAAGAGGAACTGCACGCCGAGATCCGCGGCCGCGACCTCGTCACCGGCCTGCCCAAGACCATCGTCACCTCCACCGAGGAGATCCGCGAGGCCCTCGAAGAGCCGGTCGCGGCCATAGTGGACGCCGTGAAGACCACGCTCGACAAGACGCCGCCCGAGCTGGCGGCCGACATCATGGAGAAGGGCATCGTGCTCGCCGGTGGCGGCGCGCTGCTGCACGGCCTCGACGCCCGCCTCCAGCACGAGACGGGCATGCCGATCGTGGTGTCCCCCAACCCGCTCAACTGCGTGGCGATCGGATCGGGTCAGTCGTTGGAGGAGTTCGAGGCGCTCAAGGGCGTGCTGTTCGCCTCTGAGCCCATCACCTGATCCGCTCCTTGTGGTAGGTCCCCGGCGCGCTGGTCGCCGACGACGTGTGACGTTGCTGCTGCTCGTCCTCACGTCACTCACCATCCTCACGCTCGACTTCCGCCACTCCGGGCCCGTCGAGAAGGTGCGTGACGTCGGCGCCACCGTGTTCAGCCCGCTCCGCTCCGCCGGCGACGCGGTGTTCCGTCCCATCGGCAATGCCTGGAACAGCGCCTTTCACTACGACCGCCTGAAGAAGGAGAACGACCGGCTTCGGCGCCAGGTCGCCGACCTGAAGGGCAAGTCGTACCGGGCGCAGATCGACGAGAACGAGTACCGCCAACTCCGCGCCGCCGCCGACATCCAGTACCTGCCCGACCTCGACACCAAGATCGCCCGTGTCACGTCGGGTCCGCTCAACAGCTTCTCGCAGACGATCGAGATCAACCAGGGTGCCGGCGCCGGCGTCAAGCCCGGCATGCCGGTGGTGACGCCCGACGGGCTGGTCGGGACCGTCGAGATCGTCGAAGGCGGCCACTCGATCGTGCGGCTCGTCACCAGCCCCGAGTCGAAGGTCGACATCACCCTCGAGACGAGCGACGCCAGCTTGCCGCCCACCCTGGGGATCGCCCACGGGAACGGCCTCGGCCAGCCGCTGCGGATCGACAGCGGGATCGATCCCCGCACGCCGGTCAAGAAGGGGCAACTGGTGGCCACCAGCGGTGTGGACCCGTCGATCTACCCCGGCGCCATCCCGGTTGGGAAGATCACCACGTTTCGCGATTCCGACGACGGCACCCAGAAGATCATCGAGCTGAAGCCGAGCGCCGACTTGGACCATCTCGGCTACGTCACCGTGGTCCTGTGGCAGCCGGTTCCATGACCACCGCCGGTCCCGTGACGCTCAGCGGACACCAGGGCGCGCCATGAGGACGCTCCGGAGCGGCTTGCTGATCGCCTTTCTCATCGTCGTGCAGTGTTCGTTCATCGCACGCGTGCCGCTGTTCGGCGCGCGGGCGGACATCGTGGTCGTCGCGGCGATCGCGGCCGGCATCGTGGGCGGTCCCGACCTCGGCGCGCTGGTGGGCTTCGCGGCAGGGCTCGGGTTCGACCTGTTGTTGCCCACGCCGGTCGGGATGTCCGCGCTCTGCTACTGCCTGGTCGGCTACGGCTGCGGCCTGGCGCAGCAATCCGTGCTGCGCGTCCGCTGGTGGATCCCGGTGGCCACTGCGGCGATCGGCGGTGCGGCCTCGGCGCTGATGTTCTGGACCGTCGGCAACGTGCTGTCTGAGCCGCTGCCCTCGGTGCGGGACCTGCCGACTATCGTCGCCGTGATCGCCGCGGTGGCCGCGCTCTGGTGCCTCCCGATGGTGCGGGCGTTCCAGCTCGCGCTCGCCGACCCGGCGCGCAACCGCTTTGGCAACGAACGCATCCGCATGCGATGACCCGCGATTCCTCACGTCTCAGGGTGGCCACCGTCGGCTTGGTCTGCATCAGCCTCTTCGCGGCGCTGTTCGCCCGCCTGTGGTTCCTCCAAGTGATGAACGCCGGCACGTACGACAAGGCGGCCGACGTCGCCGCCTACCGGGAGATCAACGTTCCCGCGCCTCGGGGTCGCATCCTGGACCGCAACGGCAAAGTGCTGGTCGACAACAAGTCGTACCTTGTGGTGGCGGTCGACACGCAGGTGCTGGCCAAGGCCAAGTCGCCCGACACGGTGCTGTCGCGCCTCGCCGATCTGCTCAACCAGTACATGGCGCCCACCACGCCGTACAACACGGACATCTTGCGGGAGAAGCTGCGCAACAAGCAGGTGAGCCCGTACAAACCCGTGCCGGTGGCCACCAACGCGCCGCAACAGCTCGAGATCTACCTCTCCGAACACCCCGACAAGTTCCCGTCTGTGTCGGTCGAACGTGAGACCTTGCGGACGTATCCGTACGGCACGCTCGCTGCCCAAGTGCTCGGTTACGTGGGCCCGATCACCGATTCGCAGTGGAAAGCCCACGAGCACGACAAGGTGCCGTACCAAAAGGACGACGACATCGGCCGGGCGGGTGTGGAAGCCACGTTCGAGAAGTACTTGCGGGGCACCCCGGGCCGGAAGGTGTTCGAGGTCGACCGTGTCGGCCGGGTGGTGCGCACCGTGAGCGAGACGCCACCGATCCCGGGCGACGACGTGTACCTCACGATCGACGCCAACGCGCAGGCGGTCGCCGAACGGGGTGTGGCGAACGGGCTCGAGAGCGCGCGCAAGACCTGCAACCGGGTGGGTTGCCCGCCGGCGCCCGCCGGGTCGATGGTGGTGCTCGACCCCCGCAACGGGCAGGTGCTGGCGCTGGCGTCGAACCCGACGTACGACCCGAGCCTGTTCGTGCCGGCCATCTCGACCCGGGACTACCAGAAGCTCACCGAGCCCGACAGCCACTACCCCTTCACCGACCGCGCCATCGCCGGCCAGTACCCGCCGGGCTCCACCTTCAAGTTGGTCACCAGCATCGCCGGACTGCGCGCCGGAGTGATCGACCCGAGCTTCACGTACGGCGACTCCGGCCAGTACAAGATCATCGGCTGCCAGAACGACAGCCAGGGCTGCATCAAGTACGGCGACCAGAAGACCGCGCACGGCAACGTGAACCTCACGCGAGCGCTCACCGTGTCGAGCGACACGTACTACTACCGGATCGGCGATCTGCTGTGGCGCTCGAGCGACCACAAAGAAGCGATCCAAGACGTGGCCCGGGAGTTCGGCTTCGGGTCCAAGACCGGCATCGAGCTGCCCGACGAGCAGGCGGGTCTGGTGGGCACGCCGGAGCTCTTGAAGCGGCTGCACGACAAGTACGCGGCGGCGTATCCGTACGGCAACCAGTGGTACTCCGGTAACAACGCCAACTTGGCGATCGGCCAAGACGTCATCAACGCCACGCCGCTGCAACTCGCCAACGCGTACGCCACGTTCGCCAACAACGGCACCCGCTACCAGCCCACCTTGTTGCTCAAAGTCACCAAGTTCCGCACGGGCAGCGTCGTGATGACCCAACAACCCAAAGTGGCGGGCAAAGTCGACTTGCCGGCTCCGTGGCGCGACGCGATGCTCGCCGGGTTCGACGGCGTCACCACGTCGGGCGAAGGCACGGCGACCGGCGCGTTCGCCAACGCCGGCTACCCGATGGCGAACCTCCCCGTGGCCGGCAAGACCGGTACGTCGCAGAACAACACCGCGAAGAACGAGCAGGACAACTCGCTGTTCGTCGGCTTCGGCCCGTCGTCGAACGCGCAGTACGTCGCCGCCGCGGTGTTCGAGCAAGCCGGCTACGGCGCGGCGATCGCCGCACCCGCCGTCGTTGACTTCTTCTTGCCGCTCGCGCAGCACGGAACCTTCCCCGAAGTCACCCCGGTCGACAGCACCGACACGGCGGCCGCGCCGTCGGCCCAAGCGGGCGGTGCGGCCCAGTCGATCAGCGCCGACACGACCACGACCGGTTCCGGCGGCCAGACGACGGGCGACACCATCGCGCCGCTGCAATCGTCTGACCCCAACGGCACCCGTACCAGCACGTCGTTGCCCGCGACGAGCGGGAGCGGGGGCTGATGGCGACGTACGACCAGTCGCTGTCACGGTTCGGTGCGCACGGCCGGAGTCGCTCGGGCCTGGGTGCGATGACGGCTGCCCCTGTCCGGCACCTCGATCTGGTGTTGCTCGGCGTGGTCGGGATCATCCAGTCGCTCGGGCTGCTGATGGTGTTCAGCGCCACCCGGGGCCCCAACCCGCCGTTCCGCTACGGCTACCTCACCAAGCAGGCCGTGTTCGTGGTGCTCGGCGTGGCGGCGCTGTCGGTCGTGAGCCTGATCGACTATCGGCGATTCCGTGACTACGCGCTGTTCGTGTACGGCGCCGGCGTGTTCCTGCTGTTCTTGGTGCTGGTCCCGGGGGTCGGTTCGTCGGCCAAGGGCCACCAGTCGTGGATCTCGCTCGGGCCCTTCCAGCTCCAGCCCTCGGAGCTCAACAAGATCACCTTGATCGTCGGCCTCGCCGGCGTGCTCACGCACTACCAGGGCGACATCGACTTGCGGCGCCTCGGGATCGTCCTCGGGATGGCCGCAGTGCCGATGGCCCTGGTCTTGGTGCAAGGCGACCTCGGCACCACCTTGGTGTTCGCCGTGGTCGTGCCCACCATGCTCGCGATCGGCGGCGCGCGACCCAAGCACCTCGCCGTGTTGCTACTCGCGGGGATCCTCGTCGCCACGGTCGCGCTGAGCGGAGGGGTGCTCAAGCAGTATCAGCGCGACCGCCTGACCACCTTCCTCCATCAGGACACGGCGGCGGCCACCGGAGGGGCGGCGTACAACTTGAACCGGGCGAAGATCGCCATCGGTCGGGGTGGGATGTTCGGCCAGGGGCTGTTCCGCGGCAGCCAGACCCGCCTCAGCATCGTGCCCGAGCAGCACACCGACTTCATCTTCACGGCAGTGGGGGAGCAGTTCGGGTTCTTCGGCGCCGGTCTGCTACTGGTGCTGTTCTGCCTGATGGTGTGGCGCATCTGGCGAACGGCGCTGCTGGCCCGCGACGAGTTCGGCACCCTGATCTGCGTCGGCGTGCTGGCCATGCTCGTGTTCCACACGTTCGAGAACGTCGGCATGACCATGGGGATCATGCCGATCACCGGCATCCCGCTGCCGTTCATGTCGTACGGCGGCTCGTCGACGCTGTTGAACTTCTTGGCCATCGGGTTCGTGCTCAACGTCCACATGCGCCGCTTCTCCTGAGACGACGGCAGGTTTCGTGTCGCCCGGGTCGGGAAGGGCGGCTCCTCGGCTGCGTCGGCAGCCGTCTCTCATGGCGAGGAGTCCGAACCATGCCCCTGTCCACCTCCGCGGCGCTCGGCCGTGACGCCGATCGGCGTTCACGTCCGCCCATCTCCGTCATCTCCGATAACCTCCACCGCCCATGACCCCGCCACACAGCTCTGCCCCCACGTCCATGCCGTCGCCTGCCCGTCAACGGTCCCGTCGCAGTCTCGCTCTCGTGGTCGCGTTGCTGGCCGTGCTGGTGCTCGGAGCGGCCGCCTGTTCGGGCGGCTCCAGCAAGGTGCTGAAGACCACGACCACCAAGAGCCCGACCACGGAGGCCACGTCCGACACCGGGAGCTTCTCCGACACCGGGAGCTTCTCGGACTCCGGCGACTTCTCCGACTCGTCCAGCTACAGCGACTTGCTGTCGGACCTCTCGAGCGACGACAGCGGCAGTTCGGGCGGCAGCCTCCGCGACATCTTCTTGAACTCCTGCGAGGGCAGCGGCGGCAGCAAGTCGTTGTGCGAGTGCGTGGCCGACAAGCTCGACTTCAGCGACCCCACGAGCCTCGTGACCGAGGCGCAGTCCGCTGCCCGCGAGTGCGTGAGCGGCGACTGACCCGTCGTCACCGACAATCGAGGCCACCTTGCGTCTGTGTCCATCGCCCGGGTGCATGACTGCACCCGGGCGAGGCGCGGGTGCGGGGCCACTGAGGGTGAGTCGGTAACATCGAGTGATCATGACCTCGCTCTGGCCGCAGCTCGAGCCGCTCCTCATGCAGGTCGCCAAACCTGCTCGCTACATCGGCTGCGAGGACGGCGCGGTGGTCCCTGACCACGATCCGCACAAGGTGGCCTGGCTGCTCGCCTACCCCGACACGTACGAGATCGGCCTGCCCAACCAGGGCCTGCAGGTGCTGGCCGAGATCCTCAACGAGCGCGCCGACGCGGTGGCCGAGCGAGCGTACGCACCTTGGCACGACCTCGAAGCCCTGCTCAGGGCCAACGGCCTGCCGCTCTTCTCGGTGGAGACCCACCGCGCGGCTGGGGACTTCGACCTGCTCGCGTTCAACCTGTCGGCCGAGCTCACGTACACCAACCTGCTCAACATGGTCGACCTGGCGGGCGTCCCGGTGCGCACCGCTGACCGGTCGGTCGAGAACCCCCTCATCGGTGCGGGCGGCCACTGCACTTACAACCCCGAGCCCATCGCCGACTTCCTCGACTTCGTGGTGCTCGGCGACGGCGAAGAAGCCGTCGGCGAGATCACCGAAGTGGTCGCCGACTGGAAGGCGAACGGGCGTGCCGGTGGGCGCGAGGCCGTGCATCGTGCCCTGGCGACGCTCGACGGGGTCTACGTCCCCGCGCTGTACGAAGCGGCGTTCGACGGGGACCTCTTCGGCGGCCTCACGCCGCTGGTGGCCGACGCGCCCGACGTGGTCGAAAAGCGCACCATCGCCGATCTCGCCGACTGGCCGTATCCGAAGCGCCAGCTCGTGCCGCTCACCGAGGTCGTGCACGACCGCCTCAACGTCGAGGTCTTCCGTGGCTGCACCCGCGGCTGCAGGTTCTGCCAAGCCGGGATGATCACCCGCCCGGTGCGTGAACGCCCTGCCGAGCAGGTCCGCACGATGGTGGCCGCTGGTCTGCAGCGCACCGGATACGACGAAGTCGCGCTCACCTCGCTGTCGACCGCCGACTTCTCGGGCATCCAAGGCGTGCTCGACGAAGTGATGGACGATCCCGTCAACTGCGGCAAGGTCAGCGTGTCGTTGCCGAGCTTGCGGGTCGACGCGTTCGGGGTCGGCATCGCGGGCGCGATCCAAGGCGCCCGTCGCACCGGGCTGACCTTCGCGCCCGAGGCCGGTTCTTGGCGGCTGCGACAGGTGATCAACAAGCTGATCCGCGAGGAAGACCTCTACGGGGCGGTCCGCTCGGCGTACAGCCAGGGCTGGCGCCGCATGAAGCTGTACTTCCTCACCGGCCTGCCGACCGAGACCGACCAGGACACGCTCGGCATCGCGGAGCTGGCCCGCAACGTGCTGGCGATCGGCAGGGAGTACCACCAGCGCCCGTCGGTCACCATCTCGGTCGGCGGGTTCGTGCCCAAGCCGTTCACGCCGTTCCAGTGGTTCGGCGCCAACACCGAGGACGAGCTGCGCCGCAAGATCGGCCTGCTGCGCGACGAGCTTCGCCGCGACCGCGGCATCGACCTCAAGTGGCACGATCCCCGCGCGACGGTCGCCGAGGCCATCATCAGCCGGGGTGACCGTCGCCTGGGGCCGGTCATCGAACACGTGTGGCGACACGGCGGCACGTTCCAGGAGTGGTCGGAGTTCTTCGACCTCGACCTGTGGACGTCGGCGCTCGAGGCCCATGGCCTGACGGTCGAGCAGTTCGCGTACCGCCACCGCACCGAGGACGAGCCGCTCCCGTGGGATCACCTCTCGGCCGGCCTGCACCGCGACTTCCTGTGGCAGGACTGGCGCGACGCACTCGCCGAGGTCGGCCTGCCCGACTGCCGGTGGACCCCGTGCTACGACTGCGGTGCATGCACCGGCTACGGCATCGAGCACGTGGTCGCCTCGGCAACCCCGCCGGCCGGCGGGAGTCAGGGCACCGGTGTCGAGCTCGCGTCCGGCGGCGAGGTCCCGATCACGCTGCTCCCCCGCAAGCCCGAGATGGCGGCCCGATGACCCGGGTGCGCGTGCGGTTCACCAAGCACGGCAAAGTGCGCTTCACGAGCCACCGCGACACCGCCAGGATCTGGGAGCGGGCGTTGCGGAAGGCCTCGATCGAGGTCGCCTACTCCGAAGGTTTCTCGCCTCGCCCGAAGCTCCACTTCGGCTTGGCGCTGCCGACCGGCTACGAGTCGGATGCCGAGTACCTCGACGTAGACCTCGCCGGCGCCGCCGGCGTGGACGAGATCACCACCTTCCCCGACCGCCTCACCACGGCCCTCCCCATCGGGATGGCCGCCACGGCGGCCGAGACCCTCGAGCCTGGCGCTCCGTCGCTCCAGCAAGCCGTCACTGTCTGCGGCTGGCGAGTGGCGGTCCCCGGGCTCGGTCGCGACGACCTCGTGGCAACGGTCGAGCGAGCGCTCGCCGCGACGGAGCTGTTCGTGACCCGCACCCGCAAGGGTGTCGAGACCACCGACGACGTGCGGCCGTGCATCGCTGCGCTCGACGTCGGCAGTACCACCGACCACGGGACCGAGCTCATCGCCGAGCTCGGCACCCAGCCCCGTGCGCTTCGCCCGGCCGAGCTCCTCGCTGCGCTCGACCCGGCACCCACGGAGGGGCTGGTCACCCGCACACACCAATGGATCGAGCACGACGGGGAGCGCCGGGAACCACTCGTGGCCACCCGGCCCGCCGAGGTGGGTGCAGTCGCACCCTCGGCACCGGCCCGCCCCGAAGCTCCGCACGCGACGGCGCGTGCGTCATGAGAAGGGAACACACCCATGGCCGACCACGGTCAGCCCGACGAAACGTCCGGTTCCGACACCGGCAGCGGGGCCGTTCCGGCCCCGACCGCCGCACCCCGTAAGCCACAGATCGGCGACACGAGACCAGCCCCGCCCCCCGCCCCGAAGGCATCCGGTGGCGACGACAGCGCAGGATCCCGGTCCGATGGCCTGTCGGCGAGCGCCAAACGACGGCGTCGCCGCAACCGCAGCCGCAGCGGCAGCGGCAGCGGCGCAGCCGGAGCCAAGTCGGCAGGGGGTACGGCGGGCAACGGTGCTGCTGGCGCGCCGCGTCCGACCCAGAAGTCGGCGCCGACCGCGGCCGGCAAGGAGACGACAGCCACGGGCAAGGAAAGCGGCGGCCAACCGGCCTCCGCCAGGAGCGGCAACCGCTCCGCCCGCCGCCGAGGCAAGGCGACCCCGAAACCCAAGCCGGTCGAGGCCGTCACCAGCGACGAGCCGGTCGAGCTCTCCGACGACGCGCTCGAGCAGCGGCGCGGGAAGGCCCGCAACGGCCAGCCGGTGGGTCGGTACTCGATGGTCGTGCACCAGCACGCGGAGGCCACCCAGATCGCGGTGCTCGAGGGACGGTCGCTGCTCGAGTTCTACGTGTCCCGCCCCACCGACGACGTCAACTTGATCCACGGCAACATCTACCTCGGCCGGGTCCAGAATGTGCTGCCCGGCATGGAAGCGGCCTTCGTCGACATCGGGACCCCGAAGAACGCGGTGCTGTACCGAGGCGACGTCCACTACGACCCCGACGACGTCGAGAGCAAGGGCGACGCGCCCCGGATCGAAGACGTGCTGAAGGCCAAGCAGTCGATCCTGTGCCAGGTCACCAAGAACCCGATCGGCGTGAAGGGTGCCCGTCTCACCCAGGAGATCTCCCTGCCGGGCCGGTTCGTGGTGCTCGTCCCGAACTCCACGACGTTCGGGATCTCCAAGCGACTGTCGGACAATGAACGCAAGCGACTCCGGTCGATCCTCGACCGGGTGAAACCCAAGCAGCACGGGGTGATCATCCGCACCGCGGCGGAGGGGATCACAGGTGAAGAGATCGAGCGGGATGTCCGCCGGCTGCTGTCGCAGTGGGAGCAGATCGAGGCGCTCGCGAACGGGTCCAGAGCACCGACGCTGCTGTACCGCGAGCCCGACATGGCGGTCCGCGTGATCCGCGAGGAGTTCAACAAGGACTATCGCAAGGTCATCATCGACGACCGCGCGCTGTACGAAGAAGTGCGCGAGTACGTGGCCAGCGTGTCACCCGCCCTGGCGGACCGGGTGGAGTACTACGACCCCGAGCGTGAGCCGCTGCCGGTGTTCGAGCGCTACCACGTGTACGAACAGCTCCAGAAGGCGCTCGACCGCAAGGTCTGGCTGCCGTCGGGCGGGTCGCTCATCATCGACCACACCGAGGCGCTGACGGTCATCGACGTGAACACCGGCAAGAACGTCGGCAAGTCCAACCTCGAGGACACGGTCTTCAAGAACAACCTCGAAGCGGCGCAGGAGATCGCCAAGCAGCTCCGTCTGCGCGACATCGGTGGCATCATCGTGATCGACTTCATCGACATGGAGATCCGCAAGAACCGCGACGAGGTCGTTCGGGTGTTCCGAGAGGCGCTGGCCCGCGACAAGACCCGCACCCAGGTGTTCGAGATCTCCGACCTGGGGTTGGTCGAGATGACCCGAAAGCGCATCGGGGAGGGTCTGTTGGTGTCCTTCGCCGACGAATGCCCCCACTGCGCCGGCCGGGGCATGATCCTCGACGCCTCGCTGTTGGGCTGACGCCAGGTTCGCCTCGGCGTCCGCGGATCCCGTACAATCGTCGATCGCGCCCAAACGGGCCCGTTCCGAATCCGAGGCAGATCCGAGCATGTACGCAGTCATCAAGACCGGTGGAAAGCAGTACCGCGTGACCGAGGGCGAGCAGCTCGCGGTCGAACGCCTCGGTGACGACGTCGACGAGGTGACGTTCACGCCGCTGCTGGTGGTCGACGGCGAAGCGGTGGTGTCGGGCGAGGCCCTGTCCGCCGCCAAAGTGACCGCCCGCGTGGTCGGCGACGCCAAAGGCCCGAAGATCACCGGGTTCACGTACAAGAACAAGACCAACCAGCGCACGCGGTGGGGCCACCGCCAGAAGCTGCACACCATCGAGATCACCGGCATCTCGAAAGGCTGAGAGACCATGTCGAAGACCAAGGGCGGCGGTTCCACCCGGAACGGCCGTGACTCAGAAGCCAAGCGCCTCGGCGTGAAGGTCTATGCCGGCACCGAGATCAAGGCCGGCGCGATCATCGTGCGCCAGCGCGGCACCAAGTTCCACCCCGGCGACAACGTCGGGCGCGGCGGCGACGACACGCTGTTCGCCCTGGCGCCGGGCGTGGTCCGGTTCGGTTCCCGCAAGGGCCGCAAGCTGGTCAGCGTCGTACCGCACGACACGCCCGACAGCGGCGCCTGACCCAGCCGTCAGGCAGTTCGGGGCAAGGCGCTGGGCGCCCACCCCAGATGTTCGAGCGCGGCTCGCTGCGCGAAGCGATCCGTCATCCCGCTCACGTGCTGCACTGCCGCGGCTACTGCCGCGTCGGAGCGCGGCACCGGCGGCGCACCTGAGCTGGGCTCACCTCCTTCGGCTTGGCGCGCCGCGGGGTTGGCGGCGTACCAGTCGGTGAGATCACTGATCAGGCGGGCCGCCCGGTCGGCCTGCTCCACCGACTCGGGCCGGAGGTAGATCCGCTCGTAGTTGAACGCCCGGAATGCCGCCAGCGCCTCGGCTTCGGTGGCCCGCATGGCCACCACTCCTGTCTCGCCGATGGTCTCGACCATGGCGGTGATGAAGCGGTGGAGCTGCCCGCGGCGGTCGCGACCGACCACGCCCGCCACGTCGTCGGGCAGGTCCCGAGCGTGGACGATGCCCGCGGTGGCCGCGTCCTCGAAGTCGTGGCAGACATACGCGATGCGATCGGCCCACGCCACGATCTCGCCTTCGGGGGTGATCGGGGCGGGTCGGTTCCACGAGTGGTTGCGGACCGCGTCCAGCGTCTCCGCGCACAAGTTCATGGGCGCCAGCACGACATCGGCCCCGTAGACCGCGTGGTGGTAGCCGCCATCGACGAACGGCGACAGCGCGCCTTCCGACGCGTGCCCCGCGGGACCGTGGCCGCAATCGTGGCCGGTGGCAGCGGCCGCCGTCAGCGCCACGTTGCAGCCGACCGGCCGGGCGATGCTCACCGCGACCTGCGCCACCTCGATGGCGTGGGTGAGGCGGGTGCGGAGGTGGTCGTCGTCGGGAGCGATGAAGACCTGACACTTGCCGGCGAGGCGGCGGAAGGCCCGGCTGTGCTGGATGCGATCGAGGTCGCGCTCGAAACAGGTCCGGAACGGGTCCGGCTCCTCGGCCACCGCCCGGTTGCCGGCGCCCAACGACTCCGTGGCACCTGGCGCGAGGCGGCCCTGATCGCCGGCCGGCTCCCGCTGGGCGCGGCTCCGCACCTCGCCGCCCACGAACGCGGCACGGCTCGGCCCGTGGGCCCAGTGGATCGGGCCGTCGGCCAAGTGGCGCGGCGCGTCGAACTCCATGCCTTCACCTTACGAACCGCGTGTGACGATCGTGGGCGACCTCCACTTCGCGACACGCCACTAGCCTTGAGCGGTGTCCGGGTTCGTCGACGTCGCCCAACTGAACGTGCGGGGAGGCGACGGCGGCGCGGGCTGTGTGTCGTTCCGGCGGGAGGCGCACGTGGCCCGAGGCGGGCCGGACGGCGGCGACGGTGGCAGGGGCGGCGACGTCTGGCTGGTGGCCGATCGCAACGTGGCGTCCCTGTTGGCGTTTCGCGACCACCCGCACCGCCGGGCCACCAACGGGACGCACGGCCAGGGTAAGAAGCGTCACGGCGGCGGCGGCGACGATGTCGACGTCCACGTCCCCGAAGGCACGGTCGTGACCGATCGCGAGGGATCGGTGCTCGCGGATCTCGTCCAACACGGCGACCGGTGGCTGGCTGCCCGCGGCGGGGTGGGCGGGCAGGGCAACGCCCGGTTCCTCGCCAACAACCGGCGCGCACCGGCCTTTGCCGAGCAGGGTGAGCTCGGCGAGGAACGCTGGTTGGGGTTGGAGCTGAAGTTGATGGCCGACGTGGCGCTCGTCGGCTTCCCGAACGTCGGCAAGTCGACGTTGATCTCCCGCATCTCGGCCGCCAAGCCCAAGATCGCCGACTACCCGTTCACCACGCTCGAGCCCAACTTGGGCGTCGTGTCGATGGACGACGGCATCGAGTACGTCGTGGCCGACGTGCCCGGGCTCATCGAGGGCGCCAGCGAAGGGCGCGGGCTGGGCCACCAGTTCCTGCGCCACGTCGAACGTGCCCGGGTGCTGTGCCTCCTGCTCGACTTGTCGCCGTTCGCCACGCATCCACCCACCGATCAGCACGAGATCCTGTTGCGTGAGCTCGGCGCGCACCGGCGCGAGCTGCTCGACCGACCGCGCCTGGTCGTGGGCTCGAGGTCCGACCTGCGGGAAGACACCGACGCGCCCTTGCCTGCGGGAGTCGAGCTCGAGGTCGCTGCCGTGACCGGCCAAGGCGTCGACCGGCTGCGTGGGCGGCTCGCAGACCTGGTCCAGACCGCGCGACAGGCCGAGCCGGTGTCCGACGCGATCGTGGTGCACCGTCCTGAGCCCGATGGCATCCGGGTCGAGCGCATCGGTGAGCGGGCGTGGCAGGTGGTCGGTCGCCCGGCAGAGCGCGCCGTGGCGCTCAACGACCTGACCCGGCCCGACACGCTCGCGTTCGTCCAGCAACGGCTTCGTCGGCTGGGCGTCGATCGCGCCCTGGCCCGGGCCGGAGTGCGCGGCGGCGACATCGTCACGATCGGCGCTTTCGAGTTCGACTTCGAGCCCGACGAGCAGGTACACGAGTGGACGTGACGAAGGCCGACGCAACCCCGCCCGCGAAGCCGTCGAAGCGAGGGATGGTTGTCGCCAAGATCGGAACTTCCTCGGTGACCGACCGCGCGGGCCGCATCGACCACGCGGCCGTCCAGAAGTTCTGCGACGGTGTCGCAGCGCTCCGCAACGATGGCCACCAGGTCGTGGTCGTCACGTCCGGCGCGATCTCGGCCGGCCTACCGGCGCTCGGTTGGTCGGGCGACCGACCCCGCGACGCGGTCACCCTCCAAGCGGTGGCCGCCGTGGGCCAGGCCCGGCTCCTCCAGGTATACGAGGAGGCGTTGGCGCACCACGACCTCGTGTGCGGGCAGGTCCTGTTGGTGCCGCTCGACTTCATGGTGCGCCAGCAGTACCTCCATGCCCGCGGCACGCTCGAGCGACTGCTCGAGCTCGGCGTCGTCCCGGTCGTCAACGAGAACGACGCCACCGCCGACGACGAGATCCGCTTCGGCGACAACGACCGTCTCGCCGCGCTGGTGGCGCACCTCGTGCGGGCCGACGTGCTCGTGTTGTTGACCGACACTGCCGGGCTGTACACCGCCGATCCCCGCATCGACGAAGGCGCGTCGTTGATCGAGGAGATCGTGGCACTCGATGCCGAGGTGAGCGCCGAAGTCGGGGGGGCGGGCACGCAGCGCGGCAGCGGCGGTATGGCGTCGAAGCTGGCCGCGGCTCGGATCGCGGCCTGGTCGGGCGTCCGCGCCGTGATCGCATCGGCCTCACGTCCCGGGGTCTTGGCCGACGCCGTGGCAGGCGAGGCAGGCGTCGGCACGATCGTGCGACCCCTCGACCGCCGGCTGCCGGCCCGCAAGCTGTGGATCGCGTTCGCGGTCGGCTCCTCGGGGACGGTGGTGGTCGACGAGGGCGCACGTCGGGCGCTCGTCGAGGGCAACCGTTCGCTGCTACCGGCCGGTGTGGTCGAGGTGCGAGGCATCTTCCGAGCCGACGAAGCGGTCGAGGTCAGCGGGCCGGACGGGTCGGTGTTCGCCAAGGGCTTGGTGCGTTGCGGATCCACCGACCTGGCCGAGATGGCGGGTCGTCACACCTCGCTGTTGCCGGCGGGCGCGCCGCACGAGGTGATTCACCGCGACGACCTGGTGGTGCTGCCCGAAGGCTGAGCGCCCTCAGATGCGGGCGGTGCGGCGTCGGACGCGGCCGAGCACCAGGCGCAGCTCCTCGACGTCGAGTGCTGTCGCCAGCGATCCGTACACGGCCACGCCGACCACGGCGCCGACGACGGTGGGGATGAGCGAGGCGAACCCGTCTTTGGGCCCGATCACCCGCACGACGGCTGCCACCGCCAGTCCCATCGCGGTCGCCGCGGCGATGATGCGCGACGCCGCGGCCACGGTGCGCCGACCGTCGAAGCGCACCATGCGCCGGCGCGCCGCGCTCAACGCCAGCACGGCACCGATCGAGTAAGCGATCGCGTAGGCGAGTGCCAGGCCCTGCGCGTGCCACTTGAACACGAACACGAACACCACAGCGAGGACGATGTTCACCGCGTTCTCGACCACGTTCAACAAGAACGGTGTCCGGGTGTCGCGCAGCGCGTAGAACATCCGCAGCGAGTACAGGTACATCGTGTAACCGACCATCCCGATGGCGAACAGCAACAGGAGGTCGCCCGTCACCGGCGCCGCCTTGCGGTAGTTCCCGTGGCCCATCAGGGCGTTGACGATCGGGTGCGCGAGCACGGCGCTGCCGATCGACGCGGGCACCATGACGAGCAACAACATGCGCATGCCGAGCGAGAACTGTCGCCGGAAGCCCTCTGCGTCGGCCCTCGCCACGTGGCTCGACAGTTCGGGCTCGATCGTGGTCATCAGGGAAACGGCGAACAGGCCGTAGGGGAGCTGGAAGAAGATGAACGCGTACGTGTACGCGGTGGGGTCGCCGGGCCGCCGGTTGGCAAGCGCCAGCACCACTGCCAGCGCGACCTGGTTGACGAACGCGTAGGCGAGCGTCCAACCCGACAGCCCGAACACTTTGCGAACGGCCCGGTTGTGGAGGTCGAAGTTCCAGCGGAGGTGGATGCCGGCCCGGCGGATCGCCGGCCACAGCACGAGGGCCATCGCCGCGATCCCCGCGGTGGTACCACCGCCGAGGAGGGCCAGCAGGGCCGGGTCGCCCGCCACCACACCGACGCTCGGCACCTGGTGGCGGGCCTTCAGCATCCAAAAGCTCCCGAACATGCAAATGACCATCACGTTGTTCAGCACCGGCGCGAACGCTGCAGCGGCGTAGCGCCGCCGGGAGTTCAACAGTGCGTTCCCGACGGCGGTCAGGCCGTAGAAGAGGATCTGAGGGAGGAACCACCGCAGCAGCGGGACCCCGACCCTCGTGAGCTCAACCCGGTCGCTGCCGGGTGCCGACCACGTGTACATGCGGAAGATCCAGGGCGCGGCGACCAGGGCCACCGCAGTGAGTACCACCATCCCGGTCACGAGCACGCTGACCACTGCGTCGGTGCCGGCGTCGTTGTCGGTCTCGCGGTGCACCACGAAGACCGGCACCAGCGTGGCCGCGAGCACCCCACCGAGCAGCAGGTCGTACACCATGTTGGGCGTGGTGTTGGCGAGGTTGTAGCCATCGGCCAGCACCGTGCCGCCGAGCACGAAGGCGGCGCTGAGGGTGCGGATCATGCCCGTGAGCCGGCTCAACATGGTGCCCACGCCGACGATCGCGCTGGAGCGCAGCAAGCTGTGAGGAGCGCCGGTCGATGGAGCAGCGCCGCGGCCGGCTGCAGGGTTCTCGACGGTGGGAGTGGGCGGAGAATCGGTCATGGCTGGGTTCGCGCGGGGCCCAATGAAATGGATCGCGCGCTCGCGGTCTCTGCCGGTGGGGACGAGGGTAGATCGTCCAGGCGGAGGAGCCGGTGACCTACCGGTACCATGGCCACGTGACCTCACCATCTTCGATCGCCGAGCTGGGCCGCCGCGCCAAAGCTGCGTCGCGGCGTATGGCGGTGGCGTCGACGGCCGAGAAGGACGCGGCCTTGTCGGCGGCCGCCGGACTGCTCGAAGCCCGAACCCGGCCGATTCTCGATGCCAACCTGGTCGACATCGAGCGCGCACGCGCTGAAGGCGTGTCCGCGACCGTGATCGACCGGCTGCGGCTCGACGAGGGCCGCGTCGCCGGCATGGCCGACGGCCTCCGGCAGGTCGCGTCGCTTGCCGACCCCGTCGGTGAGGTGGTCGACGGCTGGACCCGCCCGAACGGGCTGCAGATCAGTCGCGTGCGCGTGCCGCTCGGCGTCGTCGGCATCATCTACGAGAACCGCCCCAACGTCACCAGCGACGCAGCCGGTCTGTGCCTCAAGTCGGGCAACGCCGCGTTCCTTCGGGGCAGTTCCGGTGCGATCTCGTCCAACCTCGCCATCGCGGGCGTCTTGCGAGAGGCCATCGAGTCGAAGGGGTTGCCCGCCGATGCGGTGGTGCTCGTCGACGACACGAGCCGGGAAGCGGCCGTCGAGTTCATGCAGCAGCGCGAGTCGATCGACTGCCTGATCCCTCGCGGCGGGCCTTCGCTGATCCAGTCCGTTCTCGAGCACGCCACCGTGCCCTACGTGATCGACGGCGACGGCAACTGCCACGTCTACGTCGACGCGGCTGCCGACCTCGAGATGGCTGCCGCGATCGTGGTCAACGCCAAGACCCAGCGTCCGTCGGTCTGCAACGCCGCGGAGACGCTGCTCGTGCACCGTGAGGTGGCGGAGAAGTTCCTGCCCGCGGTCGCGGCCCGCCTCGAGCGCGTCGAGATCGTGGGCGACGACGAGTCGCGCCGGCTGGTGCCCGGCGCAGGTGCGGCCTCCGAGGCCGACTGGGCCACAGAGTTCCTCGACCTGCGGCTCGCCGTGCGGGTGGTCGACGACCTCGACCAGGCGATCGGCCACATCGGTCGCTACGGCAGCGGCCACTCAGAGGCCATCGTCACCAACAGCGTCCGGGCGGCCGATCGGTTCTGCCGGGAAGTCGACGCGGCGGCGGTGCTGGTGAACGCGTCGACCCGGTTCGTCGATGGTGGTGAGTTCGGTTTCGGAGCCGAGATCGGCATCAGCACCCAGAAGTTGCACGCCCGTGGGCCGCTCGGCCTGCGCGAGCTCACGACCGCCAAGTACGTCGTGCGCGGCGACGGTCAGATCAGAGGCTGAGCCCGCAACCGCACGTTCGCACCAGCGCCGGAACCGGATCTCCACCCTGTCCGGGTGCCGGGCGGTGTCGGTGATGCGTCCGACGAGGCCTTGCCGACCCTCTTCACGGTCAACTTGGCCAAGCGGTCCGCCGACACCTTCGTGGCACCGAACTGGATTGACCGCCTGGTCAAGTGCGGCGATACGCTCGGCGGATGCCACGCTTCGAGTCTGTCGACGCCGTCCGGGACGACCTGCGCAAGGTCGATTACCTCGCCGATGAGAGCATCGCGGGGATCGTTTACCTCGCCGACCGCCTCGGCAAGCCGGTGCTGGTCGAGGGCCCGGCAGGCACGGGCAAGACCCAGCTCGCGAAGTCGGTGGCCGAGATCACCGGCGCCCGTCTGATCCGCCTCCAGTGCTACGAGGGGCTCGATGAGTCGAAAGCGCTGTACGAGTGGAACTACAAGAAGCAGCTGTTGCGGATCCAGGCTGAGCGCGTGGTGTCCGGCGACGACGACGGCACCGAGTCGCACACGTGGACCGACATCGAGACCGACATCTTCTCCGACGAGTTCCTGCTCACCCGGCCGTTGCTGGAAGCCATCCGCGCCGACGAGCCGGTCGTGCTGCTGATCGACGAAGTCGACCGAGTGGAAGTCGAGACCGAGGCGCTGCTGCTCGAGATCCTGTCCGACTACCAGGTCTCGATTCCCGAGCTCGGCACCATCACCGCGAAGCAGATCCCGTTGGTGTTCCTCACCTCCAACAACACCCGTGAGCTGTCCGAAGCCCTCAAGCGGCGCTGCCTGTTCTTGCACATCGACTATCCCGACATGGACCGCGAGAAGCTCATCGTGGAGACCAAGGTCGAGGGCATCACCGAGTCGTTGGCCGACCAGGTCGCGCGCATCGTCCGGTCGATCCGTCAGCTCGAGCTGAAGAAGGCGCCATCGGTGTCCGAGACGCTCGACTGGGCCCGCACGTTGATGCTGCTCGGCATCGACCAGATCGACGCCGAGACCGCCACCAACACGTCGAACATCTTGCTCAAGTACCAGAGCGATATCGCCAAGGCGGCCCGCGAGTTCGCGCAGGATGCGCAAGGCGCCAAGGCGTTCGCCCCCGGGCCCAAGTGACCGACCAGCAAACGCCGGGCGACGGCGCGTCCGCCGATGGCGTGACCGTCGACCACGCAACGGCGGCGGTCGCCGTGGGCGAGCCGATTCTCGACCTCCTCGCCGGGTTCATCGGCGAGCTGCGCGAGGCCGGGCTGCCGGTCAGCCTCACCGAGAACCTCGACGCGATGGAGGCCGTCAAGCACATCCCGATCGAGGACCGTTCGGCGTTCAAGTACGCCCTCGCCGCCACCCTGGTGAAGAACAACGCGCACTGGCGCGCTTTCGAGACCGTGTTCGAGGTGTACTTCTCGTTGCGGGGCAAGGCCTGGGGCGTGGGCGACCTCGACGAAGCGCACGCGCTCGACGAGCTGCTCGACGACATGGAGGGCCAAGGCGAGGGCGACCAGGGCTCGTCGGGCTTCCAAGGTCAGGGCGGCGGCGACGCGCTGACGCCCGAGCAACTCGCCGAGCTGCTCTATCAGGCGTTGATGAGGGGCGACGACGCGCTCATGCGGGCGATCGCTCGCCAAGCGGTGAAGCGCTTCGCCGGCATGGAGCCGGGCCGTCCCGTGGGCGGCACGTACTACCTGTACCGCACGCTGCGGAACCTCGATCTCGACAACGTGCTCGACAAGCTGATGGACCAGACCCGTCGCCAGGCCGACGACGCGGGCACGCCGCTGAGCGCGCTCGAGGACCGCCTCGAGGCCGACGAGTACAAGTCGCGGATCGAAGCCTTGAAGAAGGAGATCGAAGCCGAGATCCGCCGGCGGCTGGTGGCAGACCGGGGTGTGGAGGCGATGGCGCGCACGTTGCGCAAGCCGCTGCCCGAGGACGTCGACTTCATGCACGCCAGCCGCGAGGAGATGGGCAACCTCCGCCGCGCGCTCGGCCCGCTCACCCGGCGTCTCGCTGTGCGCCTGGCCCGCAAACGGCGGCACGGTCGCAAAGGCCCGCTCGACTTCCGCTCGACGGTCCGTCACTCGCTCAGCTACGGCGGCGTGCCCGCAGATCCGCAGTTCCGCTACCCGCGCCCCTCGAAACCCGAGATCTTCGTCGTCGCCGACATCTCCGGGTCCGTCGCCGCATTCGCCCGCTTCACGCTGATGTTGGTGTACGCCATCTCCGGCCAGTTCTCGAAGGTCCGCTCCTTCGTGTTCATCGACGGGATCGATGAGGTCACGAGCTTCTTCGAAGGCGTCGAGGACGTCACCGAGGCGGTCCACCGGGTCAACACGGAAGCCGACGTCGTGTGGGTCGACGGCCACTCCGACTACGGCCATGCCTTTGAGGCGTTCTGGGAGCGGTGGGGCAAGGAAGTCAGCCCCAAGACCACGGTCTTGTTCCTCGGCGACGCCCGGAACAATTACCACGCGAGCCAGTCCTGGGTCGTCAAGGAGATCCAGCACAAGGCTCGCCACGTCTACTGGCTGAACCCCGAGCCTCGCAGCTACTGGGACACGGGCGACTCGATCGTGGGGGAGTACGCCAACTTCTGCGACGGCACGTTCGAGTGCCGCAACCTGCGCCAGCTCGAAGCGTTCGTCGACCACCTCGCCTGATCGTCCCTGCGTCCTGGTCGGACCTCGCCCCGGGCGGGGCGCTCGGGCCGCGTCAGTGGCGCACGGCGCGGGTGACGACCTGGCTGGCCTCGCTCGGGCCGAACGTCGGAGGTTTCGGCTGCGCTTCGGCAGTGCCGAGCCGCACCACCACGGTCCGGGATCCCGGGTCGACTTGCACGAGCTGGTTGCCGAGGCCGAGTGCCCAGTACAGGTCGTCGGGCGCACCCGGCACGAGCTGGCCGCGGGCGGTGGTCGGGTTGGCCGCCGCAGCCAGGTTCGTCGCCGACAGCGGCCCGGCGAGCACCCCCTTGCGGTTCAGCCACCACAGATAGCCGTACGCGGCGTTGAGGGGTGTCGATGGCTTCCCGGTCGACTCGGCCACCCACGACGACGACACGATCTGGCGGCTGCCCCACTTGCCGTCGCGCTGCACCATCAGCCCGAGCCGGGCCAAGTCCTCGCAGTTGGACTGCACGCCCTCGAAGGTCTGCGTGTTGCCGGCGCGGTCGGTGGTCATCCGGGTGTGCGCCATGCCGAGCGGACGGAACAAGCGTTGCTCGGCGAAGGTCGACACGTCCTCACCGGTCGCGCCTTGCAGGACCTGTTGCAAGGTCTGGATGGCGGAGTTGTTGTACGCCCACACCTGCCCCGGCGGGTGTTGCTGGGGCAGACCGATCGCGAACGCCGTACGGTCGCTCGACCGGATGAGCCGGACATAGTCGATGATGGGGCTCCATTCGCGACCCGAGTCGTTGCTCAGGAGGTCGCGGACGGTGACTTGGGTCGCCGCGGTGCCGCGCCACTCGGGGATCCACTTCGACGCGGAGTCGTCGATGTGCAGGTCGCCCTCGTCTTGTGCGATGCCGACGAGCAGGCTGGTGATCGACTTGGTGGCCGAGAAGATGTCCTGGGTCTGGGTGGCGGTCGTGCCGGCGAACTGCCATTCGCCGGCGATCGCTCCGTCGCGCTCGACCACCAGGCAGTGGGACTTGCCGACTTGCGCAGTGCGGGCGATGTCGTCGAGGACGGCGCCGTCGAGTCCAGCCTGCGCCGGAGCGATGTGGCGCCAGGCGGACCCTGGGACGAGCTGGCCGCCGGGTGCCGTCGCGGTCGCGGGCGTGGTCGACGTCGACCCGTTCGCGTTTCCGCCCGAGCTGCTGCTGCACCCGCCGAGCACGACGAGGACCAGCAGGGCGCTCACCACGGCCACGGCCCCAGGGCGGTGCGGGATGCGTCGGCTCATGTACTTCGGCCCGCGGTGTCGACGACGAGGTCGCCTCGACCCTAGACCGTCCGGTCGACCCCCAGGTCGTCACCGCATTGACTCACCCAACCCATTCCTGCTGTGAGCAGTTGACCACCCTGGAGGTGGTCAACTGCTCACACCTCGGCCTTGGTGAGGCACCTCGGCCTTGGTGCGGCACGAAGGCCTGTGTGAAGTACCTCGGCCTGTGTGAAGTACCTCGGTCATGCCAGGTGCAGGCCGCACTCCGTCTTGTCCTGGCCCCGCCAGCGACCCGCCCGGGGGTCTTCGCCGGGGGCCACGGGGGTCGTGCACGGCTGGCAGCCGATGGACGGGTAGCCCTGGTGCACGAGCGGGTTGACCGGCACGTCGTGCTCGGCGATGTAGCCCGCGACGTCGTCGTCTGACCAGTTGGCAAGCGGGTTGATCTTGACGAGGCCCCGGATGTCGCGGGCGATGATCGGCGCCGAGGCCCGGCTGGGAGCCTCGATCCGCCGCAGGCCGCTCAACCAGGCGAGCTTGCCGGCGAGTGCACGGTCGAGCTGGCCCACCTTGACGGCCGAGCAGCACCCCTCGGGGTCCTTCTCCCACAGCGGCTCGTCGTGGCGGGCGACAGTCATCATCTTCAAGTTCAGCCCGTAGCGGCGCCGCACGAGCTCGACCGTCTCGAGCGTCTCGGGGAAGTGGTAGCCGGTGTCGATGAAGACGACCTCGATCGCGGGATCGATCCGGGTGGCCAAGTCGATCAGCACCGCGTCGGTCATCGACGCAGACAGACACAGATGAGGGCTGAAACGGTCGACGGCCCACTGGACGATCTTCGAGGCGGGCAGCAGGTCGAACTCGTTGTTCAGCTCGGCGAGGTCGCGGTCGTTCAGATCGAAGTCGAGGTGGGTTTCGGTCATCGCCATGTCCTGGGCTCCCTCGGGCTCACGCGCCGGCGCACTCGCCTTCACCGACCTCGCGCACATAGGGACCCGTCTCGGCGTAATCGACGTAGAAGTCGGGGTTCTCATCGGGGGTCGGGAACTCGGCCAGGTCGGCGAGCTCCTCTTTGACGGCCTCCGGGCCGCCGACGCTCGCCAGCCACTCGGCAAACGTCTGACCGGCCACACGCTCGCCGGCGAAGCGACCGATGATGCGCACGGCCGCCTCGGGTGCCGCTTTGGCCGGGAGCCGCATGGTGCGCTTGCCGAACTCGGCCTTGGTCTGGCCGACGTAGCCGCCGAGGAGCAGCTGGTAGCCCGGGGCGCTGCGGCCGTGGGCCCGACGCTCGGCGCCGTGGAAGCCGATGTCGGCGGTGTGGTGCTGGCCGCACGAGTTCGTGCAGCCCGAGATGTTGGTGCGCACCCCGCCGACTTCGCCGAGGCCGGCAGCCTCGAGGGCCACGCCGATCGCGTCGGCGAGCCCGCGGGACTGGGTCTCGGCCAGGTTGCAGGTGTCGGCGCCGGGGCAGGCGACCACGTCGCGCGCGAGCTCGGCGCCGGGTTCGGCCATGCCGATGGCTTCGAGTCGCTCGTACAGGTCCGGGAGCTGGCCTTCGCTGAGGCCGCGGTACACGAGGTTCTGGCGGTTCGTGATGCGGGCTTCGGCGGCGAAGTCACGTTGGATCGCAGCGAGACCGCGGAACTGGTCGGCGGTCACGTCGCCGAGGCGCGACCAGGCGTAGGCGGACACGGTGCCGTTGGCCCGACCACGCACCACGTTGGCCTCGTCCCACCGCTGGCGGGGGTCGCGGGCTGTGATGGTGACCGGCGTGCCCTGCCCCATGGGCGTGACCTCGATCTGGCTGGATCCGCCGGCGGGGGTGTCGCCGTACTTCTCGACGATCTCCGGGACCCCGCCGGGCCAGGTCGACGAGGCGATGAGCAGCTTGCGCTCCTTGAGGATCCGCTGCTGCAGCTCCTCCCAGCCCATGGTCTTGACGAGCCACTTCATGCGGGCGCGGAGCTTGTTGTCGCGGTTGCCGTAGTGGTCGAAGGTGCGGACGACGGCTTCGATGGTGGGCAGGAGCTGGTCGCGTGGCGTGAAGTCCTCGAGCGCGAGGGCCGGGAACGGGTTGGCGCCGAGACCACCTGCCACGAAGACACGGAACCCGGCCTCGACCGTGCCATCTGGGTGGGTGTGGTTGGTGGCGACCACGCCCACGTCGTTGAACATGGCCTGGCCGCAGTCGGTGTCGCAGCCTGAGAAGTTGATCTTGAACTTGCGCGGCATGCGTTGGCAGATCGGGTTGTGCAGGAAGTACTGGAACGTGGCCTCGGCCCACGCCGAGATGTCGAGCACCTCGTTGGGGCAGGCACCGGCCAAGTGGCAGCCCTGCACGTTGCGGACGGTGTCGCCGCACGCCTCTCGGCTGGTGAGCCCGACGCGAGCGGCCTCGCGGAGCAGTGCGGGCACCCGCTCGAGCTGCACGAAGTGGAACTGGACGTTCTGGCGGGTGGTGAAGTGACCCCAGCCCCGCGAGTACTCCTCGGCGATGTGGCCGAGCATGTCGAGTTGTTCGGCGCTGGCGTTCCCGTACGGGAACTTCAGCCGGACCATCTGGTTGTGGCCCTTCTGGCGCTGGCCGTAGATCCCGTTGTTCAGGCGGAAGATCCGGAACTGGTCCTCGTCGAGGTCCCCGGCGAGGTACTGATCGAGCAGGGTCTCGAACTTCGCGATGTCGGCGGCGATGGCCGGATCGATCGTGTCGCGTTCCAACAACATGGAGCAGGCCTCTCGGGTGTCGACCGCCGTCGCGGCCGAACGAATAGTCGACTTATCCGATCGACATTGTCGTCAATGAATCCTGAGCGCGCAAGTCAACATTTGTCACGCGGGAGGGTCCGCCAGGTGTTGCGCGGAGGTGCTGCTCGGGCGCCCTGCGCGGAGGGCTCAGCGCAAGAGGTTGCCGACCCGGAAGGCCAGGTCGAGGCCCTGGCGGCCGTTCAGCCGCGGGTCACACACCGTTTCGTAGCGGTGGTCCAGGTTGGCCTCGGTGAGGTCGTCGCCTCCGCCGAGGCACTCGGTGACGTCCTCGCCGGTCAGCTCGACGTGGAGGCCGCCGGGCCACGTGCCGACCTCGGCGTGGGCGGCGAAGAACCCCGTGACCTCGGCCAAGATGTCGTCGAAGCGCCGGGTCTTGCGACCGTCAGCGGTCGAGAACGTGTTCCCGTGCATCGGGTCGCACGCCCAGACCACCGGGTGGCCCGCGTCGCGCACGGCCTCGAGGAGCGGCGGGAGCGCGTTGGCGACCGTGGCGGCGCCCATCCGGGTGATCAGCGTCAGACGGCCCGGCACCCGGTCGGGGTTGAGACGTTCGCACAGCGCGAGCACTTCAGCCGGGGTGGTGGACGGACCGATCTTGCAGCCGATCGGATTGCCGACGCCCGCCAGGAACTCGACGTGCGCGCCGTCGATCTGTCGGGTCCGCTCGCCGACCCACAACATGTGCGCCGAGCAGTCGTACCAGTCGTCGGTGAGCGAGTCGCGGCGGGTGAGCGCTTCCTCGTAGCCGAGGATCAGTGCCTCGTGGCTCGTGTAGAAGTCGACCTCGTGGAGCATGGGCTGCGTGGCCGTGTTGACCCCGCACGCCCGCATGAAGCGCAGGGCCCGGTCGATCTCCGCCGCCACCTGGTCGTAGTGGCGGCCCTCGGGGCTCGACGCGATGAACTCCAAGTTCCACTGATGGACGCGGTTGAGATCGGCGAAACCACCCTTGGTGAACGCGCGCAGCAAGTTCAGCGTGGCGGCCGACTGGTGGTACGCCTGGACGAGCCGGTCGGGGTCGGGCGTGCGAGCGGCCGCGGTGAAGGCCACGTCGTTGACGATGTGGCCCCGAAACGAAGGGAGCTCGACGCCGTCGACGACCTCGGTGGTGCTCGAGCGAGGCTTGGCGAACTGCCCCGCGATGCGGCCGACCTTCAGCACCGGTACGCCGGAGGAGTACGTGAGCACGACGGCCATCTGCAAGATGACCTTGAGCTTGTCGCGGATCGAGTTCGCGGTGAACGACTCGAACGACTCCGCGCAGTCGCCGGCTTGGAGGAGGAAGGCCCGACCTTCGGCCACCTCGGCGAGTTGCTCGGTGAGACCGCGGGCCTCTCCAGCGAAGACCAGCGGCGGCAGCGAGCTGAGGTGCTTGACGGCGCCCTCGAACGCGACGCCGTCAGGCCAATCGGGTTGCTGGGCCACGGGGTAACGGCGCCACGACCCGGGTTCCCAGGTCTCGGTCATCGCGCCGCGCTCCTCATCCGAAAAGCCTGACCGCTCGCCGCCTGCACGCGCAAAGTCAATTCCAGAGGTTGCCTGCCGCCGGGGACGAGGAAGACGACGGGGTGTCAGGCGGCCGGGTTCGCGGCGGCCTTGGAACGCACGGTACCGACCGCACGCTTGACCAGGCGTCGCGCCGCTTCGGCGGTGACGCCCAGCTCCTCACCGACCTCGCGGTAGCTGCGTTTGCGACCGTCGTTGATGCCGAAGCGCTGCTCCACTGCATAGCGGGCGCGGGCGTCGAGGACGTCGAGCAGGTCGGTGACCATCTGCGTCTCCTCGGCGGCCATCACGAGCGCTTCGGGACCGTCGGCCGTGTCGGCGATCACGTCGACCAGCTCGTTGCTGTCGTCGTCACCGATGGTGCGGTCGAGCGAGGTGGGGGTGGACAGGCGGTGCAGCCACGCGTTCTCGGCGTCGAGCTCGTCGCCGTCGCCGGCGACCTGACGGAGGGCCGCGCGGAGCGCCGCCGACCGGTCGCCCGGGAGCCGCACCAAGCTGGCCTTCTGGTCGAGGGCACGCCCGATCGCTTGGCGGATCCAGAACGTGGCGTACGTCGAGAACTTGAAGCCCTTGCGCCAGTCGAACTTGTCGACCGCGTGCTCGAGGCCGATGTTGCCCTCCTGGATGAGGTCGAGCAGCTCCATGCCCGGCGGGAGCGGGTACCGGCGGGCGATGCTGACCACCAGGCGGAGATTCGACCGGATGAAGCGGTCTTTGGCCTTGGCCGCCGCCCGATCGGCGCGGCGCAGCTCCACCGACGTCTCCCCCGATGCCAGCTTCTCACGGGCTTCGTGCCCGGCCTCGATCACCTGTGCGAGCTCGCGCTCCTCTTGAGCGGTGAGCAGCGGCACGAGGCCGATCTCGTTGAGGTACTGGCCGACTGAGTCACTCATTGCACTCCCTCAAACCGCGACGTGTCTCGAACCATTCCCGCCTCGGCACACCTGCCGTGCTTCGTGCGGGACTTACCGGATCGCTAGGGTGCAACCGTGATCGAGCCCTATTTGCTTCCTGAAACGCCGGTGACGTCGGTCACCGACTGGGTGGCCCGCGGCGGCGGAAAAGGCCTGGCCAGAGCGTATGAGCTCGGTCCCGATGCCACCATCTCGGAGATCCTCGACGCCAAGCTCCGGGGCCGGGGTGGGGCCGGGTTCCCCACCGGCATCAAGTGGCGCTCGTTGCGCGAGGCGGCGCACGGTGACCAGTGCTACATCGTCTGCAACGGCTCGGAGGGAGAGCCGGGCACCTTCAAGGACCGGACCCTGCTGCGTGCCAACCCCTATCAGCTGATCGAGGGCATGGCGATCGCAGCGTTCGCGCTCGGCGCCCGGGCCGGCTTCATCGGAATGAAGGCCCGCTACACCGAGCACACGGAGCTGTTGCTCCAGGCGTTGCAGGACATGGAGGCAGCCGGTCTGGCGGGCGAGGTGCGGCTGCAGCTCGTGCCCGGTCCCGACGCCTACCTCTTCGGCGAAGAAACCGCCCTGCTCCAGGCCGTCATGGGCGAGGCGCCCACGCCGCGCCTCGTGCCGCCGTACATCCAGGGCATCTTCGCCACGACGCCCACCTTCGACTGGTCGGCGCTGCCACCCGAGGAGCTCGTCGAGGCCCTGTCCGACGACGTGTACTCGCTCCCGGCGGCTGGATCCGGGCTGGCGAGCCCGACGCTCGTCAACAACATCGAGACGTACTCCACGGCCTGCCACATCCTGCGCGAAGGCGCCGACTGGTTCCGTTCGATGGGCACCGACGACACGCCCGGCCATGCAGTGATCACGATCGTGGGCGACACCACCCGCCAGATCGTCGAGGAAGTCGACATGGGCTCCACCCTGCGCGAGCTGCTCGACGGGCCGTGCGGCGGCATGGCCAACGGCCGCAACTTCAAGGCGATGTTGTCGGGGATCTCGAACCCGGTGATGACCGAGGAGTTCCTCGACGTGCCGCTCGGGTTCGACTCGTTCCGTGCCGCTGGCTCGGGCATCGGATCGTGCGGGTTCATGATCTACGACGACACCACCAGCGCGGTGGAGCTGGCCCACTTGTGCTCCCGCTTCTTGTCGGTCGAGTCGTGCGGTCAGTGCAACGCCTGCAAGACCGGCACGATGGCGATCACCGAGATGATCGAGTCGATCATCGACGGCAAGGGAAGCATGCGCACGATCGACTCCATCGGCAGCCGGCTGCTGCGGGTCACGGACTCCAACCGGTGCTTCTTGCCGCAACAGGAGCAGATCGTGATCTCGAGCCTGCTGCGAACTTTCCCGCAGGACTTCCTCGACGCGGTCGACACCCAACACGTCGCGATCCGCGGCATCCCGGTGCCCAAGCTGAAAGACGTCGTGGGTGGCGTGGCCGACATCGACGAGCACTGGGAGCTCAAGCGCACCGACTGGACCTATGCCGACGTCGGGGTGACCACCGGCGTCTACCGCACCGAGTGACGCGACCCGGGGAACGCCTCGGGATCTTCGGGGGGACGTTCGACCCGCCCCACGTGGGCCATTTGGTGACGGCCGTCAACGTCCGTCACGAGCTGCAACTCCAACGTGTCCTGCTCGTCGTGGCCAACGAGCCCTGGCAGAAGACGGGGACCCGCGAGATCACGCCGGGACCTGCTCGCCTCGCCATGGTGGAGGCAGCCGTCGGTGACGTCGCCGGCCTCGAAGCGTCACCTATCGAGATCGACCGGGGCGGTGACTCCTACACGGCCGACACGCTCGAAGCCCTGCACCGCGAGGACCCCGAGCGGGAGCTGTTCGTGATACTCGGCAGCGATGCCGCCGCGGGGCTGCACACGTGGGAGCGCGCCGAGCGAGTGGCGGAGTTGTCGTCGGTGGTGGTCGTCGACCGTCCGGGCGAACCGCCCACCCGGTCGCTTCCGGACGGCTTTCGATGGACGAGGGTCGAAGTGCCTCGCCTCGAGGTGTCGAGCACCGACCTGCGAGCCCGGGTGCGCGACGGCCGCCCGCTCGACTACCTGCTCACCCCCTCGGTCATCGCTTCGATTGCCAGCCTCGGCCTCTATCGTCGTTCCGATGGCTCCTGACGGCGAACCACCTCCCCGACGGGTGTCAGGACGGTTGGTCGCCCGCGGTCGGCGTCCGCCGGGGTCGGCGCCAGCCGAGGGAGGAGCGGGTTCGGTCGACGATGTGGCCGCAGGCGCTGTCGGGTCGGCCTCCTCACGGGCCCACCTCCGGGTCCGGGTCACGCCCCGGGGGGTGGACAGCCGGGAACGGCCCGAGCCGACGGCGGCGGAAAGCCCCGCTCCGGCGCCCATCGCCTGGCCCTCGCCAGACACCGCCGAGCACGGCGGGGAAGCGGCCCCTGTCGACGCGTCGTGGACAGCCGACGCCTGGCGCGACGAGGAATGGATCGACGAGGCCGAGTGGGTCGATGACGTGGCCGAACCGGAGACGTTCCCGGGCGGCACGGTCGCCGAGGAGGAGGGAATCCCTGCCTTTGACTTCGTCCCGGTGGTCGGCGCCGGGTCCGCCGGCCCTTCCGGCGCCGGGTCCGCCGGCTCTTCCGGCGAAGACGACGAACCGGCCGAGGCCCCCGAGCCCACTGGCGACGACGTCGCCGAATCGGCTGTCGCGGCGTGGCCGAAGCCGCGTCGTCGGTCGCGGTTCGGGATGCGGGCTGCCGCGTTCGCCGCCGCCGTGCTGGTGCTCACCGTTGCGGTGCCCGCGCTCACCTGGATCGGCTGGCAGTGGGTGCAGCACAGTCGCACGGGTGTGACGCGATCGAACAGCTCGGGTCTGCTCGGAGGCGGCGACCACCTCGTGCCGTACACCGCCACCGCCCTGGTCGTGACCACCGACGCGGGCGGGACGCCGACCTCCGTGGCGCTGTTCACCCTCGACCACGGCACGACGGGCGGGTCGGTCACGTTCGTGCCGCTCGACACGCTGGTACCGCGCCAGGCGTATGGCATCGACCGACTGCGCACTGCGTTCGTGCGACAGGGCATGGCGGCCTTCGTCCGGTCGGCGAGCCAGATCCTAGGGCTCACCTTCAGCGACACGATCGTCCTCGATCCCGCGGCGATGCAGCAGTACTTCGAGCCGGTGGGCAACCTGGCCGTCTCCAGCCCCGCGGCGTTCAGCGCCGGCGGCGTGTCGTTCCCCCAAGGCGTCTCGCAGCTCGATGCGACACGGGCGCTGGCCTACCTCGATGAAGGCAGCGCTGCGCCGGGAGACGTCGCCGCCCGCCAGCAAGCGTTCTGGGCTGCATGGGCGGACTTGGTCCGCCAACGGGGTGACGCGGTGATCGCAGGTGAGCCCGATGCCGGCCTCGGTCGCTACCTGTCGGCCTTCGCCCGCGGCACGGTCGACTTCGCGCCGTTCCCGGTGAAGGCCGAGATGAGCCCGCCGAACCCCCTGGACGGCGGATCGACCCGCGTGTACCGCGTCGACAGCCAGGCCGCGGGCCGGCGGCTGGCACTCGTGGTGCCGTTCCCGCAGGCGTCGACCGACGACCGCCTGATGGTGCGGCTGTTGAACGGTGTCGACAGCGGTGGGATCCCGCGTTCGATCGTCCAGCGCCTCGTGATCGGCGGTGGTCAGGTGGGCCTCGAGGGCACCTCACCGAACAGCGGGCTCGAGATCACCGAGATCCGTTACGGCGACCGGTCGCTCCTCGACAGGGTCAAGGTGCTCCGAGCGGCGCTCGGCGCTGGCAAGCTGGTCATCGACGACACCGTCTCGGACCCGGGTGAGGTCACGATCGTGCTCGGCCACGATCTGCTCGACCGGCCCCCGGCTGCCCTCACCAGCGACACCGGAAGCAACTCATGAGCCCGCCCACGCCGATCCACGAACACGACGAGGTCCGTGACTGGGTCGGCGTTGCCGCGCGCGCGGCCGACGCGAAGAAGGGCGCGGACATCGTGGTGCTCGACGTCGGCGACGTGCTGTCGATCACCGGCTGGTTCGTGATCACCTCCGCGCCGAACGACCGTCTGGTGCGCACGCTGGCCGAGGAGATCGAGCAGCAGGTCGCGGGAGCAGGTGGTCCTCGCCCGCTGCGGGTCGAAGGGCTCGACGACCTGCGCTGGGTGCTGATGGACTACGGCGACTTCGTCGTGCACGTGTTCCTCGAGGAAGCCCGGCGCTACTACGACCTGGAGCGACTGTGGCGCGATGTGCCCACGCTCGACTGGGCCGCGGGTACCTGAGCGGACGAGCCGACATGGCCAGTGCTTCCCACGAGCGGCGTGGCGCGGCGGAACCGAGCCGATGAGCGGCCCGCTCGCCGGCCGGCGCGTCGGCGTCACCGCGGACCGCCGGCGCGACACGCAGCGGCGCCTGCTCGAGGCGCGAGGCGCCACCGTCGTCGAAGGGCCCACGCTGGCGAGCCGCTCGCTGACCCAGGCACCGGAGCTGCGCGCCGCCACCGAATCCATCGTCCGCGATCCGCCCGACGTCGTGGTCGTGGACACGGGAGTGGGCGTCACGTCCTGGTTCGAGGCGGCGCAGGAGTGGGGTCTCGCCGATCAGGTCCGAGACGCGCTCCAAGGCGCCGGCGCGCTGGCGCGTGGGGCGAAGGCCGCATCGGCGTTGCGGCGACGGACCGGGTTGGTGTCCGTCACCTCTCCCGACGGTCGGTTGGGGTCGCTGCGCGCCGTGCTGGCGGACCGGTCGCTCGAGGGTCGCCGTGTCGTCGTCCAGCGCAGCGGCGCCACGGACGCGCCGCTGGTCGACTGGCTGCGGGCACGGGGCGCGACCGTGGTCGAGCTCGAGGTGTACCGGTGGGAGCTGCCAGCGGATCGTGACACTGCCTATGAGTTGGTGCGCCAGGGATGCACGGGCGAGCTCGACGCCGTGACCTTCACCAGCGTGCCGGCGGTCGACAACTTGTTCGCGCTGGCCGGCGAGCTCGGGGAGGCCGAGCGGCTCCGTTACGGCTTCACGTCCGGCATGGTCGCCGCGTGCGTGGGCTCGGTCTGCGCCGAAGCCGCCCGCCAACAGGGGATCGCCGACCCGTTGTTCCCCGCGAGCGGCACGCTGCCGGACATGGTGCGGCTGCTCACCGACAAGCTCGTCCGCGCCTGACGACCCGGAGTGACGAACGGGTTGGGAAGGGAGCCATTGCGGCGCTTCATCTGCTGAACTGCGCCCATGCGTGCAGTGGTGCTGACCGGTGAGCGACAGGTCGACGTGGAGCAGGTGCCGGATCCGGTGCTGCCCGGACCCGACGGCGTGATCGTGCAAGTCGAGCACACCGCCATCTGCGGCTCCGACCTGCACCTCTACCACGGCGCGATGGGCGGCGCGCACGTCCATCTCGGGCATGAGTTCGTCGGGACGGTGGTGGAGTCCGGGCCGGAGGTGTACCGGTTGCGGACCGGCGACAGGGTGCTGGTGTCGGGCGTGGTGGGGTGCGGGCGCTGCCCGGCCTGCCTGGGTCGCGACCCGGTGCGCTGCGCGGTCGCGCCCCGGATCTTCGGCACGAGCACCGACCTCGACGGGGGCCAGGCGGAGTTCGCCGCCGTCCCTGCCGCCGACGCGTTCGCGCTGCCGATCCCCGACGGCATCTCGGTCGAGCAGTCGGTGCTGCTCACCGACATCTTGCCGACGGGCTACCTGGGCGCCTTGCGGGCCGACATCACGCCGGGCTCGACGGTGGCCGTCATCGGCTTGGGGCCGGTGGGGGTTTTTGCCCTTCAGTGCGCGCAGCTCCACGGGCCCGCCCGCATCCTGGCCATCGACCGGGTGCCGGACCGCCTGGAGCGGGCCGCCGCGCTCGGCGCCGAACCGGTCGACGTGACCAACGGCGACACCATCGCCCAGGTGGCGCAGCTCACGGGCGGACGTGGCGCGTCGTCGGTGATCGAGGCCGTGGGCGCCGACGCCACCATCGCCGATGCGATCTGGTGTGCGGCGCCCGGCGGCACCGTCTCGATCATCGGGGCCAACATGAACTTCGCCCTCCCGATCCCTATGCCGATCGCGCTGATGCGCAGCCTCACGGTGCGGGTGACGCTGGCGTCGATCCCCTCGACGTGGGAGGCGTTGATCCCGCTGGTGGCCACGGGCCGCCTCCACCCCGAATCGGTCTTCACCCACCACATGGGGTTGAGCGAAGCGGCGGCCGCCTACGAGTTGTTCGATCAGCGTCGCGACGGGGTGCTGAAGGTCCTGCTCGACCCCACCCGCTGACCCCGTTCGGCGCCGTGCCTGCGGCACACGGCCGCCGGGTCGTGCCGGGCGTCCGCGATCAGGTGTTCTGCACCGTCAGCCCGCCGTCGACCGGGATGATCGCGCCGTGGCAGTACGAAGCTGCGGGCAGGCACAGCGACAACGTCATCTGCGCGACTTCCTCCGGATCGCCGTAGCGCCGCATGGGCACGCGGCGGCGGGCGAACTTCTCCTTCGCCTCGTCGGGGATCGGTGCGGTCATGGCGGTGCGGATCGGGCCGGGGCAGATGCAGTTGACGGTGATGCCCGCCGGCCCGAGCTCCATCGCCAGGCTCCGGGTGAGCCCGACGACGCCGTGCTTCGCGGCGGTGTAAGGCGACAGATACGCGGTCGCGCCGAGCCCTTCGGTGCTCGCGATGTTGACGATGCGGCCGGCATCGGACTCGCGGAGGTGGGGCAGGCAGGCGCGGATCATGCGGGCTTCACCGGTGAGGTTCACCGCGATCGTGCGATCCCATGCGTCGTCCCATCCCTCGTGGTCGATGGGCGCCGGCACGGAGATGCCGGCGTTGTTCACCAAGATGTCGAGCTTCCCGAAGCGGCCGATCACTTCCGCGACCACGGACTCGATTGCTTCAGGGTCACTGACGTCGAGTTGCCAGCCCGCCGCGGTGCCACCGGCGGCGACGATCGCGTCGACGACGGGGGTGGGGTCCGCCGTGTCGGTCACCGCCACGGCCATGCCCTCGTCGGCGAACAGCTCGGCGGTGGCACGGCCCATGCCCGACGCAGCACCGGTGATGATCGCGACCCGACCCGTGACGTCGCGCGACAGCGCGCGGAGCCGCGCCATCAGCGAGCGGTGCGCCGGCGAGCGCCGGCGAACGCAAGCGACGGCGGCAGGTAGCCGGCGTCGTCCCAGCTGAACGTGGTGCCCGGCGGGACGATCTCGTCGATGCGGTCGAGGATGTCGGCGGTGAGCGTCACGTCGGCGGCGCCGAGCTGGCTCTCGAGGTGCTCCGCGGTGCGCGGCCCGATGATCGCGGCGGTGACCGCGGGATGCTGGAGAACGAACGCGAGCGCGAGGTGGATGAGCGTCATACCCGACTCCTCGGCGAGCGTGGCCAGCGCGTCGGCCGCCTCGAGCTTCGCCTGGTTGGCAGGGAGCGAGAGGTCGTAACGGCCCGGTAGGCGCTGCGCCCGCCGACTCGTCAGCTCGCTCGCGCCCTTGCGCCACTTGCCCGACAGCCAGCCGCCGGCGAGCGGGCTCCAAGGGATGACGCCCATGCCGTAGCGCGCGCACGTCGGCAGGACATCGGCCTCGATGCCGCGCACGAGGATCGAGTACGGCGGCTGCTCGCAGACGAAGCGCTCACGGTGCCGTCGCTCCGCAGTCCACTGGGCCTCGACGATGGCCGAGGGCGGGAACGTCGACGAGCCCAGGTAGCGGACCTTTCCCTGGTGAACGAGGTCGGAGAGCGCGCCCAACGTCTCGTCGACGTCGGTAGAGGGATCGGGGCGGTGGATCTGGTACAGGTCGATGTAGTCGGTGCCGAGCCGCCGCAGGCTGTTCTCGCACTCCTGGATGATCCAGCGCCGCGAGTTGCCGGCGTGCAGGGGGTTGGCGCTCGCCGGGAAGTGGACCTTCGTCGCGATCACGAGGTCGTCGCGGCGCCCCGCGATCGCCTTGCCGACGATCTCTTCCGACTCGCCGGCCGAGTACACGTCGGCGGTGTCGATGAAGTTGACGCCCGCGTCGATCGCCTGGTCGATGATCCGCAGCGAGTCGTCGTGGTCGGGGTTGCCCCACGCGCCGAACATCATGGCGCCGAGGCAGAGCGAGCTGACGTGGAGGCCGGTGGTCCCGAGGCGGCGGTGTTCCATGGGTGTGTCCTTCCTGCGCCGGCCGTGCGTGGTTCGCCAGACCTCACGCATGGCGGACGGTACACGGGCCGGCACCGTCGCGGCGCGCCGCGTGGCGGCGTGCCGCCGACCCGCTCCACGTCCGGGCGTAGCGGGAGCCAGCCACCGGGCTGCGAGGATGGATCCATGGCCCAAGGCGCTCCCGCACTCGTCGACCAACTGCGTCCGCTCGATCGCCGCCTGCTCGGCCTCGTGGCTGATGGCGACGACCCCGCGGTCCTGTCGTTCGAGGTCGTCCCGCACTTGTGCCGCACCGACGGGCGCTTCTACGGGGGTGCCGCCCTCGCCGCCGCGCTGGCGGCGTCCGAAGCGGTGACCGGTCGGGTGGCGCTGTGGTCGTGCACCCAGCTCGTGGGTGCCGCAGCGATGAACGAGCGCATCCGCGTCGACGCGTCGGTGGTGGCATCGGGTCGATCCGTCGACCAGGTACAGGTGACCGCCACGACCGGCGGCCGGATCGTGTTCAGCGCGGTGGGTGCGACGGCAACACCGCAGCCGGACGGCATCGAGGCCAGAGGGCAGACCATGCCGAGAGTGGCGCCGCCGGAGGAGTCGCGCCCGTGGGGCGGGCCGGCCCGGCGGGACGATGCCGGCGAGCACGCGGCGGTGTTTGGCACACCACCGGCCGTCGGCCACCACCTCGTCAGCGAGCACCGCGAGGCCCACATCATGGACACATCGGCTGATCGCCCGGGCCACATGGCGTTGTGGGCGAGGCTCACCGGCGAGTTCGCCGGCACGACGATGACACCTGCCGTGCTCGGGTTCCTCGCCGACATGGTGCCGATCGCGGTGTGTCGCGCTGGTGGGGTGGAAGGCGCGGGCACCAGCCTCGACAATTCCTTGCGGGTGGGGGAGCCGATCGACACCGATTGGGTGCTCCTCGAGCTCGATGCTGAACAGGCGGTCGGTGGCTATGGCCATGGCCACGTGCGGCTGTGGTCGCGCGACGGTCGTCTGCTCGGCACCGGCACGCAGTCGTGTCGCCTGTTCAGCTTCGAGGACTTCTTGCATGGCGCCGGGGGCCACTCGTCGGGCTCCCCGCGCGCCGGTGGCACGCGCTAGACATCGCCCGTGGCCTGGGGGAGGCATCCAATCGCTGCTGCGGCTGCGTCGTGAGGCGTCTCGCCGTCGCGCTGGTCGCGCTCGTGTCGGTGACGGTACCCGCAGCGGCGCCTCGCAGGTCTCGGTCGGCCACGCCCGCGGCCGTGCGGGCGGCCGGCTGCCCGGTTGTTCCGGACCCCGCTGCGCTGCCCACGGTGGCCGAGCTTCGCCACAGCGAGGAGTTCCTGGCCTCGCTGGGCGCCCGACCCACGGGCAGCGCGGCGCACGATCGCTACATCGCCTGGATCCGCCAGCAGCTCCGCACGATCCCCGGCTTGCGGGTGCACGACCTCGACTACCGCATCCACCGCTGGACCTCGCAGTCAGCCGCGCTCACCCTCGACGTGGGCGGCCAGCACCAGCGCGTGCCGATCGCGGATGCGATCCCGTACTCGAAGCCCACGGGCTCTGATGGGGTCGCGGCCCCGCTCGTCTACCTCGACGACAGCCAACCGATCAGCCACGCCAACGCGTCGGGCCGGATCGTCGTGCGTCCGGCACCGGCCGGCAGCGTGCCCAACTACGACTTCCTGTTGCCGATCGTCAGCTGGGAGACCTACGACCCGGGCCACACGATCGATCCGACCCAGAACTTCTACGGCGACTTCATCAACTACTCGCCGCGCGTCACCGACCTGCGCGCGGCGGCGACCGCCGGCGCCGTCGGGATCATCTTTGTGAAGGACCGTCCGCTGCGCCAGATCATCGGCCACTACGAGCCGTACGAGGGTGAGGCGTGGGGCGTGCCGGGCGTCTTCGTCGGCTCGGACCAGGGCAAGCAGCTGCGGGACGCCATCGCGTCCGGGAAGCCGGCGACCGCCGAGATCTCCGACGTCGCGTCGTTCGACGATGCCACGACCCCGTCGATCGAGGCGGTCCTGCCGGGCAGGAGCGCGCAGCGCATCGTGGTCGACAGCCACACCGACGGCACCAACGCGGTCGAGGACAACGGCCCGATCGCCATGATCGCCATGGCCCGCTACTTCGCCGCCCTCCCTATGGCGTGCCGTCCCCGCACCATCCAGTTCGCGTTCTCAACAGCGCACTTCTACCAGCGGGTCGCCAACCCGGCCGATCGTGACGGCGGTGCCGAGCAGCTCGCCCAGCAACTCGATCGGGAGTACGACCAGGGCACGGTGTCGTCGGTGGTGGTACTCGAGCACCTCGGGGCGCGTGACTTCGAGCCCGTTCCCCGCACCGACGGTGGGCCGGGTGCCGAGCTGAAGGACACGGGTCGGCGCTCGGTGCAGTTCATCGGTGTGACGCCGAGCGTCAACCTCGTGGGCGCCGTCGACCAAGTGGTCCGCAAGTACGGCATGAACCGCACGATCGTGCTCCAAGGCTCCGACGCACCGGGCGCGACCGTCCCCCTCCACTGCTCGTTCGGTGGCGAGGGAACGCCGTTCGAACGGCACTTGCTGCCGACCGTCGGTGTGATCGCGGCCCCGCAGTTCCTTTACGACCCTGCGATTCAGATGGACGGCCTCGATGTCGGCGTCATGCACTCCGAGCTGCTCGGTTTCACCCAACTCGTCGCCGAACTCGGCCCGATGCCGCAAGTCGCGGTGAGCGGCGCGGTCGACGTGGAGCGAGCGCTTCGCGCCCTGGGTGCGCCCGCCTGCCCGCCCGATGGGTGACCCGCGATCCGGCGCCGGCGACGGGGTGCTGTGGAGCTAAGGAGAATCGAACTCCTGACCTCTTCCATGCCATGGAAGCGCTCTACCAACTGAGCTATAGCCCCGAGATGGAGACGTCATCGTAGCAGCGCGGGGCTGGCGTCCGGAAACGACGCGACGCCTGCGCGGGCGGTCAGCCGACCACGAAGTTGACCATCCGACCGGGCACGACGATGACCTTGCGCACGGTGGCGCCATCGAGCGCGGCGGCCACTTTCGCGTCGGCGCGAGCTGCCGCTTCGAGCGCCTGCTCGTCGGCGTCGGTGGCCACCTCGATGTGCCCCCGCACCTTGCCGTTCACTTGCACGGGCAACTCGATCGTGTCGTCGACCAGCAGCGCCGCGTCGGCCACGGGGAACGGCGTGCGCGCCAGCGAGTCCGGGTGGCCGAGCCGTTCCCACAGTTCCTCGGCGATGTGTGGCGCCAGGGGAGCCAGCAACAGCACCAGCGGCTCCGCCGCGCCCCGCGCCACCGGTCCGCCCTGATCGCGGGCGGTGAGATGGTTGGTCAGCTCGGTGATGCGGGCGATCGACGTGTTGAACCGCAGGGTCTCCATGCCGTCGCGCACCGCCGCGATCGTGCGGTGCACGATCCGCTGTGTCTCGACGTCCGGTTCGTCGTCGGAGACGTGGACTTCGCCGGTGTCCTCGTCGACCAGCAGACGCCAGATGCGCTGCAGCTGGCGGTACATGCCGACGACGGCCGTCGTGTCCCATGGCCTGCTCTGGTCGAGCGGTCCGGTGAACATCTCGTACAGCCGGAGTGTGTCGGCGCCGTACCGTTCGAACATCTCGTCGGGCGTGACGGCGTTCTTCAGCGACTTGCCCATCTTCCCGTACTCGCGGGTGACCGGCTTGCCGTCGTGGGTCCAGGTGCCGTCGGCCCCGGTGACCTCCGACGCCTCGACGTAGACGCCGCGCTCGTCGGTGAACGCCCACGCCTGCACCATTCCCTGGTTGTAGAGGCGCCGGAACGGCTCGCACGACGACACGTGGCCGAGGTCGAAGAGGACCTTGTGCCAGAAGCGTGCGTAGAGCAGGTGGAGCACGGCGTGCTCGGCCCCACCGACGTACAGGTCCACCCCGCCGCAGTCGCCTTCGGACTGCGGGCCCATCCAGTAGCGCTCGACGTCGGCGTCGACGAACGCCTGCTCGTTGGTGGGGTCGAGGTAGCGCAGCTCGTACCAGCACGAACCGGCCCACTGCGGCATCGTGTTCAGCTCGCGGCGGTACGGGCGTGGCCCGTCGCCCAAGTCGAGCGTCACGGTGGCCCACCCTTCGACGCGGCCCAACGGTGGCTCGGGTTCGGAGTCCTCCCGATCCGACGTGCGGGGGCTGAAGTCGTCGATCTCCGGCAGCAGCACCGGTAGCTCCGCTTCGGGTACCGCCTGCGGCAGACCGTCGTCGCCGTACACGATGGGGAACGGCTCGCCCCAGTAGCGCTGGCGGCTGAACAGCCAGTCGCGCAGCTTGTACTGCACGGTGCCGTGGCCGATGCCCGCCGACTCCAGCCACGAGGTGATCTGGGCTTTCGCTTCCTCGACGCGCAGGCCGTCGATCGACACGTCGTCGTTGTGGGAGTTGACTGCCACGCCGTCGCCGACGAACGCTTCGGGCCACTGGCCGGCCGGGGTGCCGGCCGCGATCCCGTGCTGGTCGACCCAGGCCTTGCTCGGCGTGACCACCTCGACCACGGGCAGGCCGAACGCCTGGGCGAACTCGAAGTCGCGCTGGTCGTGGGCGGGCACCGCCATGATGGCTCCGGTGCCGTAACCCATCAGCACGTAGTCGGCGACGAACACCGGCACCGGCTGTCCCGTGACCGGGTTGGTGGCGTGAGACCCGGTGAACACGCCGGTCTTGTCCCGCCCTTCGGTCTGGCGGTCGAGGTCGGACCGGCGGCTGGTCTGCTCCTGATAGGCGCGCACCGCGGCGGCCGGGTCGGCAGCGCCGCCGGTCCAGCGTGGGTCCACGTCGTCGGCCCAGGCCGCGGCGATCAGCGAGTCGATGGCAGAATGCTCGGGCGCGAGCACCATGTACGTGGCGCCGAACAGCGTGTCGGGTCGAGTGGTGAAGACCTCGATCGGGGGCCCGACCTCGACGGGGAAGGCGACCTGGGCGCCGGTCGATCGACCGATCCAGTTGCGCTGCATCAGCTTGATCGACTCGCTCCAGTCGAGCAGGTCGAGGTCGTCGACCAGGCGGTCGGCGTACGCCGTGATCCGCAGCATCCACTGTTTCATCGGCCGCCGGTACACGGGATAGTTGCCGCGCTCGGAACGCCCGTCAGCGGTGACTTCCTCGTTGGCGAGCACCGTGCCGAGACCCGGGCACCAGTTGACGGGCGCTTCGTGCAAGTACGCCAAGCGGTGCTCGTTGACGACCGCACGCCGTTCGCTCTCGTCGAGCTCGGCCCACGGGCGGTTCCCGGCGCTCGTGCCGGGGCCCGGTTGGCGGCTCCCCGCGTCGAGCTCGGCGATCAGCTCGGTGATCGGGCGCGCTCGGTGGGCATCCGTGTCGTACCAGCTGTTGAAGATCTGCAGGAAGATCCATTGTGTCCACCGGTAGTACGAGGGGTCGGTGGTCAACACGGACCGGCGGGGGTCGTGGCCCAGGCCGAGGCTCCGCATCTGGCGACGCATGTTGGCGACGTTCTGCTCGGTGGTGACGCGCGGGTGGGTCCCGGTCTGGACGGCATACTGCTCGGCCGGCAGCCCGAACGCGTCGTAGCCCATCGCGTGCAACACGTTCCGGCCGCACATGCGCTGGTAGCGGGCGTACACGTCGGTGCCGATGTAGCCGAGTGGGTGCCCGACGTGGAGCCCGACACCGGACGGGTACGGGAACATGTCGAGCACGAACAGCTTGTCGGCGCCGTGGACCTGGTCGATCCCCTCGCTGAGCAGGCCCGAAGGGTTTGGTGCCTCGAACGTGCCCCGCTCCTCCCACCGGTCCTGCCACTTGGCCTCGATCGTGGCGGCGAGCGTGGCCGAGTAGCGGTGTGCGGGATGGTCGTCGCGTGTGCTGGAGGACGAAGTCGTCTGCTCGGCCATGGCGGTTCACGGTACTTGGCGGCCGTGAACGCCCCGAAGCCGGAATCTGACCGCGACCATGCCAGCGGAGGGACGAAAAGTTCGTCAAAATCGTCGCATGGCCGTAACACGCTCGACCGACGAGCGGTCGAACCGCTCGTGACCTCTCTTCTCGCGCGCCTGCGCCACGCCGCCACCCGTCCGGCCGACATCGTCTTGTTGACCGGGGGTGCCGAGGAGCGGGTGCCGTGGGCGGAGCTGCACGAGGAGGCCAAGGCTGCGGCGGCGGGGCTCCAAGCGCGCGGGATCCGTCCCGACGACCACGTCGCGATCCTGGGGCCGACCAGCCGGGAGCTGGTCACCGCCATCCAGGCCGTCTGGCTGGCCGGCGCCACGTTGATCGTCTTGCCGCTGCCGATGCGCATGGCTTCGATCGAGGAGTTCGTGGCCCAGACCCGGGCCCGGATGCGGGGCGCCGACACCGACCTGCTGTTGATCGACCACCAGCTGCTGCCGTTCGTGGAACCGGTCGAAGGCGACCCGCCGATGGTGCGGCTCGACGAGGTCGGCGGCGACGCAGCGTCGTACCGGACAGTGGCCGACGACCCTGAGCGTCTCGTGATCCTGCAGTTCACCAGCGGTTCCACGTCGGATCCGAAAGGTGTGATGATCCACGACCGCACCTTGTGCGCCAACCTCGACGCGATCGTGCAGGCGGGCGAGCTCACCGACCACGACGTGCTGGTGTCCTGGCTGCCCCTCTACCACGACATGGGTCTCGTCGGTCTGCTGACCGTCCCGATGACCACCGGCACGCCGCTGGTGCTCGCTGCACCCCAGGACTTCACCGCTGCGCCGGGGCGCTGGATGGAGTGGCTGGCCACGTATCGAGGCACCGTCACGGCGGGGCCGAACTTCTCCTGGGTGCTCGCGGCCCGGGCGCTCAACAGGATGGAACCGCTCGACCTCTCCTGCGTTCGAATCGCCCTGAACGGCGCAGAGCCGGTCGATCCGGACAACGTCGCCGCGCTGGTGGCAGCGGGGGAGCGGCACGGTCTGCGGCCCGGCAGCGTGTTCCCGGCCTACGGCATGGCAGAGCTCGGCATCGGCGGCGCGTTCCCCGAGCCGCTGAGTGGGCTGCGGGTCGACATCGTCGACGGGCGGGTGTTGGAGACCGAGCGCTACGCCGCGCCCGTGGCAGCCGCTGCGCCGACCGCTCGACCGCTCGCACGCCTCGGCCAGCCCGTGCCGGGCCTCCAGATGCGCATCGTCGATCCCGAATCCGGCCAGGCGCTCGGCGAGCGCGAGGTGGGCGAGCTCGAGATCCGCGGCTCCTCGGTGACCAGTGGCTACTACAAGCGACCCGACGCCACCGTCGAGCTCTTCCACGACGGCTGGATGCGAACCGGCGACCTCGCGTACCTCGTCGACGGTGAGCTGGTGATCTGCGGCCGCATCAAGGACGTGATCATCGTGGGCGGCCGCAACGTGTTCCCGCAGGACATCGAGCGGGCGGTAGGTGAGGTGCCGGCCGTCCGCGCCGGCAACGTGATCGCTTTCGGCACCGACAGCGGCCGCGGCAGCCAGCACATCGTGGTCGTTGCCGAAGTGAAGCTCGACGACGCGGCCGACGCCCGTGAGGTCCGCCGGGCGATCAGCGCCCGAGTGCGCGCCACCGCCGGCCTGTCGGCCAAGGACGTCGTGCTGGTGAGTGCGGGCACGTTGCCGAAGACCAGCTCCGGCAAGGTGCAGCGCTCGCTGTGCCGCACCCGCTGGCTCGCCGGCGAGCTCGAGCTCGTGCACGCGTAGCGAGGGCCGCGGCCAGCCGCAGCCGTCGCGGCGACGCCGCCGGTGTGGCTGCTCAGATCTCCTTGAGCTGCTTGGTGACGGCCGCCCAACGTTCGGGATCCGACTTGTACGGCGCGTAGAAGCTGAGTCGGGTGACGAGGCCCGCGTAGCGCTCCGCGATGCCCGCGGCGAGCTGCTCGGGCTCGGCCACCACGGCGAAGGCGTGGAGGATGTCGTCGTCGATCAGCTCGCCCATCTTCTCCCACTCGCCCTTCTTCGACAGGGTGTTGAGCTCGGTCTGGAGCTCGCCCCAGCCGTGGTGTTCCAGCACGGGTCGGTAGTTGGGCGTCGAGCCGTAGAACGCGATCTGGCGCCGCACGCCGACAGCTGCGGCAGCCATCTCCTCTTCGGTCGTGCCGGTGACCACGAAGGCGGGGATCGAGATCTCCAGGTCGGCGAGCGGCCTGCCGGCCTTGGCGAGGCCTCGCTCCAGCGCCGGGAGGGTCTCGGCCTTGAAGTACGAGTCGGTCGTGAAGCCATGGGCCAAGAAGCCGTCGGCCACTTCTCCGGCCACCTCGGTCATGAGCTGTCCGACACCGGCGAGGAAGACCTTGGGGGGTCCGTACTCATTGGGACCCGGGTTGAAGAACGGCGTCATCAGGGTGTGCGTGTAGAAGTCGCCGCGGAAGTCGAGCTTCACGTCGTTGTTCCAACAGTCCCAGATCGCTCGCATGGCGAGGATGTACTCGCGCATGCGCTCGGCCGGGTGGCTCCACGGCATCGAGAAGCGCTTGGTGATGTGGGCCTTCACCTGCGAGCCGAGGCCGAGGATGAAGCGGCCCTGCGATTCGCGCTGGAGGTCGTTGGCCAACACGGCCATCGACATCGGGTTGCGGGAGAAGGCCACAGCGATCCCGGTGCCGAGCTCGATCGTGCTGGTGGCGCGGATCGCGTCCATCAGCAACAGGAAGGGGTCGTGGCTGGTCTCGGCGGAGAACACGCCGTCGTAGCCACGCTCTTCCGCCACTTTGGCCGACGGGCCGGCCTTACCGAACGTTGGGTCCACACCACCGTCTACGCGCATGACGGCACCATAGTTGACCGGTCGGTCAAGTAGGTCGGGAGGTCAGGAATCGCCCTGCTCACGCAAGAAGCGCTCGAACTCGGCCGCGAGCTCGTCGCCGGACGGCAGCCCGCCCGACGGGTTGAGCGGGGTCCCGTCGCTGCCTTCGGCGGCGGCCTGCTCGGCTTGCTGCTCGAGCGCCCGCACCATGGCCTCGTGCTGGGGGTTGCCCGAGACGAGCCCGTCGATGCGCTCGCGGGCTTCAGTCGACTGCTGGGCGAGATCGCCTTTGGGGAGGTGCAGGCCGGCCACCGCCTGGACCGCGTCGATCAACTCGAGGCTGGCGGCGGGGTACGGCATGCCCGCGACGTAGTGGGGGACTTGCGCCCAAAGCCCGCATGAGGGGATGCCGGCGTCGGCGCAGGCCCGCTCGACCGCCGCTTGCGCGCCCCCGGGGACGTCGACCGTGTAGCGCAAGAAGTGGTACGCGCCGACGAGGCCCGGTGTCGAAGCGGTGCACGACAATCCGACCGGCCGGGTGTGCGGCGCAGGGGCCGGGTACGCGCCGAGGCCGAGCACCATGCGGGTGTCGAGGTCGAGCGCCAGGTCGGTCATCTGATCGCAGAAGGCCTTCCAGGCGTGGTCGGGCTCGGCGCCCACCAGGAGCAGGAAGTCGCGGCCATCGAGGTCGAGCCCGTGGCGTAGCTCCAGCCGCTGCCACGACAAGTCGTGCGCGACGCCCTCCACCAGCTCGAGCGTCGGTCGCCGCGCCCGGTAGTCGAGCAGTGCATCGGTATCGAAGGTGGCGATGCTGCGGGTGTCGAGCCCGTTGAGCACCGTCGCCAGCGCGCCGGCCGCCGCACCACCCGCGTCGATCCAACCGTCGAGCACCAACAGCAGCGGTGGCTCCACGAGACCGGGTCGGTCGTGCAGTTCGTACAACGGGTTCACAACACCCCCCAGGGTAGGGGGAGCGGGCGCGGGGAGGTCATCGACTCTTGTCGAGGGCGCTCGCCGAGGCTTCCGCCAGGAGCCGCACCTGCCCCTTGAACCCCTCGATGTCGCGGCTGGCGCCTTCGCCGGCGGAGCCCATCGCGCCACCTGCCCACCTCGTGTACACGCCGGCGAGGATGCACGCGAGCTTCCAGTAGCCGAACGCCACGTAGTAGTCGATGCGGCGGAGATCGAGGCTCGACACCTCCGCGTAGCGGTCGAGCATCTGCTGGCGGGACCAGAAGCCTTCGGTCGACGTGGCGCTGTCCATCAACGGTGCGAAGGCGTCGCCCTGCTCCGACCAATAGACCATCAACAGCCCGACGTCGGCCAGCGGGTCGCCGAGGGTGCAGATCTCCCAGTCGAGCACCGCGATCACCTGGCCGGAGGTGTCGACCATGCAGTTGTCGAGTCGGTAGTCGCCGTGGACGATCGCGGCCACCTGCTGCGTGGGGATGTCGGTCGACAGTCGAGCGTGCAGATCGTGGATGAGCTCCAGGTCGGCCACCGCCGATGCTTCGAACTGGGAGTGCCAGCGCTTGAGTTGGCGCTCGATGTACGCCTCCTTGCGGCCGAGGTCGCCGAGGCCCACCGCGTCGGTGTCGACTGCGTGGATGCGGGCCATGACCTCGACAATGGACTGGCTTGCCGCAGCCCGCGCCGCGACCGTGAGCACGTCGGCCTCGGCACGGTTGCGGATCACCAGGCCGTCGACGAACTCCATCACATAGAACGGCGCGTCGTTGACCGATTCGTCGGTGCAGAGCCCGACCACCGGCGGGACCGGCACGTCGGTCGGGCCGAGCGCCGAGATGATCCGGTGCTCACGGCCCATGTCGTGGGCGGTGGCCAAGACGTGACCGAGGGGCGGCCGCCGCAACACCCAGGCGTGGTCGGCCGCGTCGGTGACCTTGTAGGTCATGTTGGAGCGACCGCCGGCGACGAGATCGAAGGTCAGCGGCGGCTCGACCCCTTGCGCGTGCTGCTCGAACCACGCGGTGACGCGGTCGACGTGAACGCCGTCGGGATCGGAGGGTTCGTGCGGCTCGTTGCTCATCGGCGGGAACCTACCGCCCCCGCCCGGCGAGAGCGGACCCGAGAGCGGGCACCTCGTCGCAGGGCATGGCGTTCGGCGGGTTGCTCGCTACCGTTGACGATCGTGGACACGCCAACGGACACCGTCGCCATCGATGTCACCGACGCCACCTTCCAAGCGGAGGTGTTGCAGCGGTCGATGACCACCCCGGTCGTGGTCGACCTGTGGGCGCCGTGGTGCGGGCCGTGCCGCCAGCTCGGCCCCATTCTCGAGTCGGTCGTGGCGGCCACTGGCGGCAAGGTCGCCCTCGTCAAGGTCAACGTCGACGAATCGCCGGGCATCTCCCAGCAGTTCCAGGTTCAGAGCATCCCGGCCGTGTACGCGATCCGCGACGGCAAGGTGATCGACGGCTTCCTCGGCGCGCAGCCCGAACCGGCCGTGCGCGAGTTCGTCGAGCGGTTGCTGCCGACGGCCAGCGAGTCGGAGATCCAGGCGTTGCTCGAGGCGGGCGACCTGTCGTCGTTGCGTCACGTGCTCGAGCTCGATCCGGGTCATGAAGAGGCCATCGTGCGGCTCGCCGAGCTGCTCGTGAAGGAGCGGCGCTCGGAGGAGGCGCTCGAGCTGTTGGGTCGGATCCCGGAGAACTCCGAGACCCGCCGCGTGGCGGCGCTCGCCCGGGCGGGCATCGCCGACATCCCTTCCGACGTCGAGCAGCAGCTCGAGTCGTTGCTGGCCCAGGTGAGGTCCGACGATGACGCCCGACAGAAGTTCGTCGATCTCCTCGAGTTGATGGGTCCGGCCGACGAGCGCACCGCGGTCTGGCGCAAGCGCCTCACCTCGCAACTCTTCTGACCGTTGCCGGCCTGACCACGTTCGTGGCCGCGGCCCGTTCGGGTGGCCGGCGCACTAACGTATGACCTGATTCCCCTCCTCTTGCCGTCTTTCGCGCGCCCCGAGGAGGGGACATGGAGCAGCCGACCTCCCCTGCACCCGCTCGCCCCGAGCATGAGGTGCTCGACGATCTCGACCTACGCCGCCCGCCGCCGTTGCGCACGGTGTTCGAGCGACTTGCCGATGCCCGCTGGTCCCAGGTCCGTTGGCCGTCACTCGGTTCCGCGCGGTGGGGTCGGTGGGCCATCGGGGGGCTGGTCCTCGTGGTCGCAGCCGTCGTCGGATGGCGGATGCTGGCGGCGCCGCCCGCCGCTCCGGTCGAGGCCCAGCTCCCGCGGGCGTCGACCTCGGTTGCGGGCAGCTCCGCCGCGGCGGTCGCTCCCGCGGGCAACACGTCCGTGCCGCAGGGCGGCGTCGTGGTCCACGTCGCCGGCGCGGTGCGCCTGCCCGGCTTGCGGCGCCTCGGCAACGGAACGCGCGTGGCCGACGCCTTGGCCGCCGCCGGCGGTCCGACCGCCGACGCCGATCTCGACCGCCTGAACTTGGCGGCTCCGCTGCGCGACGGCGAGCGGGTATGGGTGCCCCGCAGGGGCGAGCTGACCGAACCACCGGTGGCCGACGGCGACGGCAGTGGGGGCGGGGGCGGCAACGGGTCGGCCAGCAGCGGTCCAGTCGACTTGAACCAAGCGTCGGAGAAGGACCTCGAGGAACTGCCGGGCGTGGGGCCTGCGACGGCGCAGGCGATCATCGCGTACCGCGACCAGCACGGCGGGTTCCGGTCTGTGGACGAGCTACAAGACGTCCGAGGCATCGGGGACGCCAAGTACGCCCAGCTACAACCGTTGGTGACGGTCGGGTGAGCGCAGGTTCCCGGCTCGCCAGCCGAGCCGAGGGTGGCTCAACTGCTGAGGATCAACACCATCGCGAGCAGCCCCACGATCACCCCCGCCCACACGCCGGCCACCATCGGGGCGAGTTCGGCGGCGTAACCGCGCCACGACGGTGCGGCCGCGCGGCGGGCGCGGCGAGTGGCCCAGCCGCCCAGCGCGAGCCAGGCGATCGCGCTGGTCACCACGGCGAGCAGCACCCGACCCGAGCCGCCGTAGAACGGCAAGCCGGTCAACAGCAGCGTGGGAAGCGCGAACAGGGCGAGCAGATACGCCGCCGCATCTTGGGTTGCCCCGGCGTGGCCGGCTGGCGCCGCCGACCAGACCAGCAGCCCGATGAGCGCAAGGCACGCCGCGGGTGCGAGCGCGAGGGGCGCGCCGAACACGCGCATCTGACTGGGTTCGATGCGGGGCAGGCGGCGGCCCGCGATACGCGGCGCGGCCTGAGGGCGGAGGCCGGTCGCGCCCGCCGCCGGGGCTTCCGGGGAGGGCGTGCGGGTGACGCGGGCGCCTGGGCGTGCAGGTACCGACGGTGGCGGGGGAGCGGCCGTCGCCGAGCCGCGGGCGCCGCGGCGGCGAGCCTGGCGCCGAGCCTGCACGGCCCGATCGAGATCTTCGAGGCCCGATGATGGCACCCGACGATGTTAGGACCCGAGCGCAACGGCCTGGTGGCGGTGCACCGAGCCCGCCACCAGTCGGGTTGCCCGGCGTGGTCGAGCGGGCCGCGCTGTCGGATCTCGGGGCGGTGGCGTTGGCATCGGCGGTGGCGGTCGGCGCGTGGTGGTCTCATCCCTTCCCACTGGCCGTGTCCGCAGCCGGTGTCGGGGCCGCGTTCGCGCTTCGCCGCCCGTGGCTCTTGGTGCTGGCGGCCGCGTTCCTCGCCTCGTCGCTCGGCGCCCGTGCCGTCGCCGGCATGCGACCACCCGCACCGGCCGCCTACCGCGGCACGGTCACGTTGGTCGGCGATCCGATCGACGTGGCCGGCGGCGCCCAGGTCGAGGTCCGCGCAGGTCGCCGTCACCTGTCGCTCACCGCGAGCGGCCCAGCCGCTGGCTCGGTCCGGGGTCATCTCGCTGGCGACCGGTTGATGGTCGAGGGTCGGATCCGGCCCCTGACCAAGCCCTCCGCATACCTGCACGCCCGCCACGTGGTGGGGCGGATGTCGGTCGACCGGGTGGTCGGTGTGCGCTCGACCGCGCTGCCGTGGCGACTCGCCAACATGGTCCACCGCGCGGTTGGACGAGCGGCGGACTGGCTGCCCGGGCGGGATCGGGCGTTGTATCGCGGGTTCCTCCTCGGCGATGCCCGAGGGCAGCCGGTCGAGGTCGCCGCCGACATGCGGGCCTCCGGCCTCGGCCACCTGCTCGTCGTCTCGGGCGAGAACGTGGCGTTCCTGCTGACGTTGCTCGGACCGTTGCTGCGGCGCGTCGGCCTGCGGCACCGCTGGCTCGCGGTGTGGGCAGTGGTGTCCTCGTTCGCCGTCCTCACCCGCTTCGAGCCGTCGGTGCTGCGGGCCGTGGCGATGGCCGGCCTGGGCGCGGTCGCGATGGCGCGGGGCACGAGTGCGAGCACGCTGCGGTTGTTGGCGCTGTCGGTCGCAGGGCTGGTGCTCCTCGACCCGTTCCTCGTCCACCAGGTCGGATTCGGCCTCTCGGTGGGTGCCACCGCCGGCATCTGCCTTCTCGGACCACCGTTGGCCGACGTGCTGCCGGGCCCGCGCCCGCTGGTGCTGGCCGCCGCCACCACGGTGGCCGCACAGATCGGGGTGGCCCCGCTGGCGGTGTCCGTGTTCGGTGGGCTGCCGGTGGCGGCGCTACCCGCGAACGTGTTGGCCGCTCCTGCCGCGGCTGCCGTCCTCGTCTGGGGGTTGCCGGCGGGCCTGCTGGCCCAGCTGCTCGGTGGGCCGGTCGCGGGGGTGCTCCAGTTCCCGACCCGCCTGCTCGTCGGGTGGATCGCGGTCATTGCTCGCTGGTGCGCCGCGCTCCCGCTCGGCGACTTCGGGCGGATCGAGGTGGCACTCGCCGCGGGTGCAGCGGTCCTCGTGGCGGTCGCGCGTCGGGCGGGGACGCGTGTGCGAGGCGCCGCTCGGTCGGTGGCGGCGGCGCTGGCGCTGGTGGCCGTCGCCGTGCCGTGGTGGGGAACCGCGCACCCTCCGGCCCGGTCGCGGATCGCCGGAGGCGAAGTGTGGCGAGTTGGCGCGACCGTCCTGGTCCTCACCTCTGGCGCACGCCCGCTCGACCTGTTCGATGCGCTGCATCGGCTCGGTGTCCGGCGGATCGACCTCGTGGTCGCGCCCACCGGCGGCCTCGGTCCTGCTGGCACCATCGCCCTGCTCCGAACGCGGTGGGCGATCGGAGCGGTCCTGGCCCCTCGCGACAACGAGATCCGCGGCGCGACCGGCGCGACCGCCGGTGATCGGTGGCAGGTCGGTGGCCTCGTCGTGATCGCGACGCAGGCGGTTCCACGCCTCGAGGTCCGGGTCGCACCTGCCCGTGTAGCGTCACCGCCATGACCGGAGTGACCGAGGGCGACGGCCCACACGCATTGCGGTCGGTCCCCGAGGTCGCGGCTGCGGCCGCGTTGGGCGCGGCCGAGCTCGTGGTGGCGGAACCGGTCACCGAGCGGTCCGCGCGGCGGGTGGCTGCGGTGATCGACGCCATCCGCGCCGCGCGTTGAGCGCCCCGCCCCTCCACGTGCTGCGGGGCGCCGACCCCGTCTTGTTGGCCGCTGCGGTGACCGCGCTCGTCGACGAGCTCGTGGGCGGCGACGATCGTTCGCTGGCGGTCACGGAGCTTGCCGGCTCCGACTACCTGCTCGGCGAAGTCGTCGATGCGGCGAACACACCGCCGTTGCTGACCGCGCGGCGGGTGATCGTGGCTCGCAACGCGGCGCGCTTCTCGAAGGCCGACGACGTCGCCCCGCTGGTCGCCTACCTGGAGTCACCGCTGGACTCCTCGGTCGTCGTGCTGGTCTGGGAGAAGGGGCCCGACCAAGCCCAGCTCGCGACCGTGCCCAAGCGCCTGGCCGACGCGCTCAAGGCGGCGGGCGGCACGGTCACCGCCACCGACGCACCGGCCGGCCGTGCCCGCAGCGACTGGATCGACGAGCAGTTGGCGGGCGCGCCGGTGGAGCTCGACTCGCGTGCCAAGTCCCGCGTGGTCGAGCAGCTCGGCGACGACGTGTCCGAGCTGGCGGGCCTCCTGCAACGGCTGGCCGCCGTCCACGGCGAGGGCGCACACCTCGGCGTCGACGACGTGGAACCGCTCCTCGGCCAGGCAGGCGCGGTACCGCCATGGGAGCTGACCGATGCCATCGACCGGGGCGACGTCGCCACGGCTCTCGACAAGCTGCACCGCATGTTGGGCGCCGGGGACCGCCACTCACTCCAACTGATGGCCACGCTGCAGGGCCACTACGGCCGCATGCTCCGCCTCGACGGTGCTGACGTCCGCACCGAGCGGGAAGCCGCCGACGTGCTGGGGATGAAGGGCTCCAGCTTCCCCGCCAAGAAGGCGCTCGCCCAGACGCAACAGCTCGGGCACGGTGGCGTGGCCCGCGCGATCGGGCTGCTGGCCGATGCAGATCTCGACCTCCGCGGCGCGCAGGCCTGGCCCCCGGAGCTCGTCCTCGAAGTGCTCATCGCCCGGCTCGCGCGCCTCTCCAGGCGCTCGCCGGCGAGGCGATAGGCTCCGCGACCCGTCTCCGACCCCGAGGTGCTGCCGTGCGGAAGTTCTGGGCCTGGCTCGGCTACCAGTCGGGTCGCCGCGCCGGGCTGGTGTCGCTCGGCGGGTTGCTGGTCACGCTGCTGTTGGGTCTCGGCGTCACCCAACTCCATTTCAAGACCGGCACCGACAGCTACTTGAACAAGTCCGATCAGGCCTACAAGGACGACGTCCGCTACGAAGACCTGTTCGGCGGCCAAGCGGTCGCAGTCATGTTCACGATGCCGAAAGGCCACGACGTGAGCGAGTTGCTCACGGCCGAGAACCTCGCGAAGTTCGACTCCCTCGAACAACACCTGCAGACCTCTGCCGACGGCAAGCGGCTCGTCTTCACCGTCATCACGCCCTCGAGAGTCCTCGAGTACTCCAACGCCCTCATCGGCGGGCCCGCCGCCACCAACGGCTACCACCCGCCCGATCTCGGCTCGGTGTCGACGTCGGTGGTGGGTTCAGCCCTGCTGGCTGCGCAGAGCGCCGACCCGAGCCCGAAAGGCCAGGCCGCCCGGGCCGCCGACACGCAAGAGACGGTGGCTCGCCTGCCGGCTGCGTCGACCTGGACACCGGCCACCCTCCACGCGCCGCTGACCAACCGGGCGTGGGCGCAGTTCTTGTTGTTCAACAACCAGGGCCAGGTCCGGCTGGCGCAGCGCACGTTCTATCCGAATCGCAGCCACGCGCTGCTGATCGTGCGCTTGCACGGGAATCAGTCCATCGACCAGCAATCCGAGTCGGTCCGGTTCGTGACCGCGGCGGTGCACGACGCGCATTTCCAAGGCGTCGAGACCACGGTGACCGGCGCGCCGTCGCTGCTGAAGAGCCTGAACGACTACTTGAAGGGCGGCATGCTCACGCTCGGCGCGCTGGCCGCGGCGATCATGGTCGTGCTGTTGCTGGTGGCGTTCCGGGTGCGATGGCGACTGCTGCCCCTCGCCGTGATCCTCGTCGGTCTCGTGTGGGCGTTCGGTCTCGCCGGCTACCTGCACATCCCGCTCACGCTGGCCACCATCGCCGGTCTGCCCACCTTGATGGGTGTCGGGATCGACTACGCGATCCAGATGCACGCGCGCGTCGAGGAGGAAGTCCTGGTCGCCCGGCATCGCACACCGGTGCAGGAGACCGCACGGAACTTGTGCCCGGCGCTGCTGGTGGTCACGTTCGACGCGGTGTTCGCGTTCGCGGCGCTCACGTTCGCCAAAGTGCCGATGATCCGCCAGTTCGGCTTCTTGCTCGCCGTCGGCATCGCCATGATCTGCCTGTGCAGCATCGTCATGCCGCTCGCGACGCTGGGGATGCGCGAGTACCGGTCGCCCACCAAGCGCGACGAGTACGGCGGCAAGTGGCTGTCACGCATCGTGGTCTGGCTCGGCGAGCTGCCGGCCCGCGCCGCCATCCCGTTCGCGGTGGTGAGCGTGCTCCTCTTCTTCGGTGGGATTCTCGTGGAGGGCCGGTTGGTGCTGCAGACCGACCCGATCGAGTGGGTCAACCCCCATTCACAGGTGGTGAAGGACATCCACGCCTTGCAGGACGGCACGGGCTCCAGCAACGAGATGGGCGTGTTCGTGCACGTGGACCGCGGGTCGGCGTTCAATGACGCCACCGTGAAGTACATCGACGATCTCACCACCAGCCAGCTCCAGCGCAACGGCCCAGGGGCGCGTGACCAGACGCTCGCCACTGCGAACTCGATCGTCGAAGTGGTGTCCGACGTCATCAACGACATCCCGGGCGCCTCGCATGTGGCACCGAAGGCCGCGTCGGTCCTGGCAGCCTATGGCGTCACGCCCCCGGAATTCCGGCGGCAGCTCGTGTCGAGCGATCTCGCCACGCTCAATGTCGTCTTCCGCACCTCGACCCCGAACCTCAAGCGTGTGAAAGGTGCGGTCGACGAGGTGCGCTCGTTGTCCAAGAGCCATCCCTACGACCCCAGGCTGGCGGTGCCGTCGGCGACAGAAGCCCGGCCTTCTGGCCTGGCCGTGGTCGGCGTCGGCCTGCTCGAAAACCTCGAGTCGAACCGCATCCTGTTGACGTACCTGTCGATCGCGTTCGTCGGCATCTTCCTCGCGGTCCGGATGCGATCGATCGTGCGGTCACTGCTGTCGCTGGTGCCGGTACTGATCGCGGTCGGCACCGCGTCGCTCGTCGCGTTCGGGCTGAGCTTGAAGCTCAGCCCGATGACGGCAGTCGGCGGCCCGCTCGTGGTGGCCGTGTGCACCGAGTTCACGTCGCTGATCCTGTTGCGGTTCGTGGAGGAGCGCGCACGAGGGCTGGCGCCGAAGGCAGCCATCGACGTGACGGCCGCTCGCACCGGCCGGGCCTTCCTCGTGTCTGCCATGACGGCGATCGCCGGCGTGTTGGTGATGGCGACATCGACCATGCCCGTGTTGCGAGGGTTCGGCATCGTCGTCGGCATGAACGTCGCCGTGGCGTTGCTGGCCGCGCTGGTCGTGTTGCCGCCGATGCTGGTGTGGGCCGACGAAGACGGCCGCAACTGGGTGTCGCGGGGGATGGTCGACCGGTTGCGGGCGGCCCAAGCACGCGAGCGCGCAGAACTCGAGGCGGCGGATTCCGCGGCGGGCGCCACAGCGAACTGAACTCGAGCGCGGCGCCGTTCGTTCGGACGGCCGCGCCCTCGGCGGCGTCAGTCGGTGTTGACCCGCTTCATCAGGCGGCTCTTGCGGCGTGCGGCCTGGTTCTTGTGGATGACGCCCTTGGCTGCGGCCTTGTCGATGCGCTTGACGGCCAGGCGCAGCGCCTCGGCGGCCTGGGCCGCGCCTTCGTCGGCAGCAGCGACCGCCCGCTTGGTGCGGGTCTTGACCTCGGAGCGCACGGCCTTGTTGCGGGCCTGGCGGGCCTCGTTCTGGCGGTTTCGCTTGATCTGGCTACGGATGTTGGCCACGGTCGCTCACAAGTAGGTGGTCGGGACAGCCGGATCACGTTAGCGGCCGAGGTGCTCACCGGCACAACCGAGGGGTGAGGCCCGGGGAGTCGGGGCCGGGGTGGGCGGCACTACGATCGAACCTCCGGCCGAACCGTCGGCTGGCCGCGCGAACCGCGCCGACCGTTGAAGCAGCTGACCTGTGAACGATCTCGACAAGCTTCGTGACTTCTGCATCGTGGCGCACATCGACCACGGCAAGACCACGTTGTCGGACCGCATGCTGGAGCTGTGTGGCGCCGTGGATGCCCGCGACATGCGTGCCCAGTACCTCGACACGATGGAGCTGGAGCGCGAGCGCGGCATCACGATCAAGCTCCAGTCCGTGCGGCTCGACTGGAAGGGCCACGTCTTCAACTTGATCGACACACCCGGCCACGTCGACTTCGGCTACGAGGTGTCGCGGTCGTTGGCGGCCTGCGAGGGCGCGATCTTGCTGGTTGACGCGTCGCAGGGCATCGAGGCCCAGACGCTCGCCAACTGCTATCTCGCGCTCGAGCACGACCTCGAGATCGTCGCCTGCCTCAACAAGGTCGACCTCCCGGCCGCGGAGCCCGATCGGTGCGCCCAGGAGATCGAGCAGGTCCTGGGCCTGCCGGCCGAGGAAATCTTGCGGATCTCCGCCAAGACCGGCGAAGGCGTGGCGGAGCTGCTCGACGCGATCATCGACCGGATCCCACCTCCCGTGGGTGACGTGACGGCGCCGCTCCAAGCGCTCATCTTCGACTCGCACTTCGACCAGTACCGCGGCGTCGTGTCGTCGGTGCGGGTCAAGCAGGGCGTGTTGCGAACCCGCGCGCGGCTCCGGTTCATGCAGGCGGGTACCAGCCATGAGGCCGACGAGGTGGGGGTGAGGAACCCGGCGCCGACACCGGTGGCCGAGCTCGGCCCTGGCGAGACCGGTTACCTGATCGCGGGCATCAAGGACGTGGGCGAAGCCCGGTCGGGTGAGACGGTCACCGAGGCAGCCCGGCCTGCCAGCGAGGTGCTGGAGGGCTACCAGGACCCCAAGCCGATGGTGTTCTGCGGCCTGTATCCGATCGACGGCGACGAGTTCAGCGACCTGCGCGAGGCCCTCGAGAAGCTGCGGTTGAACGACTCGAGCTTCACGTACGAGCCCGAGACCTCCGGGGCGCTGGGCTTCGGTTTCCGGTGCGGGTTCCTCGGCCTGTTGCACATGGAGATCGTGCGCGAGCGCCTGGAGCGCGAGTTCGACCTCTCGCTGATCGCCACCGCCCCATCGGTCGAGTACGTGGTGCACAAGACCGACGGTTCCAAAGTCGAGGTCGACAATCCCTCTGCCATGCCGCCAGCCGCGGAAGTGGAACAGATCGAGGAGCCCTGGCTGAACGCCACGCTGCTCACGCCGTCCGACTACACGGGGACGATCATGGAGCTGTGCCAGGCTCGGCGCGGCGAGCTGCAAAAGCTCGAGTACCTGTCGCCTGAACGGATGGAGCTGGTGTACCGGCTCCCGTTGGCCGAGGTGGTGACCGACTTCTTCGACCAGCTCAAGTCGCGCAGCCAGGGTTACGCGAGCCTCGACTACGAGCCATCGGGCTATGCCGCGTCGAACCTCGTCAAGGTCGACGTGCTGTTGAACGGCGAGCCGGTCGACGCGTTCTCGACCATCGTCCATCGCGAGAAGGCCGATGACTACGGCCGCCGCATGACCGAGAAGCTGCGTGAGCTGATCCCGCGCCAGATGTTCGACGTGCCGATCCAAGCCGCGATCGGGGGGCGGATCATCTCCCGCCAGACGGTGAAGGCCAAGCGCAAAGACGTCCTGTCCAAGTGCTACGGCGGCGACATCACCCGCAAGCGCAAACTGCTCGAACGCCAAAAAGAGGGCAAGAAGCGCATGAAGGCCATCGGGCGGGTCGAAGTGCCGCAGGAGGCCTTCATCTCGGCTTTGAAGCTCGACGAGTGACCGCGGCCCGCTCGGCCCCGACCAGGCCGGGCGTTCCGCCTGGCACTCGGTAGTATCGAGTGCCAACCCACGGTGGGGATCGTGGGTCCGCAGCCGACGAGGGCACCGATGCTCGACGAACGCAAAGCGGCCATCCTGCGTGCGGTGGTCGAGGAGTACATCGAGACCGCACAGCCGGTCGGGTCCGGGCACGTGACCCGCGCGCCCGGCGTGAAGGTGTCGTCGGCCACCGTCCGCAACGACATGACGGTGCTGGAGCAGGAGGGCTTCCTCCACCAGCCCCACACCAGCGCCGGCCGGGTGCCCACCGAGAAGGGCTACCGCTTCTTCGTCGACCACCTCGGTGGACCGACCCGTCTCGACCGCCTCGCCGCGATGCAGGTCCGTCAGTTCTTCGACACCCGCCACGGCGAGCTCGAGCAGATGCTGGTCGACACGTCGCGGCTGCTGTCCGACCTCACCCAGTACGCAGCGGTCGTGGTCGGGCCCACCCACGAGACGGCCCGCGTGCGGGCCGTGCAGCTCGTGTCGCTCACCGACGACGTCGGTGTGTTGGTGCTGGTGCTGTCCAATGGCCAGATCGACAAGCACACGATCGCGTTCGACGGGCCGATCAGCGAGGCGGTGCTGGCCCGTGTGCAGGTGCACCTCGCGGCGCATCTCGCCGAGCGGAACGTGGGCGACCTGCCGCCGGTCGTTCCCTCCGGGGACCCGGACGTCGACCACCTCGTCCGCTGTTGCCTCGAGGCCATGGTCGCCGAGCCGGGCGCCGACTCCGACAGCGTGTTCGTCGGCGGCGCGGCCCGTATGGCGGCGGCCTTCGATGCAGTCGAGACCGTGCGGCGGGTGCTCGGCATCCTCGAACAGCAACTCGTGGTCGTCACCTTGTTGCGCGACGTGCTCGACCGCGGGTTGAGCGTCGCGATCGGGAGCGAGACCGGCATGGCACCGCTCGCCGACTGCTCGCTCGTCGTCGCTCCGTACGAGGTCGACGGCGAGCCGGCCGGTTCGATCGGCGTGCTCGGCCCCACCCGTATGAACTACCCCCAGGCCCTCGCCGCGGTCGCCCTCGTGAGCCGGCGGCTGAGCCATCGACTCTCGGAAAGTTGACCGTGCCGACCGATTACTACGAGATCCTCGGCGTGCGCCGCGACGCATCGGCGGAGGAGATCAAGAAGGCGTACCGCCAGCGGGCCCGCGAGCTGCATCCCGACGCAAACCCAGGTGACGACGAAGCCGAGGCGCGCTTCAAGGAGCTCGGCGAGGCCTACGAGGTGCTCTCGGACCCGACCCGCCGGCAGCGCTACGACACGTTCGGCCACGAAGGCGTCCGGGCCGGTGCAGGGGCGGCGGGCGAGCCGTTCGGGTTCGGGGGCTTCAGCGACATCTTCGACGCGTTCTTCGGCGGTGGCGACGGCTTCGCTGGCGGCCGGGCCGGGCCCCAGGCCGGTGCCGACATCGAGCAGGCCGTCGAGATCGACTTCGAGCAGGCCGTGTTCGGAACCGAGGCTCCGGTCACCGTGCGGACTGCGGCGCCATGCGATGCGTGCGAGGCCACGGGCGCTGCCCCGGGCACCCACGCCGAGACCTGCCCCGACTGTCAGGGCAGCGGCCAAGTGCGGCGAGTCCGCCAGTCGATCCTCGGCCAGATGGTCACGTCCGGTCCGTGCCCGCGCTGCGGTGGTGCTGGCCAGACGATCGAGAGCCCTTGCCCGGAGTGCCGGGGCGAAGGTCGCCTGATCCAGGACAAGACCTACACGGTTGACATCCCGCCCGGTGTCGACACCGGCTCCACGCTGCGGCTCGGTGGTCTGGGTGCGGTCGGCCCCCGCGGCGGCGGCCACGGCGACCTCTATGTGCACGTGCGGGTGCGGCCCCACGAGCGCTTCCAGCGCGAGGGCGACGACCTCTACGAGGAGTTGCACGTGCCGTTCACGCAAGCGGCACTCGGCGCCGAGCTGTCGTACGAGACCCTCGATGGCGCGGAGACCCTCACCCTCCCGCGGGGCACGCAGACCGGCCGGTCGTTCCGCTTCCGCGGCAAGGGCGTTCCCCATGTCCGGGGCCGCGGACGGGGCGACCTCGTGGCCACTGTGGTGGTCGACGTTCCCACCGACCTCTCCGAGGAGCAGGACGCGCTCGTCCGCCAGCTCGCTGACCAGCGGTCCGAGCAGGTGGCCGAGCCGGACACCAAGCTCTTCTCCCGTCTCCGCTCCGCGTTCAAGTAGGACATGGCCCCGCTGCGTGGCCGCGGTCCGCTCGCGTTCGTCGACGACCTCGAGCGACCGCAGCTGAGCGACGACGACCGCCACCACTTCGTCCGGGTGCGTCGGGTCCGTGGCGGAGACGACCTCGTGATCAGCGATGGGCAAGGCCGCTGGCGCACCGCGCGCTGGGGTGACCGGATCGAGCCGGTGGGCGAGGTCCACGAAGACCCGGAGCCAGCCCCGCTCGTGACCGTCGGCTTCGCCCTCGTGAAGGGCGAACGACCCGAGTGGATCGTCCAGAAGCTCACCGAAGTCGGGGTCGACCGCATCGTGCCGTTGCGGGCCGCCCGGTCAGTGGTTCGCTGGGACCGACGTAAGGCCGAGGCCAATCGCGACCGGCTCCGGCGGGTGGCACGCGGGGCCGCCATGCAGGCCCACCGCACCCGCGTGCCGGTCGTCGACGATCTGGTCGACCTCGACGTCGCGCTTGGCGCGCCCGGCGTCGGGCTCGCCGATTTCGGCGGAGACGCCCCGACGCTGGCCACGCCGACGGTCCTGATCGGGCCCGAAGGTGGATGGAGCGACGAGGAGCGCGCCGGCCGCGCGACGGTGTCGCTCGGCCCCACGGTGCTGCGGGCCGAGACCGCCGCGGTCGCCGCCGGCGTGGCGCTCTGCGGCCTGCGAGCTCACCTGTTTTCGCCCAATCCGCACTGAACGCGGTCATTCGGTCACGCTGATCACGCGTGGTGATCGAAGGTGAACGCTGAGTGGAGGTAGGGTGAGCCCTTGACAGACCGGCTGGGCGGCCGGGGCGAAAGAGGGGAACGATGACGGTGATCGACTCGACCGAGTCGGAGTTGGACGAAGCGGGACGGGCGTACGCCCGCTTGGTGGGTGTTCGGCTGCGCGGGATCCGCCGCCAGAAGCGGATGTCGTTGCAAGAAGTCGAACGCGACTCCGCGTTGGAGTTCAAGGCATCGGTGCTGGGCGCATACGAGCGCGGCGAGCGGGCCATCTCGGTGCCCCGCCTGCAACGCCTCGCACGCTTCTACCGGGTGCCGGTCAGCCAGCTGCTGCCGGGCGACGACGGCGACGACGGCGCCGAGCCATCCGAGACCGGGCGGGCGCCCGACAAGCTGATTCTCGACCTGACGAAGCTCGACGCGCTGGCCACGACCGAGGGTGCGCTGCTGGCGCGGTTCCTCGGGATGATCCAAGTCCAGCGTCAGGACTTCAACGGCCGGATGCTCACGATCCGTGGCGATGACCTCCGCGCCGTCGCGTGCATCTTGAACGTGTCGGTCGACGGGGTGCGCACGCGGCTCGACGAAATGGGCGTCGCCTTCCATCCCTGACCACCATGGTGGGGTGACCGCCCCGTTCGGTGTCTACGTGCACGTGCCGTTCTGCCGGCACCGCTGTGACTACTGCGCGTTCGCCACGTGGACCGACCGCGACGAACTGATCGACCGGTACGTCGACGCGTGCCAGCGGCAGATCGAGCGCGACCGCGCCGGCAGGCTTCCGCCGGTGACCAGCGTGTTCTTCGGTGGTGGGACGCCGTCGCGGCTGCCCCCCGAGCAGCTGGTCGGGGTGCTGGCGGCGATTGCGCCCGAGTCGGATGCCGAGGTGACCGTCGAGTGCAACCCTGATGACGCGTCGGTCGAGCGCTTCGCGGCGTACCGGGCCGGGGGCGTGAACCGCTTGTCGTTCGGGGTGCAGTCGACGGCCGCGCACGTGCTGCGCGCGCTGGGTCGCACCCACGACCCCGCCAACGTGGTGGCGGCCGCCGATGCAGCCCACGAGGCCGGCATCCCGTTCAGCGTCGACCTCATCCACGGGGCGCCGGGAGAGACGCTCGACGACTGGCGACGCACCCTCGACGACGTGATCGGACTGGACCCGGTGCATGTGAGCGCGTACGCGCTGACGGTGGAACCGGGCACGCCGCTCGCCAAGGATCCGTCCCGCCACCCCGACGACGACGACCAGGCCGACAAGTACGAGTTGGCGGTCGAGCGACTCGAAGCCGCGGGGTTCGCCTGGTACGAGCTGTCGAACTGGGCGCGCCCAGGTCACGAGGCGCGCCACAACCTCTTGTACTGGACCATGGGCGACTACCTGGCGGTGGGGTGCGCCGCGCACGGTCACCGCGATGGCCGCCGTTACTGGCACGTGCGGACGCCGGACCGGTATGTGTCGCTCATCGAGGCGGGTGCGTCGGTCGAGGCGGGATCCGAGCGGCTCGACGCCGACCAACGCCGGATCGAGGCCCTGCAGCTCGCGTTGCGCACCCGCGACGGCGTCCCTGCGTCGTCGTTCACCGACGCCGATCGCGCCGGCCCGCTCGCACCACTGTTGGAGCCCGCAGCCAGGCCTGGCAACGTGCGGTTGACGGTTCCGGGACGCCTCCTCGCCAACGAGGTGGCCCTCCGCCTTCGCTGACCTCCCGCCACCCCCACCAGACGCTTCGTGCTGTGAGCAGTTAGCGACCGTATACGTGCTCAAGTGCTCACAGCAGGGATGGGGAAGTGTCGCGATCGTGGTGGTGCGCGCCCCACGCTTCGTGCTGTGAGCAGTTAGCCACCGTATACGTGCTCAAGTGCTCACAGCAGGGATGGGGAATGGGGGAGAGCGGCGGATTCGACAGGCCGGGTCGGGGCTTGTGACGGTACCGGGTATGGAGCTGCCGCCCCTGGTCGAGGAATGGGACCGTGACTTGCGCAGCGGGGACCCGCTCGGATTCCCCGGCTATGCCGCGGTGCTCGACGAGATGGCCGAGGAGTCGGTTCGGACTGGCCGCACGCAGCACGTTGTGGTCATCGAAGGTCGCTTCGAGGTGCTGGGTGGTTCGATGGGCGTGGTTGCGGGCGAGAAGGTGTGCCGGGCCTACGACCGGGCCGTCGACGCGCGGCTGCCGGTGGTGGTGGTCACCCGCTCGGGCGGCGCACGGATGCAAGAGGGCATGGTGAGCCTGATCCAGATGGGTCGCACAGCTGCCGCCGCGCGTCGCCACGCCCGCGCCGGGTTGCTGTCGGTGGCCCTGCACCGCTCGCCGACCACCGGCGGGGTGTTCGCCTCGTACGGCTCGCTGTGCGACGTGCGGGCGGTCGAAGCCGAGGCGACCATCGGTTTCGCCGGACCGCGGGTGGTCGCGCAGACCACCGGCACCGAGGTAGGCGGTCGCTCGCACACCTCGGCGACCGCGTACGCCGCCGGCCTGGTCGACGCGGTGGTGGCGCCGCACGACGCGTGGGCGTGGGTGGAGGCGGCGCTGGGCCACGGCGACGCACCGCTGGTGCTGGGCCCGCGCGGGGTCGCACCCACAGATGTCGAGCCTCCGGCTGCGGGCGCGTGGGGTGAGGTGCAGCGCGCCCGGGGCGCCTCACGCCCCACCGGCATCGAGGTCGCAGCCGAGCTGTGCCGGTCGTGGACCGACTTGCACTCCACCGACCCGGTCACCCGCGCGGGCCTTGCGTCGATCGGCGACCGCCGGGTGGTCGTGATCGCGCACGACCGCAAGGCGGGCGACGGCCGCTCTCGCCCGGACGGGTTCCGCCTCGCACAGCGGGCCATCGACCTGGCAGGACGTCTGGCGCTGCCGCTTGTCACGCTGATCGACACGCCGGGCGCCGATCCCTCGTCGGATGCCGAGCTGCACGGCGTGGCCGGCGAGATCGCCCGCACGTTCGCGGCGTTGGCCGAACTTCCGACCGCGAGCGTGGCGGTCTGCGTCGGCGAGGGGGGCAGCGGGGGAGCGCTGGCGCTCGGCCACACCGACCGGCTGCTGATCCAGGAGCACGCCGTCTTCTCGGTGATCGGCCCCGAGGGCGCTGCGGCCATCCTCGAGCGCGACGCCGGCAAGGCTGCCGCGGTAGCTCCCAAGCTCCGGCTCACGAGCGGCGACCTGCTCGAGCTCGGCATCGTCGACGCGGTGGTGCCCGACACCACCGCCGCGGTCATCGACGCGGTCAGCCGTGCCCTCGACGAGGCCCAGCCCGGCGATCGCGCGCGACGCACCGACGCGGCGTCGGCGCTCGCCTTGTCGGACCGGGTGGTCCCGTAGCGGCCCACTCGGCGGCGGGTCGTCAGCTGGCGAGGCGCCGCGCTGGTCACTTCGTTGAGGTGGCCGTTCAGTCGATCGGCGGCAGCTCGAACTCCTGGCCGGGGAAGATCAGCTCGGGGTGCCCCGGCCGCGCGAGGCGACCGGCGTTGGCGGCGACCAGCTTCGGCAGGTAAGTGGCGACTTCGCCATCGGACGGAGCATGGCCCCTCGTCCACTCGAGGACGTGTTGGGCGATCGACCACAAGCTGTCGCCGGGCCGCGTGGTCCACAGCGGCGGCGCGGTGGTGGGAGCGGCCCTCTCCTCAGGGTCACCTGGCGCGTCAGCGGGCGACCCTTTCGGCCTCGGCCCTCGGGGAGGACTCGTCCGTCGGAGCGACGCGGTGCCCAAATCCGGGGGTGCAGGCGCGGCGGTGGTTTCCGGCGCACTTCCGGCCGTGGCCGGTGGTCGGGAAGTGGTCGGTGGGTTGGGTGCGGGCGCCGTGGTGGCATTTGGCGCGGAGGGTTCGATGGTCGTCGGTGGCGTGGTGGTCGGAGCAGCCGGTCGGGAGGGCGTCGTGGGCTCCTCGTCGACCGCCGGCAGGCGTCGCAGGGCTGCCGTGCCGGAGTCACCAGCGGTGATCCGTCGCTGCTCTGCCTGCGGTGTGCCAACAGCGCCTGCTGCCGGACGCGGTTGCTGCCCGTGTCCCTGGGCGGGGGGCGTGGGCGCAGCGGATGCTGGCGCGACGGCGAGCGCGCTGGCCACGAGGGTTGCTCCTGCGACGGCGGTCATGGCGCGGCGCAGCAGCGGCAGCGTCACCAGGTCGGCTACCCGGGCGAGGGGCTGGCTGCGGCTGCCCGCTGCGGCGAGGTGGGCCACGCACACCACCAACACGTACCAACCCGCGACCAGCGCGACGAGTCGCACCAGCGCGAACGCCATCGTCGCCGGGTCACGCGCGGCGGCCCAGCGGCCGAGCTGTCCGGGGTGAAGGAGCGGCGGGGCGGCGAGGGCCGCTCCACCCAAGCGGTGCAGCGCCGCGACCAGCAGTGCGAGGGCGACTGCGCAGCCGGCCAACCGGTGGAGGCGGTGGTTGGCGCTCACGGCGTCGGGACCGCAACGGGCTGGTTCCTGGGACGGGTGGCGTACAGCGTGTCGCAATTGCCGTGGTGCTCGACCCTGAGCCCATCGGCACCGTCGACCTGCGCGGTGGCCGGCACGACGACGGGATGGTCGCCGGCCCAAGACGAGAACACGAAGACCTCACCCGTCGTCGGGCGAAGCAGTGCCGGCGTGACCTGACCGGTGCAGTTCCACGATCCGAGAACCAACTGATCACCCGGGCGACCCACCTCGAACTGAGCATCGCCCGCTGTGACCCGACGTCCGCTGACGAGCACCGCCTCGCCGCAGCCGTCGTGGTCGAGATCGACAGCCGGCGCTCGCACCGTCGGGCAGCGCCCGGTGGCCACGTGGGCGGGGCGCGAGCGGGACGGCGTGGCGGCCGTTCGCACGGAGGTGGGTCGCGTCGACCGGGTGAGGCGTTGCGACGGCGGCGCGGCCGTGGCAGCTCGCAGCCCCATGAGCCCGAACGCGATCAGCGCCGCACCGGCCAGGGCGGCCGCCGCATGGACCCCGGCCCCTCCACGGATCAAGAGTCGACGTCGGGTGTTCGGGGGCCGGGGTGGCTCCACGTGCTCGGGTGGACGCTCGTCGTGCTGCGACGGGAGTTCGTGGTCGACCACTGCGTGCAGCGGCCCCGCGCCCCGCTCGACCACGCCCCACAACGCCTCCCACCGCGCGTCGTCGTCGCTCAGCACGCCCTCGGCCGTCGCGCTCGCAACGACGTCCGACCTGCCCTGCGGCTCGACCCGCTCCAGCGAGGTGGCATTGTCCGTGGGTGCGCTGGCAGGCCCGGCCGAGGTCGTGTCATCGGGCGGTGCTGATGCCGGTGCCTCGGTGTCGAGATGCGTCAGGACCGCGCCGACCGGCGGGGTCCGTGCACCTTCATCGGCGTCGGCGATCAACCGGGCATCGGGGATGGTCGTTGCCAGGCTGCGCGCGAGCTGGCGGGCGCTCGGCCGATGGTCGGGTTCGGCCGTGGCCTGGTCGGCCAACATCAACATCGCACGTAGTCGGTAGCCATGCCACCGCTTGTCGCGCCGCTTCAGTCGCCGATCGGGGATGGGCTCTAGCTCCCCGTCGGTGCCGACCAACTCGTTGAGGAGGCGGCCCAGCGCCCACACATCTTGGGCTCGATCGGCGGGATCGGTCGACGCGTCGCCGAGCCCGCACAACACCGGCCGCCCATCGGGTGCCACCACCACGTGGGTGGCGTCGATGCGAGTGTGGGCGAGCCCTGCGTCGTGCAGGTCGGCAACGGTGTGCGCCAAGGCGGCGACCACGCCCGCCGCCTCCTCCACCCGGCCCGGCCGTGTGCCGGCGAGACAGCGCGAACCGGCCCAGCGCTGCCGGAGCTCTGCCCGGCCGGCCTCCTCGGTGAACGAACGCAGCTCGACCACGCCGGGGTGGGCGATTGCCGTCAGCAACTCGGCCTCCCGCCGCAATCGGTCGCGTCCTGCTGCCGTGGTGGCGGTCTTCACCAGCGCGAGTCCGTCGCCATCGACGCCTACGGATGACACTACGTCACATGGCATCACACAAAACTACATGAAAATACATGCACGTGCACAAGTGACATCAGCTCGACAGCGCCGTCACTCGTACGGTCGCTCGGACGGTCGCCGTGTGCGACACGCCCGGAACGATCGGTGCGAACACGAGGCGCACCGTGCGCCGGAGGCGAACCGAGGCCGAGCGACCATCGGTTGTGATCGCCACGTCCTCGACGGTCGCGTCGTCGATCCCGTCGCGGTGCAGGACGCGGAGGATCGTGGCCGCGACAGACCGGCGGTCGAGGCGCACCTCGCCCTGCCCGAGCAGCGCGCCCCGGTCGAGGCCGACCTCGCTGGCGTCGTTCGACGCGTCGCCGGCAGCCGCGACCAGGTTCCGCTGGGCGGTGAATGCCACCGCAGCATCGACCGCGATGGCGCCGAGGATGATCACGATCAGCACGGCGGCCGGCATCAGCAACAAGACCGTGCCCGCGTCGCGCCGCCGCGCCCGGTCAGGCACAGGTTCCCTCCGCAGTACCGCCGGATCGGTAGGCGTCGATCACCTCGGAGTGGGTGGAGCCAACAGTGAAGCCGTGTCCGAAGCCGCCGATGTACGGCAACGACAACGCAGGCACCCGATATCGCGCAGTGATCGTGACGCGGCCGCATCGTTCGTAGGCGGGGTCCAGGGTGCGGGTGAGGTCGAGCCGGGTGCCGTCCCGACCTTGGGCCGACGCGGCATCGCGGCCGCGTCGCTGCGCGTCGGCCCAACTCGCCGCGGGGTCGGGCCAGTCCTCGACATACGCGCGAGCGGCCTCCCGCGAGGCAGCGTCTGCAGCGAGCTTGGCGTCGATCACCGCCCAGGCATTGGTGATCAACAGCACGCCGACCACGAACACGAGGATCCCGAAGGGGATGGCCTCGATGCCCGCGACCTGCCCGGCGTCCCCGCGCAGCTGTCGGCCCCGCGGCGGGCGACGTCCGACCTCGGGCGCGGTCACGGCTGAGGCTCCTCCAGCCGGACCGTGACCGTGCGGTCGATGTGGTCGACGAGCAAGGGCGAGCTGACACCGGCAAGTCCGATGCGAGGGTTGTCGACGGTCACACGCAGACGCACCACTTCGCCGTCTGTGGACCAGTGAAAGCGCACCCGCGAGCCGTAGCGGCCGAGCGCCGATCGAGCTTCGGTCTCCGCCGTCGCCTGCGCACTCGCGAAGGAGCCGCGGTGGTCAGCGGCCACGCGGCGGGCGGCATCGTAGGCCGTGGCGGTCACGACGGATCGAGCGTAGAGATCGAACATCACCTGCACAGCGAACAGCAGCAGCACCAGCACGACGACGAGACCGAACCACGTGCCGAACAAGCCCGCGCCCTGATCGCCGCGGCCTCGACACGGCGATCGCCCGTGGATCGCGGCCGGCGCTCGCAACCGCGCTCAGTTCCCGATCTGGGTGATCTGCTGGTCGGTCTTGGTCTTCGTCGTCCCCCAGATCTGCTTGAAACCGACCCACATCAGCGCACCCAGGAACGCCACGATCAGCACCGCGATCGCAGCGGAGATCACCCCCTCGCCCCGCTCGTTCAGTTGGATGCGGGTGCGGACCGTCGCTCGCAGGGCGGGAGCGGCGAGCAGCGCGGTGTAGAGGTCGGTCATGACGGCTCCTTTGGTCACGCGGAGGAGAACAAGCGGAGGGCTTCGATGAAGGGGACGGCGAGGAAGATGACGCCGGGGACGAGCGTGGCGACGGTGACGGGGATCCAGACCTGCTGGGCGCGGCGTTCGAGCTCCTCGACCCGGCGTCGTTGCACTTCTTGGCGAATCGAGCGCGCTTCGCGGGACATGACCCGGCCGAGGTCCGAGGTGGCGCGGTTGAGCGACAGCACTTGCACCACCTGGCGCACCTCGGGCACGGCGGCCAGGTCGGCCCACTCCGTGAGCGCTTCCGCCTCGCCGAGTCCTTGCCGGATCCGGTTGGCGACGCGGGTGAGGTCTTGTGCCACCGCGCCTCGACCGCGGTGGGCGACCCGTCCGAGCGCGCCCCCGAGGGAGTGTCCCGCGGACAGGAGCATGCCGATCTGTTCGCACACGACCGGGAGCTCGAGCAGGAGGTTGCGCTGCCACCTCGTCGAGGCGGCGGCCAGGCCTTGCTCGATCACCAAGAACGCGAGGAGCGGGGCAGCCACGATCGCGGCCAGCGCGACCAGTGGTGGCGGCCGGACCGCGACGCTCGCGGCAGTGGCGAGGGCGAACGCCGCAGCAGCCCACCCGGCCTGTCGAACCCGGAAGGTCATGGGATCGAGCGGTGAGTGGATGCGCATGAGACGGACGGTGAGGGGCTCTTCGACGCCCAAGGCGCGCGCCAGGCGTCCGCCCACGTCGGTTGCCAACGGCGCGACGACCTCGCGAACCGAGCCGACCGAGAGCAGGCCAGGTGCGCTGCTGGTCGGCGCGCCGGGCTGGTAGGGGCGTAGCCGCTCGGACAACGAGCGACGCGCGAACCATCGCACGCGCGACAACAGCAACGAGCAGCCGGCCCACATCGCGAGCCCGGCGACGGCGAGGAGCCGCGTGTTCATTCTGCGAACACCCGTCCTTCCACGGGCACTTGCATGATCCGGCCGGCCCACCACCAACAACCCGCCACCACGCCGATGCCGATCAGCACGGCGACTTGTCCCGCAGCCGTCGCGTACGCGGCTCGCCCTGTCCCCACCGAGAGACCGGCCAGCGCCATGCCGAGCGGCACGAGGAGCACGAAGCGACGGGCGAATCTGGCACCGGCCTGGCGGGCGCGGGCATCCTTGCGTCCCTGCACCTCTTGGAGCCGGTCGCCGCTCAAGGCGGTGAGCCGGGCCTCGAGGCCGGTGCCGCCCAGTTCGTTCGCGACGAGGATCGTCTCGCAGGCAGCGTCGCAAGTGGGGTCGGCGAGGTCGCGCTTGAGCACGCCGAGCGTGCGTGCGAAGTCCGTCGAGAGCAGCCATTCACGTTGTGCGGCAGCGAATGCGGGTCGCAGCTCCGCAGGTGCGCGACGACCCACTTCGAAGAGCGCTTGCGGGATGGAAAGGCCGGCCGAGCCGGTGAGGATGCGCAGCTCGTCGATCATCGTGGGCCACGCCTCCTGGGCCCGCTCGAGCCGCCGACGCCGACGTGAACGCAAGGTCGCCGCGGGCAGCATGGCCGTGAACGCGCCGAGGGCAACCGCCGCCAAGATGCCGCCGAAGATCGCGAACCCGAGGACACCGCCGAGCAGCAGGAGCAACAGCGAGGCCGCGGCGAACTGCGGAAGGCCGACCCCGCTCACCCCGGCTTCGCGCAGCCACCGTGTGACGTCGCGCCGCGGCGCAGGCGGCGTGACCTGCGGGCCCGGACCGAGCCCACGCCAGCGGAAGACGACGGCGGTGTACAGAAGGTGGACGCCGTAGGCGGCGGCGAGGGCGACGAGAAGTGCCGTCACCGTGCGACCTGCGAGGTCGTGTCGACGATCTCGCGAACGTGGAGCCCGGCCTGGTCGAAGAGCAGGCCGAGCCGGTTCGGGATCTCGCCCGTCCAGCGCAGCATCCCGTCGCTGCCCGTCCGACGGAACACGTCCGTGATCGTGAACGGTACGGCGTCGAGGCTCCCGGCGTGATCCTCGACGGCGATGATCTCGTTGATCCGTGGGCCTTCTGAGGTGCGGACACTGTGGACGACAAGGTCGACGGCCTCGGCGACGAGTGAGTTGAGTGCGGCCAGCGGCAAGTCGCCGTCGGCGAGCTGCGCCACGAACCGAAGACGAGTCAACGCTTGACGGGCCGAGCCGCCGTGGATCGTGGTGAATCCCTTCACGCCGGATGAGAGCGTGAGCAACAGTGCGAGGGCTTCGCGGTCGCGGACCTCGCCGACGATGGCGATGTCGGGCGCCATCCGGAGGAAGCCGGACACGAGGCGACGCAAGTCGACTTCCTGGCGTTCGGGGCGCGAAGCCCGAGTCTGAAGGCTCGCGACGTTGGCGAGCGGCACGTCGACCTCGAACACTTCCTCGGCGGTGACCACTCGCAAGCTGGGATCGAGCTCCGCGGCGCAGCAGCTCAACAACGTCGTCTTGCCGGCGCCGGGCGCGCCGGCGAACACGATCGATGCCCGGGCCTGGACACACGCACGCAAGAACCGCGCCGCGGTGTCGGTGAGCGTGTCAGTGGCCACCAGCTCGTCGAGGCTGCGGAACGCCACGCCCGCGAACCGGCGGATGTTGACCATGGTGTGCCCGCCGCGCGCCAGGTCGGCGTGCACGATGTGCAAGCGCGAGCCGTCGTCGAGCTGCGCGTCCTGGAGCCCCTCGGACGGATCGAGCTTGCGATGCGAGGAGGACGCGTCGTCGAGCAACTTGGTCAGCGTGCGAACGACATGACGATCGTCATGGAAGACGTCCGGGTGGTAGCCGGACGGCCCGCGGTGGCGCCGGACGAAGATCGCCGCTGGGCCGTTCACCATGATCTCCCACACATCTGGATCCCGGAGCAGCTCGTCGAGGGGGCCGTACCCGGCGAGATTCCGGTACGCACGAGCAGCCAGCGCTTCGGGGTCCGCGAGCGGATAGGGCCGGTGGCCTCTGGCGTGTTCCCGCGCCCAGTCGGTGAGCTCTTCCGCGATCAGCTGGCGCAGTCGATCGGCGGCGTCGGGGCTCGACATGTCGAGGTCGGCGGCCTTCGCTCGCTGCTGTACGGCCGCTTCGATGTGCTGCAGCGGGGACTCCTCGGCCTTCACGAGGCCTCCTCCTGATCGGTCCACGTGCCGAGCGAGCCGGGTGCGATCCGCTCTGGCTCGACCGTGGACGGCTCGGGAGCGCCGGCCCGCTCGGCGACGGCCTCGACCGCGGTCACGAGCGGGTCGGTCAGGGCTCGAGGGAATCGCTCGACGTTGCGATGGACGTCGTCGAAGCCGCGGCGCTCCGGGAGCCACACCGGAGCGGTGGTCGCCAGCGGTCCGACCAGGTCGGACACTGCCTGCGCCAGCTGGGCACGGCCCCGAGGAGCCCGCGGTGCCCGGTTCACGACGGCGACGGTTCGTTCCGCGGCGACGCCGATGGCCTGCAGGGCGTGGACGGTTCGCTGGCCGGCGAACACGCCTTTGAGGTCAGGTTGCAGGACCACGACGACGACGTCGGCCTGTGCCACGGCCGTGCGTGCGAGCACGTTGCGTTCCTCGACGTCGGTGGAGCCGGTCTCGCGCTCGCCTTCCACGTCGGCGTCGACATCGGCGACGGTCACGTGGAAGGCCGCCCGAAGGCTGTCGAGCGCGCTGGCGACCGCTCGTGGGGTGAGGGCGGTCCAGTCCTGGTGCCGGTGGAGACCGAGCAGCAACCGGTAGCGCCGAGCGACGATCTCGAAGGTCATCGAGCGGACCTCGGCAGCGCCGAGCTGCGCGTGGCGGTGCGCATCCACCAGGTCGGCCAGCGCGGGGACGAGGTCGTCGACCTCATGGAACATGGCGAGCTCGGCGTTCAGCGAGAGGTCGGCAAGGGCCAGCATCCCGGCGTACCGGACATCGTCCGCCAGCCCTTGCGCCAGCGCCATCGCCGCGGTGGAAGCCCCCGTGCCGCCAGGTCCGGTGACGGCGACGAGCTGGCCGCGCCATGGGGTGACGGCCACGGCGTCGGGCGCGGTGGAGCCCTCCCCCCGCGGGTTGCGCACCAAGGAGGCGTGGTCGGCCAGCGCGGCGACCAGCGGTCCACGCTCGAAGCCCGACGGGAGCACGCCGGCGACGCCCAGCGCTCGCCAATCGCGGTGGCCACCGTCGACGGCGATCACCGCACAGCCGTGACGGCGGGCGAGGTCGACGAGATCGAGGTCGAGTCCCGTGGCTGACTCGTCAACCAGCAGCGCCGAGTACGGACGTGCCGACTCGAGCCGGGTGATGACCTCGGCGACCGACAGGCACTTGACGAACTCGATCGGCGCCACGCCAGCGGTGGCCCACTGCGCGAGCTCGGAGAACCACGGTGCCCGAGGATCGCCGAGGCCCAGCACGACGTAGCGCCCGTCGTTCACTTCGGCGCCTGTTCGTTCGTGACGTGCAGCTGGTCGTCGCCCGACACGCCGGTGGTGCGGACCACCGTGACGAGATCCGGGTTGGTGGCGCGGGCGATGCCGATGATCTGGTCTCGGTCCGCCGCCACGAGCACCGTGAGGCGGCCCGATCCCTCGATCTGCGAGCCCCCCTGACGAACGTGGATGACCTCGAGATCAGTGGCCACCACGGCTGGGGTTCCGCCACCGGAAGGCGTCACGAGCACGGCCACCCGGTCGCCCGGTCGCAAGTCGCCGCCAGCGGCCCGATCGGCGTCGACCGCGAAGGAGACCTGGTTGCGGCCGGGTTGCCGGGTGGCGTCGGCGACCTGCCCACGCTGAAGCAGTTCGCCTTTGGCGATGGGCGCCACGACCACTGCACCGACGAGCGGATCCGCGGTGGTGTACGCGCGGCGCGCCACACCGTCAGGTAGCCGAGCCGACGCGAGACCCAGATCGGTGCGTGTCAGGCGCCGGCCCACGTCGAGGTCGTGGCGTGCCACGACGTAGCGCGGTGCGTGGTCGACGTTGGAGCCGCGTGCGGCGACAAAGGCCGCGATCGCAGCCAACGCGACGAGCAACCCGCCGAGGACCGCTCGGCCGCTCGGGAGGCTCCGGCGGGGGTGGACCTGTCGGTGATGGGTGCCCGAGGGCGGTTCAGCGTCCGCGCGGTGCGACGCGGGGGTGGTCCCGATCGTGCTGGTGGCCATGCGGCGCCCCCTCGTGAAACTGCACAGAGCGCACAAATAGATACACCATGTGGCGGACCTCGACCACTGTCGTGGTACTCCCATCGGTTCGTGAGGTGGGTTGGCCGGTGCGGTCGAGGCGGTGCGGTGAGAGTCGCCTGACGTGCGCCAAATGCATGGAGAGGGTGTGTATGATGCTTTCGATGACCCCGACAGACGTGCGGTGGTTGAGCACCGCGGAAGCAGCAAAGCGACTTGGGATCACGCCGCGCACCCTTTACCGGTTCATCGACGAGGGGCAGTTGCCGGCGTACCGCTTCGGCCGGGTGATCCGGTTGAAGGAGGCAGAGGTCGATGACTTCATCGAGCAATGCCGGATCGCGCCGGGCACGCTCGAGCACCTCTATCCCGAGCCGGTGACGGAGGCTTCAGCCAAGGACGCGAGCGCGACGTAGGCAACTGCACCGGCGTCTCCGTCGAGTTGGAGACGGAGCACGTCGGCACCCACGTCGAGCAAGCGTCCGCGCAGTGGCTCCCCACCGAGCGCGCGCACACCGATCCGAGGCCGATCTGGTTCGAGCGCCGCCAGTGCGTCGCGCAGCGTCCAACGCGAGGTGGCAGGGGTTCGCTGGCCCGGTGGCCGTCCCGCTTCGGGCCCGCCGATCGCGGCGAACATCGCGTCGATCCGGAGGAACGTCGTTCCGTCGGCGCCCCGCAGCTCCGCGAAGTCGGCGCCCACCGCGACGATGCGCCCGGTGCGGCGCTGTCCGTCGAGCAGTTCCAACACCACGGTGGCGTCGCGCTCGGCCCAGTCAACCAACATGGCGGCCAACGTCGCTTCGTCGAGATCCTGCCGCGCCAGGCCGCGTCGTACCCGCCTGGCATGCGCGGCGGCGTCGACCTGCAGCGCGGCCGCCTCCGCGTCGAGCGGGTCCGGGCGTTCCATCGAATCGGCAGGATATGTCGGCGTTTGCCGGGAGTACGCTGCCAATGGCCTCCGGCCGCCTGTTCCCGTCACCACCGAGGTGCTGTGTCCGACACCCAGATGAAGCTGCACGTTCCCGGCAACCACCTCATGGGGCCGCTGCTCGGCCACCGCGACGAGTTGCTCCGGATGGTCGAAGACGCTTTCGGCGACGTGCGGATCACGGTGCGGGGCAACGAGATCGACCTCGACGGGCCCGCGGCCGACAAGGTGGGCCGACTGTTCGAGGACCTCGTGTTGTTGATCCAACAAGGTCACCACCTCGAACCCTCAGTGGTCCGGCGCACCATCGAGATGGTCAAGGCCGACGAGCGGCCAGCCGACGTGCTCACCACCACCGTGTTGCGGTCGCGCGGGGGTCGCGTGATCCGGCCCAAGTCGAGTGGCCAGAAGCGCTACGTCGACGGGATCGCCGAGAACGTCATCACGTTCGGGGTCGGCCCGGCCGGCACGGGCAAGAGCTGGTTGGCGGTGGCGATGGCCGTGCAGGCCCTGCAGGCCAAGGAAGTCGACCGCATCATCTTGACCCGCCCCGCCGTCGAGGCCGGCGAGCGGCTCGGCTTCCTGCCCGGCGACCTGATGGCCAAGGTCGATCCCTACTTGCGCCCGCTGTACGACGCGCTGCACGACATGGTCGACCCCGATGGCGCGCAGCGGATGCTCGAACGGGGCGAGGTCGAGGTGGCGCCGCTCGCCTTCATGCGCGGGCGCACGCTGAATCGCAGCTTCATCATCCTCGACGAGGCGCAGAACACCACGCCCGAGCAGATGAAGATGTTCCTCACCCGCATCGGCTTCGGGTCCAAGGTCGTCGTCACCGGTGACACCACCCAAGTCGACGTGCCGGGTGGTCGCAGCGGGCTGAGCGGCCTCGAGGAGACCTTGCAGGGCATCGACGGTCTGGCGTTCGTGCGGCTGTCGGGCGCCGACGTGGTCCGTCACCGGATCGTGCAGGACATCGTCGACGCATACGAGCGGGCCGACGCCGCGGGCGTCGCCCACCGCCGGCTCGATGGCTGACCCTCCGAGCGGGCCCCGGCCGGGCACGCCGTCCACCGGCGCGCGTCGGCGCATCCCCGCCGAGGGAGTGCTCGAGGTGTTCGTGGCCGACGAGCAGTCGGTGCACGCGATCGACGTGCAGCGCTGGGGCGACCTGGCTCGTAACGTGCTGCTCGCCGAAGGGATCCGCGGCGACGCGGAACTGTCGCTCTTGTTCGTCAGCCATGACACGATGGCGGACCTCAACGCCCGGTTCATGGACGGCGAAGGCCCCACCGACGTGCTGTCGTTCCCGATCGAAGAAGACCTCATGGAACTGGGCCGGTGGCCTGACCTCGCCACGACCGGTCCCGACCGCAGCCCACCCGACCCGTCCGACGCGCCGTTGCTGCTCGGCGACGTCGTGATCTCTCCCGAGGTCGCGGCCGCCAACGCCCCCGGCCACGCCGGCTCGTTCGACGACGAGATCGCGCTGCTCGTGGTGCACGGGGTGTTGCACATCTTGGGCCTTGACCACGGCGATCCCGACGAAGCGCGCGAGATGCGGGCCAAGGAGCAGGACCTGCTGGCCCGGTTTCACGGCCCGGTGGCGGCCGGCACCGAGGTTCCGCCGGAACAGTGAACGGCCCCGCGGTCCTTCTGGGGCTCGCTTTCACGAGCGTCGACGGCCTGATCCTCGCGGTCATCGCGGTGCTGCTGGTGATGCAGGCCTTCCTCGCGATGGCCGAAGTCGCCCTCACCCGAATCCGCCGGGCACGCGCCGCGGGCCTCGACGCCGACGCGTCGACGCGCTCGTCGCGGGCCCTGGTGAAGTTGGTCGACGCGCCCGAGACGTTCCTCAACGCCTTGCTGCTCGTGGTGCTCGCGGCCCAGACCGCGCAGACGGCGTTGACCACGGTGTTCGCCGAGCGGGTGTTCGGCAGCCTCGGTGTGGTGCTCGCGTTGGTGGTGAACGTCGCGATGGTGTTCGTCATCACCGAGGCGGCACCGAAGACCTGGGCGGTCCAGCACCTCGACCGAGCCGCGCTGCTGAGCGCCCGGCCGGTGCAGGCCTTCGTGAGCCTCCCGCCGTTGCGGATGCTGGCGCGCGGCCTCATCGGCCTCGCCAACGTGATCCTCCCCGGCAAAGGCATCAAGGACGGCCCGTTCGTGACCGAGGAGGAGTTGTTGGCGCTGGCCGAGGAAGCCGCAGAAGCGTCGGTCATCGAAGCCGACGAGCAGGCCTACATCAGCCGCATCATCTCCTTCGGCGACACCATCGTCCGCGAGGTGATGGTGCCGCGCACCGACATGGTCGTGGTCGACCAGGCGTTCCGGGTGGCCGACGCGATGGAAGTCGTGTTGCTGAACGGCTTCAGCCGGATCCCGGTGGTGGGGCAGGGGATCGACGACGTGGTCGGCGTCATCTACGCCAAAGACCTGATGCGCGCCGAGCGCGACGGTCGCGAGCTCGACCCGGTGGCCGCGTTCGGTCGTCCCACGAGGTTCGTGCCCGAGACCAAGCCGGTGGCCGATCTGTTGCGCGAGATGCAGGCCGACAAGTTCCACATGGCGATCGTGATCGACGAATACGGCGGCACGGCGGGGCTGGTCACGCTCGAGGACCTCATCGAGGAGCTGGTGGGCGAGATCGTCGACGAGTTCGACGTGGAGGATCCGATGATCGAGCCACTGCCCGGCGGTGTGCTGCGCGTGAACGGTCGCTTGCCGATCGACGAGGCGAACGAAGTGCTGGTGCCGCTCGCCGAGGCCGCTGGCAACGGTCCGGTCGAAGGCCTGCCCGAGGGTGACTGGGACACGGTGGCGGGCCTGTTGTTCAACGAGCTCGGCCACGTCGCCTCCGAAGGCGACACGGTGACGGTCAACGGCTTCCGCCTCCGGGTCGACAAGGTGCAGGGGCGGCGCATCAGCCGGGTGCGGATCTCGCGCGACGTGGCGGCCACATGAGGAGCGGGTTCGTCGCCCTGCTCGGGCGACCCAACGTCGGCAAGTCCACCCTGTTGAACCATGTGTTGGGCCAGAAGGTCTCGATCACCTCGAGCCGGCCCCAGACCACCCGCACCCGCGTGCACGGTGTGCTCACGTTGCCGGCCCACCCTGGGGTGGGCGATGACGTGCAGATCGTGTTCGTCGACACGCCCGGCATCCACAAGCCCAAGACCGCGCTCGGCGAGCGGCTCAACGCCACCGCGGCCGGCGCGGCGACCGATGTCGACGTGGTGTGCCTGATGATCGACGCCACCGCGCCGTTTGGGCGTGGCGACGAGCATGTGGCACGCCAGGTGCCGCCCGACGGGATCGTGGTGATCAACAAGATCGACCGGGCCAGCAACGAGGAGCTGGTGCGTCAGCTCACGGCCGTCGCCGCGCTCGACCGGTCGGCGTACTTCCCCGTGTCGGCCCGCACCGGCGAAGGTGTCGACGCGCTGGTCGAGGAGCTGGCACGGCGCATGCCGGAAGGGCCGCCGTACTACCCCGACGACATGGTCACCGACCAGCCCGACGCGGTGTGGGTGGCCGAGCTCGTGCGCGAGCAGCTGTTCCGGACGTTGCGTGAGGAGATGCCGTACTCCATCGCTACCCGCGTCACGGAGCTCGATTGGCCCCACATCACCTGCGAGATCCTCGTGGAGCGCGAGTCGCAAAAGGGCATGGTCATCGGCAAGGGCGGCCGTGTCCTCAAAGAAGTGGGGACCAGAGTCCGCGCCCAGCTGCGCGACGGGATCTTCTTGGAGTTGAAGGTACGCGTCGACAAGAACTGGCAGCGGCGACCTGAGACCTTCGACGAACTCGGCTATTGACCAGGCCCGACCGACGCGCTCAGACGCGCGTGGGTTTCGTCCATGCGATCGAGTAGCGGAACAGGCGAACGCCCGGGCCGCCACGCAGCCGCCGATCAATCGGGCGCGCGGAGCTCCTCGAGGAACGCCTCGACTTCCGCGCGGTCGCGCGTGCGGCGCATCGGCGGGAGGGCGTTGATGAGATCCCAGCGGTAGCCCGCGTTCTTGGCCAGGCGTGGATCGAGCACGGCGACCACGCCTCGGTCCTCGGCGCTGCGGATCAGCCGGCCGGCCCCTTGCGCGAGCAGGGTGACGGCGCGGGGCAGGTCGATGGTGCGGAAGGCCGTCTCGCGTGCCCGCTCCCGGCGGGCTTGGAGGAGCGGTTCGTCGGGGCGTGGGAACGGCAACTTGTCGATCGTGACGAGCGACAGTGTGGGGCCTGGGACATCGATGCCCTGCCAGAAGCCCATCGTCGCGAAGAGGCAGGTCTCGGGCTCGGCGGCGAAGGCCTCGACCAGGGCCGGCTTGGGCAGATCGCGCTGGCCGAGCAGTCGGAACGGGAGCCGCTCCCGCAACGCTTCCAGCGCGGCTTCCATCGCGCGCCAGCTGGTGAACAACGCCAACGTCCGGCCGCCGGCGGCCCGGATGAGGGCGGACAACTCGTCGTGGCTGGCTTCCTCGAACTCCGCGGAGCGGGGCTCGGGCAGGTGCGCCGCGCAGTACAACAGCGCGTGCGCCTCGTAGTCGAACGGGCTGCCGACGTCGAGCTCGCGGTGCACCTCGGGCAGGCCGACCCGGTCCGCCAGGCCGGGCGGGATCGTGGCGCTGGTGAGCACGGCGCCCACGCGTGACCAGCGCTCGCCGGCCAAGAGATCCGCCACGTCGATGGGTGCCATGCGCCACGACGGGTTGTGGTCCGGCCCTTCGACCCAGGCCACGTGGGTGTCGGGCGCGTCGACCACCAGCGCCAACTCGTCGGTGAGCGCGCCGAGCTGCTTTTGGGCCCGATGGCGGCGGGTGGCAGCGTCGCTGCCGCTCGGCGGGCTGACGGCGCGCAGTGCGGCCTGGGCGCGGTCGAGGCGACCCATGGCCAGGGTCACCGCGTCGCCCACCGCTTCGGGCAGCGCGCTGCGCTGGCGACGTCCGACCAGCGGGGCGAGCGCGGCAGCCCAGATCGGGCCCGCGCCGGCGACGTCGTCGACGAGCTTCGGGTCCTCGAGCACCGAGGCGACCGCCCTCGCAGCAGCCGGGAAGCGGCCGGCGCCGATCTCCAGACCGTTGGTGGTCGACACGATGTCTTCGAGCTGGTGGGCCTCGTCGACCACCACGAGATCGTGCTCGGGAAGGATCACGCCACCCGCTTCCACGTCGAGTCCGTACAAGTGCAAGTTGACGACGACGACTTGCGCCGCCGCTGCCCGCCGCCGCGCTGCTTCGGCGAAGCACGCCTCACCTTGCGGGCAGCGGTTCGACCCCGGACACTCCTTCGATCCCACGCTGACCGCGCCCCACGCCGCCGGTGATGGCTCCCACTCCAGTTCCGCCCGGTCGCCGATCTCCGTCTCGCCGGCCCACTCGATCAGCCGGGCCACTTCCTCTGCGGGCGCTCGTTCGGCCAGCACGTCGAGTGTGAGTTGATGGTCGGCGTCGTGGTCGGCCTTGCGGGTCAGCTCGGCGACCCGCTGGCGGCAGACGTAGTTCGAGCGCCCTTTGAGCACTGCGAACTCGAACGGCACGTCGACGTGATCGGCGACGAACGGCAGGTCCTTGCCGGCAAGCTGGTCCTGCAGCGCCTTGGTGGCCGTGGCGACCACGACGCGGTGGCCCGACAGCACGGCGGGGACCAGGTACGCCAGGGACTTGCCGGTGCCGGTGCCGGCCTGCACGACGAGATGGCCCCGGCTCGACAAGGTCCGTGCGACGGCTTCGGCCATCTCGACCTGGCCCTCGCGTACTTCGCCGCCACCGGGAAGCGCGGCCACCACTTGCTGCAGCACTTCGGTGACCGACACGGCTCACCACCCTACCGACGGCCCCGGAGGCGGCCGGTGCCGTCGCTCCCCGGCCCGGGACCCAGACTGAAACGTGTTCTAGATTGGCTCGGGTGAAGTTCTCGCTCGCCCTCGCCATGGTCCCCGCGGACCACCTGATCCCGCTGGCACGAGCTGCCGAGGAGTCGGGTTGGGACGCGGTCACGATGCCGGACTCGGTCTTCTATCCCGAGGAAGTCTCCGACAAGTACCCGTACACGAGCGACGGGCGGCGGTTCTGGCACCACGACACGCCGTTCGTCGAGCCGTTCGTCGCCATCCCCGCGATGGCCGCGGTCACCGAGCGGCTCGTCTTCTACACGAACGTGTACAAGACGGTGCTGCGCAACCCGTTGCTGCTCGCCAAGACCGTCGGTTCCGCCGCGGCCATGGCCGACGGCCGCGTCGGCATCGGTCTGGGGTTGTCGTGGCTGCAAGAGGAGTTCGACTGGACGGGGCAGGTCAAACAGACGCGCGGCGCCCGCCTCGACGAGACCGTCGAGATCCTGCGCCGGCTGCTCGGCGGTGGCTATGCGGAGTTCCACGGCGAGCACTACGACTTCGATCGTCTGTCGATGGCGCCGTGGCCGTCGCAGCCGGTGCCGATCTACATCGGTGGCCACTCCGACGCGGCGCTGCGGCGCGCGGCCCGTGTGGGCGACGGCTGGATCTCGGTGCAGATGACGCCGGAAGACCTCGACGAGGTGCTGCGCCGGCTGTGGCCGGTGCTCGACGAGCACGGGCGCGACCGCGCCACGTTCGAGGTGAAGGTCACGCCGTTGATCGCCGCCGAGGTCGACGGCATGGCGGCGCTGGCGGAGCGTGGGGTGACCGACGTGATGACCGTGCCGTGGTTCTCCTACGGCGGCGACCACAAGGATCTGCAAGTGCAACTCGACTCCGTGCGCCGGTTCGCCGACGAGGTCATCCAGCCGCTCGCCGCGCGCGAAGGCGCGTGAGATGGAGGGCGTGCGATGAAGGGGATGGAGCGCTTCGCGTCGCATCCGGCGCGCGACGCGGCGATCGCGTCGATGCAGGCGGTCGAGTCGGGTGACCGGGCCCGCTGGCTGGCGCTGTTCACCGACGATGCGGTGGTCGAGGACCCGATCGGCCCCTCGCCGTTCGACCCCGACGGCGCCGGTCACCACGGCGCCAACGCAATCGCGGGCTTCTACGACCAGGTGGTCGCGTCGGGCCAGATCGCCTTCGAGATCCGCGAGTCCTACGCGGCGGGCGACGAGTGCGCCAACGTCGGAACCATCACCACGACCTTCCCTGACGGCAGCCGTGCGGTGGTTGACGGCGTGTACACGTACCGCACCGACGGCAACGGGCGGATCCGCGCGCTCCGCGCCTACTGGGAGTACGCCAAGGCCCGCCTCGAAGCGGCCGACTGAGCCGGCGCGACGGTCAATCCGACTCGGCCGCGATCTCTCTCGGCACGACCACACCGGCACGGGTGGTGCGGAGCGGCACCTCGCCGGGCACCCGCGGCGCGTCGACCTCCAAGCTGACCGTTCCCTCGCGCTGCTCGTAGCCCACGACGTTGAGGACCGAGGCATACACGAGCAGGCGACCGAAGAACAGCAACCACGCGAGCGTCGCGAAGACCACGCCGAGCGACCCGTAGAGCGCGGACGAACGGGCCACCAGCCGCGGGACGTACACCGAGCCCACCACTTTGAGAACCTCGAAGCCGATGGCCGCGAGCAAGGCGCCGCGGAGCAAGGGGCGCACACCGACCTTCACGGTGCCGAGCAGCCAGAACGTCCACAAGAACAAGCCGAAGTCAACCGCCAACCCGATGAGCAAGTTGGCCGGCGCCAGCCAGCCGGGCAGCAGCCCGAGCATCGTGGAGAGCGCGAACGAGGCCGCGAAGATCAGCCCAGCGCCGACCAGCCAGGGCACGCCGAGCAGCTTCGACTTGAGGCCTTTCTCTTCCGCCTGCCAGGCGAGGTTCACGCCGTGTTGCAGCGCGGCGATCACGCCGAGGCCGCTCCATGCGAGGCCGAGCAGGCCAATTGTCGACGCGGCCGTGGCGCTCCGGCGGGCCGTGTCGATGGTGGTCTCGAGGTTCCGGGCAGCCGCCCCGGTCAGCCCCAGGTCGTGCACCAGGTCGTGCGCGAGGTGCGGGTTCGAGCCGGAGATGAAGCCGACGACGGAGATGACCACCAGCAGCAGGGGGAACAACGCCACGAACACCGACAGCGTGATCGCGCTCGCCGCCGAGCCTCCTTGCAGCTCCCCGAAGCGGTCGTGGACGCGCAGAACGGTGCCCAGCCATGGCCAGCGTTCACCCAGCCGGTTGAGTCGGTCGCGCACCCCAGCGGCCCTTCGCGTAGACGGTAGGTTGCTGTCGTGCTCCCCGAAGGTATCGACCCGGGCCGGGTCCCACGGCATGTGGCGACAGTGATGGACGGCAACGGGCGGTGGGCGGAGCAACGCGGACTGAAGCGCACCGAAGGTCACGCAGCCGGCGAAGAGGCGTTGCTCGACGCCGTGAACGGGGCGCTGGAGCTGGGTGTGAAGTGGTTCTCGGTGTACGCGTTCAGCACCGAGAACTGGCGCCGTCCGCCTGACGAAGTCCGCTACCTCATGGGCTTCAACCAGGGCATCTTGCAGCGCCACACCGACGACCTCGACCGCAAAGGGGTGCGGATCCGCTTCATCGGTCGACGTGATTGGCGGGTACCGCGCAAGGTGTTGCGGCGCATCGAGTCGTCGGAGGCACAGACCGTCGGCAACCAGCGGATGAACTTCACGATCTGCTTCAACTACGGCGGGCGCGCGGAGCTGGTCGACGCCGTGCGGGCGTTGGTGGCCGACGGGGTGTCGGCTGACAAGGTCAGCGAGCGCACCATCCGCCGCTACTTGTACGACCCCGACATGCCCGATCCCGATCTGGTGATCCGCACCTCCGGCGAGTACCGCATCTCGAACTTCTTGCTGTGGGAGGCGGCGTACAGCGAGCTGGTGTTCACCGACGTGTTGTGGCCGGACTTCCGCCGCGAGCACCTCTTCGACGCGGTGCGCGAGTTCCAAGGCCGCGATCGCCGTTTCGGCGGCGTGGTGTCGCAGGGCTGAGCCGGTAATGGCGCTGTACCGCGACCACGGGATCGTGTTGCGGACGTACAAGCTGGCGGAAGCCGACCGGATCGTGGTGCTGCTCACCGAGGGCCACGGCAAGGTGCGAGCCGTCGCCAAGGGCGCTCGCAAGTCGGGTAGCCGGTTCAGCGCACGTCTGGAGCCCCCGAGTCACGTGGCCTTGCAGCTCTACGAAGGTCGTGAGCTCGACACCGTCACGCAAGCCGAGACCGTCGACCACTTCCGTGCCGTCAAGGACGACCTCGACCGCCTGACCAAGGCGGCGAGCCTGCTCGAAGTGGTCGACCAGGTGGCCCAAGAGCGCGAACCCGACCCGGGGCTGTACCAGTTGCTGCTCGGTGGGCTCCGAGCGCTCGCCGCCGATGACGCCGCGCTGCTGGTCGCGTCGTTCTTCCTCAAGCTCCTCGCGCACGACGGTGTCCGACCGATCGTCGAGGGTTGCGCGGTGTGCGGTCGCGACGATGGATTGTGCGCGTTCGACTTGCTCGACGGGGGCTTGCTGTGCCGGGAGCATCGCCGCGGCCTGCCGGTGTCGGCCGAGGCCGTGGACCTGTTGCAGCTGGTGTTGGGCGGCCGGCTGGCCACCGCGTTGCAGGTGCCGTCGTCGCCGGCCACCACCGAAGTCGACCACTTGGCGACCCACGCCATGGAGCAGCACCTCGAGCGACGCCTCAAGTCGGTGCGCCTGCTCGGCCAGGGCTGAGCCCTCGGTCGAGCGACGCCGCGAGTCAGCCCGCCGGCCCGATCGGGACGCCCGCCGCGCCGGTTGCGACCACCCAGGTGTGCGCCGCCCGATCGCCGAGCCGTTGGTGGCCGGCGGTGCTCACCATGGCCACGCCACCGACGACCGGTCCGAGCAGATACGGGAAGCCGTCAGCGACCCAGCAGACCGATCGCACGAAAGCGGGTCGGATGCCGGGTGCGTGACCGTCGGGGCCCACGACGCGCACGCCGGTGAGCAGTTTGCCGGGCGTCCGCCCGGTGAGCCCCTGCAGCAGCGAGAAGAGGCCGAGGAACCAGGTCACGCTGATCGCGGTGCCGAGCGCCAGCCGCCCACCGGCGACCAGGTAGGTGTTCGAACCCAGCGAGAGGCACTGTGCGGCGGCGTGGCCGCGGGTGAGCTGGTCACAGGCGCCTTGGTGGTGGCGGGTGCCGAGGCTCACGACGAGCAGCACTTCCAACGCCGCGAACATCACCAGGTCGATCGCCCACGCGGCGATGCGCCGACCCACGACGGCCGTGGGATCGTGCGAGATGGCGGCGGGAGCCCCGGCGGTGGTCACCGCCTGGTGTTCACTGGCTGATGGGTCGCCAAGTGCCCGACGCGCGGTCGTGCTCGAGCCACTGCTGCTCCTGGGCGTTCCACCAGATGTAGGTGTTGCGGGCGGCGTCCCACTGGGGTTGGTGGACCGCGGCGCCGGTGGCCGTGGCGGCGGGTGAGCTCGACGCCGGCGAGGGCGAACTCGGCGCCGGGGCGGCCCCGGGCGAGGGCTGCGTGCCGGAAGGCGGCCCGAACGGTGAGGGTCCGGGAGTGGTGATCGCGCCTTGTCCCGGTGCGCCGTAGCCGCCGAAGCCGGCCGGCGCCGAACGGATCGGCTGGCCTGCCGCGCGCTTGTCGACCACGTACGTGCTGGCCGCCATGTCGCCGACCCGTTGATGGTCGTCGTTGGTCAGCGAGACGATCAGGCCGACCAGGCCGGCGAAGATGCCGTCGGGGATGAGGAGCAGCAGGTTGCGCAGGAAGGCCCAGCCGAGCCCCGGCTTCGAGCCGTTCTCGCGCACGACGCGCAACCCGGCGATCAGCTTGCCGAGGTTGCCGCCGGCGAGCCCTTCGAGGATCACCGCGTCGATGAGCCACCAGCCGACCACCACGCCGATGAGCGTGCCGATGAACGGCCCGCTGTCGATGAGGATGAACTCGTCATCGCTCGTCGCGAAGCACAACTTGTCGTTGCGGTTGGCCGGGTCGTAGTTGTCGCAGAACTTGTAGGCCGTCTCGCCGGTGGCCGCCTGGACGTTCTTGTAGCTCTTGCCCGGCGACGTGGCGGCGATGATGCCGATGAAGAGCCCGATGATCACGATCGCGCTGATCAGGCCGTTGAGGAGGTACGCGCCGATGCGCTTGCCCATGACGTCGGTCGGCTTGCGCATCGCCATCGCGTAGTTCGGCGGCGTGGCGGGATAGGTGGTCACGAGGGCGGAGGCTACTGCCCCGCCCCTGGCGACGACGCGATGGCATCGAACTCGGGTCAGGGCCGTATCGCGACCCCACTACGCTCGACGGCCATGTCCGAACCCGCGACCGCAGCAGGTAAGCCCGACCCGTCCCTGATGGACAAGGTCGTCAACCTCTGCAAGCGCCGCGGGGTGATCTTCCCGTCGGCGGAGATCTACGGCGGCTTCCGGTCGGCGTACGACTACGGGCCGGTCGGCGTCCAACTGCTGCGGAACGTGAAGGACGCCTGGTGGCGTTCGATGGTCCAGCTGCGCACCGACATCGTGGGCCTGGACGCCTCGATCCTCACCCCACCGGCGGTGTGGGAAGCGTCGGGCCACCTGGCCAACTTCACCGACCCGCTCGTCGACTGTCGCAACTGCAACGAGCGCTTCCGGCTCGACAAGCTCGACGATCCCCGCACGTGCCCGAACTGTGGGGCGAGGGACTCCTTCACCGAGGCGCGCCAGTTCAACTTGATGTTCCGCACGACGGCCGGCCCGGTCGAAGGTGCGGGCCATGACGTGTACCTGCGGCCCGAGACCGCACAAGGCATGTTCGTCAACTTCACCAACGTGATGAACGCCAGCCGCAAGCGTCCTCCGTTCGGCATCGCGCAGACGGGCAAGAGCTTCCGCAACGAGATCACGCCTGGCCAGTTCGTGTTCCGCACCCGTGAGTTCGAGCAGATGGAGATGGAGTTCTTCGTCCCGCCCGACGAGGCGGCGCAGTGGTACGAGTACTGGTGCAACGAACGCATGAACTGGTACCTCGACCTCGGCATCCCCGCGGATCAGCTCCGGTTGCGGCCGCATGCCGAGGACGAGCTGTCGCACTACTCGTCGGGCACGTCCGACGTGGAGTTCCTGTTCCCCTGGGGCTGGGATGAGCTCGAAGGCATCGCCAACCGCGGCGACTACGACCTGCGCCAGCACATCGAGCACTCCGGTGAGCGGCTCGAGTACTTCGACCAGGCGGCGGGGGAGCGGTACATCCCCCATGTGATCGAGCCTGCCGCGGGCGCGACCCGCACGATGATGGCGTTCCTGCTCAGCGCGTACGACGAGGAAGAAGTCCGTGGCGAGCAGCGCACCGTGCTGCGGCTGCACCCGCGCCTGGCGGCGTACAAGGTCGCGGTGCTCCCGCTGTCCAAGAAGCCGGAGCTCTCCGCGGTGGCGGGGGAGGTACTCAGCCTCGTCCAACCCGAGTTCATGTGCGACTACGACGAGACGCAGGCCATCGGCCGCCGTTATCGCCGCCAGGACGAGATCGGCACGCCGTTGTGCGTCACCGTCGACTTCGAGTCGCTCGAGGACCGGGCCGTGACGGTGCGCGAGCGCGACTCGATGGCGCAGGACCGGGTCGCGATCGACCACCTGGTCGGCCACCTGCACGCCAAGCTCGGCTTCTGACGAAGCCTGCCGGCATCGGCCGGCGTGGCGTTGTCACCGGCGCGACCCAACGGACACGACACGCCGGAGGGCACCGGCGGATCAGCGCAACGTCTCCGCCAGCGCCTTCGCGAGGTGGTCCAGGGCTTCCTCGGCGTCGGGCAGGATCCCTTGCAGCGTGTAGAAGTCGTGGATCTCGCCCTCGAAGAGGCGGTGGTCGACCGGCACCCCCGCCGCTTGGAGCGCCTCGACGTAGGCGTTGCCCTCGTCGCGCAGCGGGTCGAGTTCGGCGGTGATCACCGCGGCGGGCGGGAGGCCCGACAGATCGGTGGTGAGCAACGGAGAGACCCGGGGGTGGGCGGCGGCCGCGTCGTTGCCGGCGAGGTAGTTCCCGGTGAACCAATCCATCAGCTCCTGGGTGAGCATCTTGCCCTCGCCGTTCTCGGTCCGCGACGGCCACGACCTGCTGGCGTCGGTGACCGGACAGCACAGCACTTGGAGCGCGATCGACGGCCCGCCGATGGACTTGGCGAGTTGCGAGACGACCGCCGCGAGGTTGCCGCCTGCCGAGTGGCCCCCCACGGCGAGGCGCGAGCCGTCGGCGCCCAACTCGTCGGCGTGGGCCGAGAGCCATGCGGTCGCTTCCATGCAGTCGTCGACCGCGGCGGGGAACGGGTGCTCCGGCGCAAGCCGGTAGTCGACCGACGCCACCACGACACGCCCGCGCGTGCACAGCGCCCGAGCCATTCCGTCGGTGGTGTCGAGGTCGCCGATCGTCCAGCCACCACCGTGGAACCACACCAGCAGCGGGGGCGTTGCGTCGCTGCCCGAGGGGCGGTACACGCGCAGGGCGACATCGCCCGCCGGGCCGGGGAACGTGCGGTCGGAGACCTCGGCGCCGTCGTCCCTGGCGGTCATCGCGTACAGCCCGCGATAGGTCTCTCGGGTCTCGTCGACCCCGGGCTCCTCGGGTGACCCGGACTCCATCTGCGCGAGCAGGTCGAGGAATGTCTGCACCTCAGGCTTGGCGGCCACGGGTCCCCCTTGGTTCGGCCGGCGTTGCGCGGATCGACGCTAGTCGTGCGCCTGGCAATCGGCGGGGCGGCCCTGGCGGCCCTCGGCACCACGAGTGGCAGGGGGGAGGGTTTGGTCGCCGGCTGCCTTCTCGATCCAGGGGCTACCGCCGGTAGGCTCACGGCCCACCTGTCCACGCCCGGTCCCGAACCAAAGGTGTACACGTGCCTCTGATCTACGCGTTCGATCACTCCCACCGCCGGCCGCCCATGGAGCTCAAGGGCCTGCTGGGTGGGAAGGGCGCGAACTTGGCCGAGATGACCTCTGTCCTCGAGCTGCCGGTGCCGCCGGGCTTCACGATCACCACCACCGCCTGCCGCCGCTACCTCGAGTCCGGCTGGCCTGAAGGGCTCGACGCGGAGCTCACCCGTCACGTGGCGCGCCTCGAGAAGGCCATGGACCGTTCGCTCGGCGACCCGGTCGACCCGTTGCTCGTCAGCGTCCGTTCGGGCGCGAAGTTCTCGATGCCGGGGATGATGGACACCGTCTTGAACCTCGGCTTGAACGACAAGTCGGTCAAAGGCCTCGCCGAGGTCACGTCGAACGACCGGTTCGCCTACGACTCGTATCGGCGCTTCATCGCCATGTATGGCCGGATCGTGCTCGGCGTGCCGGGCGAGGAGTTCGACGGGCCCCTCGACGCAGCCAAGGAAGCGGTCGGCGCGGCCACCGACGCCGACCTCTCCGCGGAAGCGCTGGCCGACTTGTGCCACGCGTTCAAGGCGGTGGTGAAGCGCCACACCGGACGGGCGTTCCCGCAGGACCCCATGAAGCAGCTGCGGGGCGCGATCGAAGCCGTGTTTCGCTCGTGGAACACCCCCCGGGCGATCGCCTACCGGGTGCGCGACCGCATCCCGCACGACCTCGGCACCGCCGTGAACGTGCAGGCCATGGTGTTCGGCAACCGGGACGAGCAGTCGGGCACGGGTGTCGGCTTCACACGCAACGCGGCCACGGGTGAGAACAAGCCCTACGGCGACTTCATGATCAACGCCCAGGGCGAGGACGTCGTCGCCGGCATCCGCAACACCGAGAGCCTCGACGAGCTCGCCGGCCACTTCCCGGAGATCCACGACGACCTGCTGGGGATCTTCGCTCGGCTCGAGCATCACTACCGAGACATGTGCGACACCGAGTTCACCATCGAGCAGGGCAAGCTCTGGATGTTGCAGACCCGTGTGGGCAAGCGCACCGGCCGTGCCGCGCTCCGCATGGCGGCGGAGATGGCGGCCGGAACCAAGGCGAAGAAGTCGGCGGGCACGCCCGCATGGAAGATCACCCGCGAGGAAGCCGTCTCGCGGATCACCGCCGACCACCTCGACCAGGTGCTGCACCCGCAGCTCCGCAAGGGCGACCTGCCGGTGATCACCGTCGCGCTCGCCGCGTCGCCCGGCGCAGCGGTAGGCCGCGTCGTGTTCGACGCCGACGACGCGGTCGCCGCAGCAGACCGGGGTGAGGCGGTGATCCTCGTCCGCAACGAGACGTCACCCGAGGACGTGCACGGCATGCAGGCGTCGCGGGGCGTGCTCACCGCGCGGGGCGGTCTGGTGAGCCACGCCGCGGTCGTGGCGCGAGGTTGGGGGATCCCGGCGGTCGTGGGCGCCGAGAAGGTCAAGATCAAGGCCGGGGCGTTCACCGTCGACGACGTGACGGTGCACGAAGGTGACTGGTTGAGTCTCGACGGCACGACAGGCGAAGTCGTGTTGGGCCAGGCCGCCCTCACCGAGACCGAGCCGCCGGAGGAGTTCGAGGTGGTGCTCGGCTGGGCCGACCGGATCCGCAAGGGCCGGCTCGCGGTGCGCGCCAACGCCGACAACGGCCCTGACGCCGCCAAAGCGCGCACGTTCGGCGCGGAGGGCATCGGGTTGTGCCGCACAGAGCACATGTTCCTCGGCGAGGACCGCCTCCCCGTCGTGCGTCGCATGATCCTGGCCGACACACCGCAAGAGGAGGCGTCGGCGCTCGAAGAGCTGCGCCGAGTCCAGAAGAAGGACTTCGAGGCGATCCTCGAAGCGATGGACGGACTGCCCGTCACGATCCGGCTGCTCGACCCACCGCTGCACGAGTTCCTACCTTCGCTGGAGGAGCTGGAGGAGAAGAAGGCCATCGGCGGGCTCGCCCCCGCCGAGGAGAAGCTGCTCGAGGCGGCCAAGTCATGGCACGAGGTCAACCCGATGCTCGGGATCCGTGGTGTGCGGCTCGGTGTGGTGAAGCCCGGGTTGTACGCCATGCAGGTACGAGCGCTCGTGCAGGCTGCGGCCGACCGGGTCCGCAAGGGCGGCGACCCGATCGTCGAGGTGATGATCCCGCTCGTGGTGTCGCGCGAGGAGCTCGCGTTGGCTCGCGGCTGGGCGGTCGACGCGATCGCCGATGCCACCAAAGACCTTCGCCGGAAGCCGAAGATCCTCATCGGCACGATGGTCGAGACCCCGCGGGCCGCGTTGTGCGCCGATCAAGTGGCGGAAGTGGCGGACTTCTTCAGCTTCGGTACCAACGACCTCACACAGATGACGTTCGCGTTCTCGCGCGACGACGTCGAGGGCCGCATGATGAACGCGTATCTCGAGCAGGGCATCTTGAAGCGCAACCCCTTCGAGACCATCGACCGTGATGGCGTGGGCGCGCTGGTGCGCCAGGCGACCCGGCGTGGCCGCAAGGTCAACGACCGGCTGAAGCTCGGCGTGTGCGGCGAGCACGGCGGTGACCCCGAGTCGATCTCGTTCTTCTTCGACGCCGGGCTGGACTACGTGTCCTGCTCGCCGTTCCGCGTGCCGATCGCCCGGCTGGCCGCAGCTCAGGCGGTGGTCGCCGCGGGGGGCTAGGCCACTGCGCTCGCACGCCGCGCTCTGGCAGTGGTCCATCTTCGGGGCGGTCGTCCTCGGTGCCCTGCTGTTCGACCTGCTGGTCGTGCATCGGCGCCCGCGCGAGGTCCGGTTCCGTGAGGCGCTCGTCGAGACGGGCGCGTGGATCGCGCTCGGGCTGGGGTTCGGCGCGCTGGTGTGGGTCTGGTTCGGCCGCTCGATCGCAGGCCAGTACTACTCCGGTTACTTGATCGAAGAGAGCCTCTCGGTCGACAACGTGTTCGTCTGGGCCGTGTTGCTCGACTGGTTCGTCGTGCCGGTCCGCTACCAGTTCCGGGTGCTGTTCTGGGGGGTGTTCGGCGCGCTCGGGCTGCGGGCCGTGTTCATCGTGGCCGGCGTCGCCGTGGTCGATCGCTTCGACCCGATCCTGTACGTCTTCGGCGCGTTTCTCCTGTACACGGCCTGGCGGCTGTTGCGTGGGACCGAGGAGGCGGTGGACCCTGCGACCAGCCGGACGTTGCGCGCGCTGCGCCGCCTGGTGCCGTCGACACCCGAATACGACGGTCAGCGGTTGTTCACGAAGATCGACGGGCGGCGCCTGGCCACCCCGCTGTTCGCGGTCCTCGTGATGATCGAGCTCACTGATGTCCTGTTCGCCACCGACTCGATCCCGGCGATCCTCGCGGTCTCGACCCACACGTTCGTGCTGTACAGCTCCAACGCCTTCGCAGTCTTGGGCCTGCGGTCGTTGTACTTCGTGGTGCGTGGCGCGAAGGACCGCTTCGAAACCCTGGACAACGGCATTGCGGTGATCCTGGCCTTCGTGGGGGTCAAGATGCTGCTGTCCCACGTGGTGCACATCGGCATCGGCGTGTCGCTGGCAGTGATCATCGGCGTGCTCGTGGTGTCGATCGCCTGGTCGGTGTGGCGGCCCGCGCACCGGCGTCGTGCACCATGACCTGGGACTGGTCCGACCGACCCCGGAAGCCGGGTGGAACAGTGCAGCGGCCGCGCTACGTTCCCGAGATGCCGAGGTGGCGCTGATGGCGATCGTGGACGACGACATCGCGCGGGTCCGCGACGCCGTCGACATCGTCCAGCTGATCAGCCGCCACCTGGCGCTCAAGAAGGTCGGTGGCAACTTCGTGGGGCGCTGCCCCTTCCACCAGGAGAACACGCCGTCGTTCAACGTGCGGCCGCAGATCGGTCGGTACTACTGCTTCGGGTGCCTGGCCAGCGGTGACGCGATCGACTTCGTGCAACAGATCGACCACCTCGACTTCGTGGGCGCCGTCGAGCAGCTCGCTGCGCAGGCAGGGATCACCCTGCGCTACACGGATGCGCACCAAGGCGAGGCCCGCAGGGAACGCAAGCTGCTGATCGATGTGATCACCAAGGCGGTCGACTTCTACCACGACCGCTTGCTGCACGGCGCCGACGCCGGCGCCGCGCGCCGTTACCTGCGGGCGCGCGGCTTCGACGGCGACCTGGTTCGCGAGTACCGCCTCGGTTGGGCCCCCGACGCGTGGGACACGCTCGCGCGCCACTTGCGGGTGACCGACAAGGTGCTCGCCGACACGGGCCTCGGCTTCGTGAACCGCGTCAACAAGCAGCAGGACTTCTTCCGCGCCCGGATCTTGTTCCCGATCGCCGACGCCCAAGGCGATCCCGTCGGTTTCGGCGGCCGCAAGCTGCCCGACGCCGAAGGGCCCAAGTACCGCAACACGTCGGAGACCTCCCTGTACCACAAGAGCAAGGTGCTCTACGGACTCGACCGGGCCAAGACCGAGATCGTGCAACAGGATCGGGTGATCATCTGTGAGGGCTACACCGACGTGATCGGGTTCGCCCGAGCCGGGCTACCGGTTGCCGTCGCCACCTGCGGAACCGCGCTGACCGAGGAGCACGTCAAGCTCCTACGGCGGTTCAGCCAGCGCCTGATCCTCGCCTTCGACCCCGACCGCGCGGGCCAGGCCGCTGCGGAGCGGGTGTACGAGTGGGAGCGCACACACGACCTCGAGGTGTCGGTCGTGGCTCTGCCCGAAGGGGAGGATCCGGCCGACTTGGCCCAGCACGATCCCGACCAGCTCCGCGCCGCGGTCGACGAAGCCCAGCGGTTCCTCGGGTTTCGCGTGGGTCAGGCCCTCCGGGGCGGCGACTTGCGCAGCCCGGAAGGGCGGGCACACGCCGCGGACGTGGCGGCCGCCATGATCGCCGAGCACCCCGACGAGCTGGTGCGCGACCCCTATGTGATGGAGGTCGCCGACCGCTGCCGCCTCGATGCAACCCGGCTGCGCGGCCGGGTCGAGCACTTCATCGCCCACCCTCCCGAGCGCGCCACGGCGACCCGCGCCCGCCGCCCGGCGCCCGACGAGGCCGCCGCCGGAGGGCGTGCCGCGCCCGCGGTGCCGTTCCGCACCACCGCCGAGACCGAGGCGCTCCGCGTCGCGGTGCACCGACCCTCCGAGCTCCTCGACCGGCTCGTCGACCGCTTGTTCACCGATCCCGTCCACGTCGCCGTGCTCGGGTCGCTCCGCGCCCACGGCGGTGACACCCGCGCCGCCGCGTTGGCGTCGAACGGTGAGGAAGCTGCCTTGTTGTCCCGCTTGGCGATGGAGGAGACCGCTGCCGACCCCGCCGACGTGCTCGCCCGCCTCGTCGACCAGGCCACCGAGCGCGCCCTCGCCGAAGTCGAGCGTGACGCGCGCATGTCCGATGATCCGTTGGCGTTCGCCGCCTTGATCGGCTGGATCAAGCTCCGCCAGGAGGAGCTCCGGTCTGAGGGCGACGGCAGTCAGGCCGCGGTGAAGCAGTTGGTAGCCTGGCTCACCGAACACGTCGCGGAGGGAGCATGACCGACACCGGTGCGGTGCCATCACTCGGGAGCGCTGGCGGCCCCGCCGCCGAGTTGGAAGGCGCCGACCACCACGGCACCGAAGCTGCCGTGGTCAACATCGAGAGTGGCAGCGCGGCGCGGCCGTTGGATCAGGTGCGCGAGCCGACCGTGATCGACTTGCTGGCGCTCGAGGGCTTCGGCGACGACGACGAGCCCCGTGACCGCCGCGACCGCCGATCTGGTCGCACCATCCGCCCGGCGGCGCGGGCCGGCACCACCACCTCGTCGGACCCCGTCCGTGTGTACTTGCGCGAGATCGGCCGCGTGCCACTGCTCACCGGGCCAGGCGAGGTGGCGCTCGCCAAGCGGATCGAGGCCGGCTCGCTCGCCGCGGTTCACCTCGCCGAAATGGAAGCCAGTGGTCGCTCGCACGAGATCGGCGCGGCGGAGCGGCGCCAGTTCGAGCGGATCGTCCGTGACGGGGAACGGGCCAAGAGCGAGCTCATCCAAGCCAACCTGCGTCTCGTCGTGTCGATCGCCAAGCGCTACGTCGCTCGGGGCATGCCCCTGCTCGACCTGGTGCAAGAAGGCAACCTCGGCCTGATGCGAGCCGTCGAGAAGTTCGACTACACGAAGGGCTTCAAGTTCTCGACGTACGCCACGTGGTGGATCCGCCAGGCCATCACGCGTGCGATCGCCGACCAGGCGCGGACCATTCGGATCCCGGTCCACATGTTCGAGTCGATCAACCGGGTCAACCGCGTGCAGCGCCAGATGCTGCAGGAGCTCGAGCGCGAGCCCACGCTCGACGAGCTGGCCACCAAAGTCGAGATGACCCCGGATCGCGTCCGCGAGATCCTCCGGATCGCGCAGGATCCCTTGTCGCTCGACTCGCCCCTTGGCGAGGCCGACGACTCCAACTTGAGCGACTACATCCCGGACATGACCGCGGACGCCCCCGAGGAGCGGGCTGCCCGCACCATGCTCAACTACGCGGTCGAGCAGGCCCTCGAGGACCTCAACGACCGCGAGCGCCAAGTGATGCGACTTCGCTTCGGCCTCGAGGATGGACAAGCTCGCACGCTCGAGGAAGTCGGCAGGGAGTTCGGGGTCACGCGGGAGCGAATACGCCAGATCGAATCGAAGACCCTCGCCAAGCTGCGCCACCCGCATCGCAGCCAGAAGCTGCGCGACTACCTCGACGGCGACTGAGGGGCGCGCCGCGGCCGTCGGGCGGGCGCGTGGGTCGTGGCCAGTGGACCGTCAGCCGACGAGCTCGCCCTCGGGCTGGCGGTGGCGAACGTCGGTGAGGGCGGCCCGCAGCCGCTCCGCTCCCAGATCGGCCGCCGCACGAAGCTTCACGGCTCCGGTCTCGGCGAGGTCACGCCGCCGTAGCCGGTTCACCACCCGCTCGACAGTGTCGTGGTGCGTCTGCACCGCGCGGGCCACCACCCCCGCGGACACGACGAGAGCGAGAGCGATGCCGACCCGGGTGCGCATCGCTCTGTTGTACCAAACGCAACCCGGCGTTGGGGCAGTTGGCACCTGAGGCCGCCGGCGGTCGGGGGTGGCGAGGGGGCCTGCTAACCTGCGCAATCCGATCCGGGGTAGCTCAACTGGCAGAGCAAACGGCTGTTAACCGTTAGGTTGAGAGTTCGAGCCTCTCCCCCGGAGCAGGTGCGGCCCGCCGGTCCAGCCGGCGGGCGCTCTCGATTTTGGGGCGGTAGCTCAGTGGTCAGAGCAGGGGACTCATAATCCCTCGGTCGTGGGTTCGATCCCCACCCGCCCCACGCACGTCCCGCTCGCCTGGCGGAATCAGGTCGAGGGGGTGCCCGCCGGTTCGTCGAGCTCCTCGATGGCCGGGCCGGCGAACTGGGCGTTGTAGAGCTGGTAGTACGCACCGCCGCGTGCGACGAGCTCTTCGTGCGTGCCTTGCTCCACGATCGACCCGTTCTCCATCACCAAGATCAGGTCGGCGTCGCGGATGGTCGACAGGCGGTGGGCGATCACGAAACTCGTGCGCGACGAGCGCAACGCCGACATGGCCTGCTGGATGAGCACTTCCGTGCGGGTGTCGACGGAGCTGGTGGCTTCGTCGAGGATCAAGATCGTGGGGTCTGCCAGGAATGCCCTGGCGATGGTGATCAGCTGCTTCTCGCCGGCCGACACGGTGGTGCCGTCGTCGTCGAGGCGGGTGTCGTAGCCGTCGGGGAGCGAGTGCACGAACCGGTCGACGTACGCGGCCTTTGCCGCCGCCCGGATCTGCTCCTCGGTCGCGTCGAGGTTGCCGTACGCGATGTTCTCGCGGATCGTTCCGCCGAACAGCCAGGTGTCCTGCAGCACCATGCCGATGTTGGAGCGCAGTTCGGCGCGTGTCATCTGGGCGATGTCGACGCCGTCGAGCGTGATGCGGCCGCCGTCGACCTCGTAGAACCGCATGATCAAGTTCACCAACGTGGTCTTGCCGGCGCCGGTCGGCCCGACGATCGCCACGGTCTCGCCCGGCTCGGCCACGAGCGACAAGTCACGGATCAGCTCCTGGTCAGCCCGGTAGGAGAACTTCACGCGCTCGAACTCGACACGGCCCTCTGGCCGCTCGTCGACGAGCGGGTGTTCGGGATCGGGCGACTCGTCTTCGGCGTCGAGCAGTTCGAAGACCCGCTCCGCCGAAGCGATGCCCGACTGCAAGACGTTGGCCATCGACGCCATCTGCGTGATGGGTTGCGTGAACGCCCTGGAGTACTGGATGAACGCCTGGATGTCGCCCACGGTCATCCGCCCGGACGAGATCAGCAACCCGCCCACCACGGCGATCGCCACGAAGTTCAAGTTGCCGAGGAACATCATCGCCGGCTGGATCACACCGGTGATGAACTGCGCCCGGAACGACGCTTCGTAGAGCCGGTCGTTGGTGGTCTGGAACCGAGCCAGGGCGGCACCCTGCTGGCCGAACACCTTCACCAGCGCGTGGCCGGTGAACGATTCCTCGACCTGGGAGTTGAGCTCGCCGGTGTCGCGCCACTGGGCGATGAACCACCGCTTCGACCGCTGGGTCACGATGCGCACGATCACGATCGACAGCGGGATCGTGACGATCGCGACCCCCGCCAGGATCGGGTCGATCGTGAACATCATGACGCCGACGCCGATGATCATCAGCACCGACGTGAGCATCTGCGCCAGCGATTGCTGGAGGCTCTGGGCCAGGTTGTCGATGTCGTTGGTGACCCTGCTCAGCAGGTCGCCGCGGGGACGGCCGTCGACGTAGCGCAGCGGCAGGTGGTGGATCTTGTCCTCGACATCGGAGCGCAGCCGGTGCATGGCTTTTTGCACGACGTCCGCGAGCGCGTAGGACTGCCAGTACCGCAACACGGTCGCCGCCACGTACAGGCCGACGGCCACGAGCAGTGTGTGGCGCAGGGCGGGGAAGTCGACCCCGTGGTGGATGAACACCCCGCGCACGACGATGTCGGTTGCGTGCGCCAGGACTTTCGGGCCGATCACCGTGAACACGACGCTGCCGATGGCAGTGGTCACCACGATGATCATCTGTGTGCGCTGGGCTGCCATCTGGCGCAGCAGCCGGCGGACCGTACCGCCGAAGTCCTTCGATTTCTCGGCGGGCATCCCGGCCGTCGTGCCCCACCGTCCGGTGATGGCCCCGCGCTGGGGGTTCCTCACCTCGGTGCCACCCGTCGAGGTCGTGTCGGTCGGGGCCTCGGCGGCAGCAGCGCCGTTCGATGCGGTGCGGTCGTTGCCTGACGAGGCACCGTTGCCGGAGGGGGTGGCATCGCGGTCGGTCACGCCGCTTCCTCCGCGCTCATCTGCGAGTCGACGATCTCGGCGTAGGTCGGGCAGGTGTCCAGCAGCTCGTGGTGGGTGCCGAGACCCACCGCGTGGCCGTCGTCGAGGACGAGGATCTGGTCGGCGTTGCGGATCGTGGACACCCGCTGAGCCACGATGATCACCGTCGAGTCCGACACGTACGGCACGAGCGCGGCGCGCAGTCGTGCGTCGGTGGCGGTGTCGAGCGCCGAGAACGAATCGTCGAACAGGTAGATGTCGGGCTTGCGGACCAGGGCACGGGCGATGGCGAGACGTTGCCGTTGACCGCCCGAGACGTTGAGGCCGCCCTGTGCGATGGTGGCTCCGAGGCCGCCCGGCATGGCCGCCACGAAGTCGGCGGCCTGCGCAACCCGCAGCGCTTCCCACAGCTCCTCGTCGGTCGCGCCCGGCGCCGAGAAGCGCAAGTTCGATGCCACCGTCCCGCTGAACAGGTACGGGCGTTGGGGCACCAGGCCGATGTGGTGCCACAAGTTCTCGGGATCGAGCTCGCGCACGTCGGTGCCGTTGACGAGGACGGCACCACTGGTGACGTCGAACAAGCGGGGGATCAGGTTCAACAACGTGGTCTTGCCGGCGCCGGTGGAACCGATGATGGCGGTGGTCTGCGCAGGTCGGGCGAGCAGGTCCACCTGGGACAGCACCGGCTCCTCGGCGCCGGGGTAGCCGAAGGTGGCGCCACGCAGCTCGACGGTGCCGCGGGTCGTGGTCATCGGGATCGGCTCGGGCGGTGGCGCGACCGACGAGTCGAGGTCGAGGACCTCCTCGATCCGCTCCGCGCACACCGCGGCGCGGGGGATGAGCACGGCCATGAACGTGGCCATCATCACCGCGCCGAGGATCTGCACGAGGTATGTCTGGAAGGCGATCAGCGCGCCGACTTTGAGCGTGCCGCTGTTGATGCGCCCGGCGCCGAACCAGATCACCGCGATGCTCGAGAAGTTCATGATGACCATGACGATCGGGAACATGTAGGCCTGGATCTGGCCGGCCCGCAGCGACACGTCGGTCAGCTCGCCGTTGGCTTCGGCGAAGCGGTACACCTCGAGGGGTTCGCGCACGAAGGCCCGCACCACCCGCAGCCCGACGAGCTGCTCTCGCAGCACCCGGTTCACCCAGTCGATGAGGTCCTGCACCCGTTGGTACAGGGGCACCATCCGGGAGATCACGAGCCCGATCAGCACGACCAGCAACGGGATCGCCACGACCAGGATCCACGACAGGCCGGCATCCTCGCGGACCGCCATGATGATGCCGCCGACGCACGTGATGGGCGCCGCCACGAGCATCGTGCAGCTGAGCTGGATGAACGTCTGGACCTGCTGCACGTCGTTGGTCACCCGGGTGATCAACGACGGCGCGCCCAGCTCGCTCACTTCGTGCGACGAGTAGCTCAGCACCTGCTGGAACAGGCCGGCGCGCACGTCTCGTCCGAAGCCGACGGCCGCCCGCGACCCGTAGTACACGGCGATCGTGGCACACGCGACCTGGATGAAGGTGATGAACAGCATGTAGCCGCCGGTGGACCAGATGTAGCCGCGGTCGCCGCCCAACACGCCCTTGTCGATGATGTCGGCGGTGAGGCTCGGCAGGTACAACGTGGCGAGCGCCTGGGCGGTCTGGAACAGCAAGACACCCGCAAGCTGGTAGCGGTAGCGATGGAGGTGGCTGCGCAGGAGCCGCAACAGCATCGGGTGTACTCCGGGTGACAGGTCGGGGCTGATCGGGTGATGAACGCCGGTTGGAAAGGTAGTTCTGAGACTCTACGGTTCCACAATTGAGAGACCGCGGAAGCTCCGATGAGTGGAGGCCGGTGCCGCATCTGGCACGATGTACGCCGTTGCCTGCAAGCAGCGCGAAGGGGGACTGCCATGGCCGACCTGCCGAGCCAGGCCGAGATGGATGCGTCGATCAAGATCGTGCACGACCATGCCGACCGCATCTTCTTGTGGAACTACGAGCGGGAGCGACCTCAGCTCGTCACGCTCTACAACAAGGCGATGTCGTCGCAGTGGAACAGCGTGACCGAGCTCGACTGGTCGATCGACGTCGACCCCGAGGAGCTCGTCCAGAAGCCGACGCCGTTCCAAGAGATCGTGCGCGAGGCCACGAAGCTGCCGGGCTCCCCGATCGCCGCGTGGGGTGATCGTGAGATCACCGCGTTCGGGATCGAGGGCCTGAAAGCCAACTTGAGCCAGTTCATGCACGGCGAGCAGGGCGCCATGATGACGGCTGCGAAGATCGTCGAGACGGTCCCGTGGATCGACGCCAAGTACTACGCGTCGACCCAGACGATGGACGAAGCCCGGCACACCGAGGTCTTCGCCAAGTACCTGCACACCAAGCTGGGTGAGGCGTACCCGATGACGCCGTTCCTCGAGAACCAGATCACCGCGCTGCTCGAGGACAGCCGGTGGGACATCGCCTACCTCGGCATGCAGATCATCATCGAGAGCTTGGCGCTGGCCGCGTTCGGTGACCTGCTCCGTCGCACCGACGAACCGCTGCTGCGCAAGCTGCTGCGCTACGTGATGTCCGACGAAGCTCGCCACGTGGCGTTCGGGGTGCTCAGCCTGAGCGAGTACTACCAGCACCTCTCGTCGGCGGAGCTCAAGGAGCGCCAGGAGTTCCTGCTCGAGAACTCGTTGCTCAACCGGGCACGCGCCACCACTCCGGAGATCTGGGAGCGGCTCGGCGTGTCGGCCGAGGCGGTGGTGCCGGCCATCATCGAGGCGGCCCAGCACAAGGGCCTGCTGCCCGGCGCGAGCTTCGCGCGGGGCTTCCACGCCAAGTTGGTGCCGAACGTCCGCAAGCTCGGGTTGCTCGATGCCAACGATGGTTGGCTCCGCAAGGAGTGGGCCAAGTACGGCCTCATGGAGTTCGAGCACGCCGACGACACCGGCACCGATTACGAGACGTACGACGCGGTGGCCGCCGACCGCGCCGCCGCCACCGCATGATCGAACCGGTCGTCGCCAGGAAGACCTGGCGGACCCTCGAGCCCTTGCACGGGCTCATCTACTTCGCACCCGAGGGCCCCGAGGAGTACGCCGCGGCAGGGGTCCCCGCCGGCACCGCCGGCTATTTCGCGTCGCGCTCGGCGCCACTCGGTGCCGTGCCGGTCGAGGTCGTGATCGCCACGTTCTTCAACTTCCACCCGGCGCTCGTGCGTCGCTCGATGGACGGTGTGTGGGCGGCCACCACACCCGCAAGGGTGCTCCAGGCCCGCACGCGGGTCGCCGACCGAGCGCTTCGCGCCGCCCTGGGTGAGCTTGCGGAGGTGCCCGAGGTGGTGGAAGCGGCCCGGTTGGCGCGCCGCGCCGCGCAAGCAGCGGCCGACCACTGCGAAGGGCGTCCACTCTTCGCGGCCCACGCCGCGCTCGACTGGCCCGACGACCCGCTGCTCGAGCTGTGGCACGCCCAGACCTTGTTGCGCGAGTTTCGTGGCGACGCCCACATCGGGGCACTCGTAGCCGAAGACATCTCGGCGGTGGAGGCGCTGGTCGTGCACGCCGCGACCGGCGATGTGCACGTCGGTTTCCTCCGGGCGAGCCGGAGCTGGCCCGACGAGGACTGGGACGCGGCCGTCGATCGGCTGCGAGCCCGTGGCCTGCTGGAGGCCGGCGACGACCTCGCGCTCACGAGCGAGGGCGTCGCCCACCGTCAGCGCGTCGAGGACGCCACCGACCGTGCGGCCATCCCGGCGTACGACGTGTTGGGGGACGACGGCTGCATCCGACTCCGGGACCTGGCCCGACCACTGGCCCGCGCCGTGGTCGACCGCGGGTTCCTGAACCCAGCCCGCGTCCCTGCCACGCAGTAGCGGGTTCGCCGCCCGGGGCCGCGCCTACCCTCTGAGGGTCGCGCTGGGATGGCTCCGGGAGGGGCGATGACCGACCAACCGATGTCGCCTCGATCCGCCGACCTCGGCATCCCGGGCATCGAAGGGCTCGAACAGGTGGCGCGGGGCGGCTTCGGCGTGGTGTTCCGGGGCCGCCAGGAGCACTTCCGGCGCACCGTGGCGGTCAAGGTCCTCGACTCGACTCCCGACGCCAAGACCCTCGCCCGCTTCGAGCAGGAGTGCCAGGCGCTCGGCGCGTTGTCCGGTCACCCCAACATCGTCTCGATCTTCGACGCCGGTTCCACGCCTGACGGCAGACCGTTCCTGATCATGCCGTACCTGCCGGGAGGGTCGTTGGCCGACCGGCTCGCGGCGCGTGGGCCGTTCCCGTGGCCTGAGATGCTCGACACCGGCGTGAAGTTGGCGGGCGCGTTGACCACCGCGCACGAGGCCGGCTTGCTGCACCGCGACATCAAGCCCGAGAACGTGCTGCGGTCGCAGTACAGCGAGCCGCTGCTGGCCGACTTCGGCCTGGCCCGGGTGCAGGGCCTCGACATGAGTCAGAGCACGACGATCTTGGCGACCCCCGCGCACGTGGCGCCGGAAGTGCTGTCGGGTCAGCCGGCCACGACCTCGTCCGACGTGTACTCGTTGGGCTCGACGCTGTTCGCGTTGCTGTACGGCGGGCCCGCATTCGTGCGTCCGGGCGACGAGCACGTGCTCGCCGTCATGGCGCGCCTCGCCACCGAACCACCGCCCGACCTGCGACCGATGGGTGTGCCCGACCTGCTGTGCCGGGTGCTCGAGTGGTGCATGCAGAAGCAGCCGGCGCACCGTCCGGCGTCGGCCCGCACCCTCGGCGAGGCGCTCCAGCGGGCGCAGGCGCAGCTCGGCGTGCCGGTCACCCCACTGCCGGTCGTGAGCCCGCCCGACCCGCACCAGCTTGCCGGCGCGTTCTCGTCGTGGACACCCGCGCCGGCCGTGACCCCCGCACCGGAGTCGGGGTCGGGTGGCGTCTCGCCGGTGCCGGTGCCGGGCTCGGGTGATGTCTTGCCGGGGTCGGGTGGCGTCTCGCCGGTGCCGGTGCCGGGGTCGGGGTCGGAATCGACCGCCCTGGCGTCCGCGGCCCTCGGTTCGCAGCCGACGGTGGTTCCGCCGGTGGCGAGGTCAGGGGCGGGGGCCGGAGCACACGATGGCGAGGCACCGCCCGCGTCCGCTCCCGGTGGCCCCGGTGCGATTGGGCCCTACACCTGGCTGCAAGTGGGCATCGCCGTGGCGGTGCTGGCGCTGTTCCTCACCGCGGGCCTCCTCACCGGCCTCGCGGTCTGACGTCCGGCGACCGCACCGCCGACCGGCCTGGCCGCCCGTTCGCCGCCGATGGGTGGTGATGGCGTGCGGGTTGCGCGGCCGGCGGGGTTGCGTGGCCGGCGGGGTTGGTGGGCGACCGGGTCAGACATCGCCGAGCCAGCTCGGTGCTCGCTCCAGCAGAAACCGGCTCACGTTGAGGCAGCGATCGAGCACATCGCACAGCTGCTCTTGGCCCATGAAGACGCGGGCCAGTGACACCTCGACCCGCGCCACGATCGTGAGCGCCCGCTCGGCCGCATCGGTGACCGACGCGAACGAGTCGATGGCGGACACCTCGATCGGCAAGTCGGTGCCGCCGACGCCGGCCAGGTCGGTGGCCAGCACCAGCAGGTCGGGCCCGTCGGGCAGCGGCGGCAGCGACCACGTGAAGTGCAGCGGGAGGTGAAACTTGTCGGGCGGCTCGTCGTCCTCGTCCTCGAGGCCCATGACCACGTCCTCGAAAGCCAACATGCTGCGGGGATCGACTTCGAGGGCGAGGTGCAGGTCGAGCGGTCCGCCGCAGGCCTCCTCGGGATGCAGGTCGACCTCCCACGACTGGCGCAAGGAGTACGTCTCCACGAAGTGACGCTCGTCGTGGACGTGGAACCCGTGGTCCACCGCGTGATCTTTGAGGTCGGCCACGAAGCCGGGAACGTCGATGACGGCCATGCCCGACAAGCCTGCCATGCCCGTGCGACAACGCGGTCGCCAGGCGACCACGATCTTGCGATTCGTGCAGATGTGGTTGCTATGTCGCGGCGGGCTCAAGGGGTCCGCCGTTGCTATGTCGCCACTCGTGCACGAATCGCCAGGTTTTGGCGGTTGGCGGTTGGCGGTTGGCGGGGGCGGCCCACTCGCGCGTGGGGCTACGGTCCGGGGGGTGGACGGCGCCGAGCTCCTCGATCTGCTGGGCGCGGCTGCCGACGCCACGATCGCGTCGCTCGCCGCCACCGGTGATTGGGGCCCGTCGGGACGGCGTGAGGGCCAGTACGCGAGCGACCTGGTCGCTGACCGCGCCGCGCTCAGCATCCTCCACGACGCCGGCCTCGACGTCGTCAGCGAGGAGTCGGGCCGCACGGGCCAGGGGACGAGCGGGGTCGTGGTGGTCGTCGACCCGCTCGACGGATCGACGAACGCTTCTCGGGGCGTGTCGTGGTGGGGGACCAGCCTGTGCGCAGTGGACCACGACGGACCTGCGGCGGCCGTGGTGCACGACATCCGCCACGAGGTCCGCTACACCGCGGCGCGCGGGGGCGGCGCGCGGCGCGACGGCGAGGCCATCTGGCCGTCGGGCGCGACCGCCCTGGCCGATTCGCTGGTCGCCCTGTCGGGCTTGCCGCCGTGCCACCTCGGCTGGCGGCAGTTCCGTGCGCTGGGCGCCGTCGCGCTCGACTTGTGCGCGGTGGCCGACGGCACGCTCGACGGGTTCATCGACTGCTCGCCCAGCGCGCACGGCGTGTGGGACTACCTGGGTGGGCTGCTGGTGTGCCGCGAGGCCGGTGCGGTGGTGGCCGACGGGTTGGGGCGAGAGCTCGTCACCCTCGACCACGCCGATCGCCGCACGCCCGTCGCAGCGGCCACCCCGCAGCTGCTGGCGGAGATCGTGGCTGCCCGGCGCACATTTTGACCCGCGGCTTCGGGGTCGACGGCTCGTAGGATTCGACCATGCGTGATCGCCTCCACCGCCTGGCGCTGCGGCTGTACCGGCGCCTGCCCCGTAAGGGCCGGCGATGGGTCGTGCGAGGGATCGCTCCGAAGTACACCGTGGGCGCCATGTGCCTCATCGCCCGCGACGACGGGGCCTTGCTGCTCGTGCGGCTGGCATACCGCAACCACTGGGGCGTGCCGGGCGGGTTGCTGGCCCGTGGCGAGGACCCTGCCGACGCGGCCCACCGGGAGGCGCTCGAGGAGATCGGTGTGGAGGTCGAGCTGCTGGGTGAGCCGGCCGTGGTGGTCGAGCCGGCGCCGCAGCGCATCGACATCGTGTACCGCGCTCGCCTCACCGACGCCGGCGCGACGCCGGTGCCGTCCTCGCCAGAGATCGCCGAGGTCGCCTGGTTCGCGCCCGACCAGCTCCCCGAGCTGCAGGCCGAGCTCACGTCCGCGCTCATGGCGATGTCGAGGGCCTCTCACGCGCCGATGGCGCCGTTGCTCCACACGGTCGAGCCGGGCCGCCCGACGGCCGAGATCGAACGCCTCGGGTATGGCTGACACGTCGGACATCCCGGCGGCCGGTCGGGCGCTTCCCGCGATCGTTGTGTCGGCTTGTCTGCTCGGCGTGGCGTGCGATCACAAGGGAGGCGCGCGCACCGACGAACGGGTGGTGGCGCTCGGTCGGACCCACCACCTGGTGCCCGTTTGCCCCGAGACGGTGGGCGGGCTCCCGACCCCGCGTCTGGCGGCCGAGCGCCAGCCCGACGGCCGGGTGGTGCGCGGCGACGGGGTCGACGTCACCAGCGCGTACCGCCGTGGTGCGGCCCATGCCGTCGAAGTCGCACGTGCCGCCGGCGCGGCGCGCGCCGTGCTGAAAGCGCGGTCGCCATCGTGCGGCTGCCACCAGGTCTATGACGGCACCTTCACCCGTACGCTCGTCGACGGCGAGGGCGTCACCGCTGCGGCACTGCGAGACGCCGGTATCGATGTGTGCTCCGAAGCCGACTTGGCGTCCGCGGGTCCGGACAGCTCCCGCACACACTGACTCGCCGCTGGCCGCCAGGCCCGGCAGACACCGGCGGGACGCCAACTACGCTGTTCCGCTCCGGGCGCGTAGCTCAGCTGGCTAGAGCGCTGCCCTTACAAGGCAGATGTCGGGGGTTCGAGTCCCTCCGCGCCCACCACGAAGCCCCTCGCCCGACGCCGGTGCGTGGAGCGACAGGTGTCGAACCGCGCGGCGGCGCGTTCACCTCAGCCGGTGGGTGCGAGCGCGGCGTTCAGGAAGTCGACCTGGCTGGCGAGGAACGTCTGGGCGATACGGGACTTCGGCCGGATCGCGTCGAAGCCGTGGAAGGCACCCTCGACGAGGTGCAGCTCGGTCTCGACCCCGGCGGCTCCGAGCCATTCCGCGTACGCGACGTCTTCGTCGTGGAACAAGTCGCAGGTGCCGACGCCGATCCATGCGGGTGGCAGGCCGGCCAGGTCGTCGTGACGTCCCGCACGCCGTCGGGAATCGATGGACAAGCTGCTTGTCAGTCAAGGTCCTTGTCGGTCCCGCTGTTGGTGTCGCCCCGCCGAGGGCGCCGCACCCGACAGGTCCCGGAGCGGGCATCATGCAGCAGAGGGCGGGCGCGGCACGGGGCGGCGGACCCCTCCGGGGAGGGGAGATGGCCAGAGAGGACGAGATCCGCTCGGCGCAGCGGTCGACGTGGTCCGGGCTGGCAGCGGGATGGGAGAAGTGGGACTCGATCATCGTCGACCAGCTCGCGCCTGTCGGCGACGCCATGATCGGGCATCTCGCCATCGTTGCCGACGACCACGTGCTCGACGTCGCATCGGGTACCGGCGAGCCGGGTCTGACCATCGCGAGGTTGGTGCCGGACGGTCGCATCGTGCTCACCGACCTGGTGCCGGCGATGCTCGACGTGGCGGCGCGGCGCGCCGCCGCACGGGGGATCACCAACATCGAGACCGAGGTGTGCAGCGCGGACGACCTCCCGTTTGGCGACGCCACCTTCGACGCGGTGTCCGTGCGGTTCGGGCTGATGTTCTTCCCGGATCTTGCTCGCGCCGCGGCCGAGTTCGTCCGGGTGCTCAAGCCCGGTGGACGCCTGTGCTCAGCCGTGTGGGTGCACCCTGAGGGGAATCCCTGGACTTCCATCACGATGGAGGCGATCGCGTCCGAAGTGCGGCTCCCGCCCCCGGACCCTGACGGGCCCAACATGTTCCGTTGGGCGGCGCCGGGTTGCGTCAGCGAGGCGTACCAACGTGCCGGATTGGAAGACGTCGATGAGTGCGACGTCGATGTCGAGCTGGTCACGGCCACGCCCGAGGAGTACTGGGACATGATGAGCGAGCACGTGTCGCTCGCGGTCGCCGCGCTCCAACAGGTCGACGACGCGGCGCGCGGCCGAATCAGGGCTGCAGCGATCGAGCGTGTCGGCGCGTTCGAGACCGACGGCGTCGTGCGGGTCCCCGGCGTCGCCCGGTGCGTCGTCGGCACCAAGCCGGGGTGAGGTCGCGCCGCCGGTCTGTGATGGACTGGGCGCATGGCCGACAAGCTCGAGATCTCACGTGACATCGCCGCGTCGCCGGAGGCGGTGTACGCCGCCCTGTCCGACGTCACCCGGATGGGGGAGTGGTCGATCGAGTGCCATTCCTGCGAGTGGCAAGAGGGCTTCGACGGGCCATCGGTCGGCGCCGTGTTCGACGGCCACAACCGCAACGGCGAACACGAGTGGACCAGCCAGGGGAAGATCGTCGAGGCGGAGCCGGGCCGCTCGTTCGTGTTCGAGTGCTCGATGATGGACGTGCATTACGCCACCTGGGGCTATCGCATCGAGCCGACCGACGGCGGGTGCCGGGTAACCGAGTGGTCTGAGGACTTGCGACCGGAGTACGCGATCGAGTGGAGCAAGCAGGTGTCAGGCATCGACGACCGTGCGGCCCGCAACCGCGAGACCATGCAGGGAACGCTCGACCGTCTCGCCGCGGCGGTGGAGTAGCGGTCAGCCCGGCGCGCGCGGCGCCCGGCCGCGTTCCATGGTCGACCGTCCGCAGGCGCGGCAGAGTCATTGACTGACTCATCAGTCAACAACTAGGTTGACGGCAGGACGGACGCCTCTGGGGGACGGGGGAGCGAGTGGTCGCGGTCGCCAACAGCGCCGACATCGAGCGGTTCCGCACGGACGGCTTCTTCCTGGCCGACGGCCTGTTCAGCGCCGCCGAGTGCGATGCGATGGCCGAGCGGATCGAGTCGGCCGCGTTCGAGCTGGCGCTCGGCCACGCCGAGGAGGGACCGCTGTCCTACCGGCCGATGATGCACTTGGCCGACGAAGGTCTGGCGCGCTGGGCGACCGACCATCGTTGGGCCACGATCGTGCGCCCGCTCCTGCCCGAGGGCGCTCGGCTCTACTGGGAGCAGGCCGTGGTCAAGCCGCCGCAGGCTCGCACCGAGCTGCCGTGGCACCAGGACTCCGGCTACACGCCGCTGGTGCCCGAGGAGTACGTCACGTGTTGGCTCGCGCTCGACGACGCCGACGAACAGAACGGCTGCTTGTGGCTCCAGCCGGGCTCGCAGCACGACGGTCGCCAACCACACCACGACGACGGCCGAGGTGGGCCGTTCCGGGTCGGCCACGACGGGCCGACGGTCGACGGCGTGGCCGTGCCGGTGCACCGGGGCTCGGTGCTGGTGTTCTCGTCGCTGCTCATGCACAAGTCAGGCCCGAACCTCACCGACGGCGCCCGGCGGGCGTGGATCATCCAGTACTGCCCGATCGACGCGCGCTCCGCGCTGTCGGGAAACCTGCTCGACGACCGGCTGCAGGTCAGCGACGGTGCCGGCTGGTTCGACACGCCCGTCCGTCAGCGCGACTTCGACCTGCTCGCCGTGCTGGCCAACTACGACCAGCGGTGACGCCCGACCCGAGCCCGTCGCTGCCGCTCGGCCGGCGCGCGGTGCTCGCCGGCGGCGCGGGTCTCGCCGCGTGGCTGGCGGTTGCGCCGCTGCGGATCCGGTCGGCATGGGGCGCGCCGGCAAGGCTCGCCGGCCGGGCGGCGCCGTTCCCCGGCACGCTCGCCGCGTACGCGTCGACACTGGTGCCTGGGCCCATCGACGACCCCTCGCGCACCGGGGGCGCGTACGAGGCCGGAGGGGTGCAAGTGCTGCTCGACCAACTTCCGGAAGTCGCACCTGTGGTGGTGGCCGACGTCGAAGCTGCGGCCCTCACCCGGCACTTCGCGCCCTTCACGACCTTGACGTACTCGCAGCGCCAAGACCTCCTGGTGAAGTTGTTCGCCGATCCGCTGCACTCGACCCCGCATCTCATCGCGTTCGCGCTGATCGCCGGTGCGTATTACGGCGACATGGTCAACCGGGTGGGGAGCAAGAACATGGGCTTGCCGGGGCCGTCGAAGGGTTACCTCGCCACGTACACCGATCGCACCGGGCACGGGCAGCCGCAATGCTTGGCGATCCCCGCGTGAGGCGATAGGCCGGTCCATGGTCGACCGGTACGACGTCGCGGTGATCGGTTCGGGCTTCGGCGGGTCGATCGCGGCGTTTCGCTACGCCGCCGCCGGCCTGCGGGTGATCGTGCTCGAGCGAGGCCCCGCGGTGCCCGACGCGGCGCTCGCCCAGTCAGAAGCGCCCGACTCGCTGTACCGGATCTACACGCGCTACCAGTCGGTCTATGTGCCGGCCACGGGTCGGGGCGGGCTCGACGTGCTGACAGGCTCCGTCGTCGGCGGCGGATCCATCGTGTACTCCGGCGTGTCGCTCCGGGCTCCCTCCTTCGTGTTCGACCGGACCGAAGGGGGTGGCCGGCGCCTGTTCCCTGCCGCGATCACGCGCGCCGAGCTCGATCCGTTCTACGACCTCGTCGAACGCAACTTGCCGGTCACCCAGATGGTCTGGCGGACCGGCGACCCCGGCGAACAGTGGCGCCAAGTACCGAGGCGCGGCTCGGTCTGGGCCAGCGCCGCACGCCTTGGCGGCCACACCGTGTTGCCGATCCGCCAAGCCGTCGACGACTGCCTGCACTGCGGCTGGTGCAACACGGGCTGCCAGTTCGGCCGCAAGCGAGACATGACCAAGAACTACTTGGGCGCGGCGCGCCGGCTCGGCGTCGAAGTGCGCTCGGGTGTGGAGGTCGACCTGGTTGCACGCGTCGCGGGCGTCTGGCAGGTGATCGGGCACCCCGGGCCGGGTGCGGAGGGTGGCTCGGGTCAAGGGGTGGCGTTGCTCCAAGCCGACGAGGTCGTGGTCGCCGCCGGCGCGATCGGAAGCACCCTGCTGCTCCAACGATCCGGGATCAGCAACCCGCATCTCGGCCGCCACATCTCGGGCAACGCCGACTTGCCGCTGGGCGCGTTCATGCCACAGCGAACCGACGTCTACCAAGGTGTGGCGATGGACACGGTCTCGTTCGACTGGCTGCGCCCCGAGTCGACCGGTCCCCACGCGGCCGACAAGTTCATCGTGATCACCCAGCACATGTTGCCGTTGTCGACGCTGATCGACGGGCATGGCGCGTCCCGCTCCGGGCAACCCGACGCGTGGGGCCTGACCAAGAAGCAGCGCTACCGCGACTTCGGCAGCCACTTCCTCGGCCTCGCGGTGATCGGCCTCGACGACTCCGAAGGCGTGATCGACGGCCCCGAGGTCAGCGTGTACCAAGGCAACCGGCTGCTCCCGCTGCGCTACGAGCAGAGCCCGGCGTCGAAAGCGGTCTGGGACCGTGCCCGGACGGTGTGCCGCGGGATCGTCGAGGACGCCGGCGGCACGTTCGTCGACGTCGCCCGCGAGTACCCGAACCCCCAGACCGCGCACCCGCTCGGCGGAACACGGATGGCGGTGGCGCGCGGCGACGGGGTGGTGGACCAGGACGGACGGGTCTTCGGTCAGCCCGGGTTGTCGGTGCTCGACGGATCGATCGTGCCGACCGCGCTCGCCGTGAACCCGTCGCTGACCATCGCTGCGCTGGTCGAGCGGGCAATGCAGCGTCGCTTGCGTGCCATGGGCAGACCTGACGCCGCAGACCTCCGGCCCGACGCGGTCCTCCACGGCAGGGCCCACAGGTGAGCGCGCACATGGCCGCGAAGGCGAGAACGGAGCGGAATGCCGAGATGAAGACCGATCCGATCGTCCGACCCGGGCGGATGTGGTCGTGGCTGGCGGCCGCGCTCGCCACGTGCCTGCTGGCCCTCACCACCATGGCCGGGTCCCCTCCCGCCGGCGCGCAACAAGCGCCCGGGCCAGGCGCGCCGTCCCCGTATCACGACCCCTCGTTCACTTGTCACGTCTACGACTACGGCACCCGACCCCCGACGATCCCGGGGCCGGCCGACGATCCGCTGTGCGTGCGGTACGACAAGCGCAACATCGATCTCGGCACCCCCGGGTTCGTCGACTTCCTGCAAGCCGAGCCGGGCCGCGTCGCGATCGTCGCGGGCAAGTGCGGGTACTGGCAGCAGGACCGTTGGGAAGTGCGCATCCCGCTGTTCCGCACGCCGCTCGTCGAGTGGTCGGGGTCGTACTGGTACGACGGCCGCACGCTCCAGGCGGGTGCCGCGGCCCGTGCGATGAAGGTCGCCGGCCAGCCAGTCGGCGGCCAGGCGTTCCTCTCCGCGATCGCGTCGCTGTTCGGGTCTGCGGCTGCGAGCCGGCTCGCGCCGTACGTTGACGCCGGCGGCGGAGGCGGGATCAGCTACGACATCCCGTTCGGGTCGCAAGCGGCCCTGTTGCTGCGAGCCGCCTGCGGAGCCGGGCATCGATGACTGCTGCGACGTCTCGTGCTGCCACCGAGCCGCTGCTCGACGGAGCCCGTCGTCCACCCGGTCCCGGTCGAACGCTCCCCGTCGACCGTCACCACACCCACGTCACGTTCGACGTCTGTTCCGTCACCGACTTGGAGGTCCACCAATGACCAAGACATCCGGCCCCAACACGCCCGCAGCGTCCACCGCGATGATCCGCGTGCTCGGCGCCATCGCGTACGGCGAGCTCAAAGCACACGAAGAAGCCCGCGCCAATGCCGAGGCGGCCACGACCGACGCCGAGCGCCAGGCGTGGGAGCGCGTCGCCGCGCAGGAGCTCGGCCACCATCGGGGCTTCCTCCACCGGCTCGAAGCCCTCGGCGCCGATCCTGAGCGCGCCATGCGCCCGTATCGAAGGCTGCTCGACCGCTACCACGGCCAACAGCCCCGCGGCACCGTCGAAGCGGCCGTGTGGTCGGTGCTGGGCGAGGGCATCGCCGAAGACCTGCTGCTCTGGCTGCGCCGGGTCTCCGATCCCGACACGTCTGCGTGGATCGCGAACGTGCTGAAGGACGAGGAGGAGCACGAAGCCGGCGCCCAGCAGCGAGCGCTCGCGGTCGTCTCGGCGAACCCGGTCAACCGCGTGCGCGCGGTCGGCGCGCTGGTCACGATGCTCGGACGGATGCTGCGCAGCACCGAGCCCGGTCCACTGCCGCTGCGGGTGTTCGTGGAGGTCGGCCGGCCCCACGAGCTGGTGGCCGGCATCACCCGCGGCTACGCGCGGCGAGCCGGGATGGTCGGCGCGGCGGCGATCGGTCGGCGTGCCGCGGCGGCCTGAGTCACCGCTCGCCCCCGTGATGGCGTCGCGATCTGACTGGTCGGAGCCCACGCCGCCGGGAGGTGCGCCGTCAGGGGCGGACCACGCCGTGCACGGGTGGTAGGTCACCCTCGCCTGCCATCGACCGGAGCAGGCGTTCAACCCCGTCGAGCCCCACGACCGCGCGGGGGAGTGCGCCGAATGGGTAGCGGTCGGCGACCAGCAGGTCGACCGCAGCCCGGTACGCCACGACATCGACGCCGAGCGCGCCGAACACTTGCAGCTCCTTGTAGACGACAGCGTCGGGCGAGAAGCCCGGCGCCTCACCGCCCCCGCGGGTGCCGGCGACGACCACGCGCCCGCCTGCCCTCGCCAGGCGGATGGCCTGCGCGAACGCCGCCGGTGCCTTGGCCGTGACGTCGACCACCACGTGTGCGAGCCCGCCGGTCGCACCGTGCAGCGCCTTGACCGGATCGTGGCGCTCGACGTCGACGGCGAGATCGGCGCCGAACTCGGCCGCTATCGCGAGCCGTCCCTCGTCGCGTGGTCCACGACCGGTGACCATCACGAAGCCCGCACCTGCTTCCCGTGCCGCAGCTGCCGCGCACAGCCCGCGGATGCCCGGACCCAGCACGGCGACGATCTCGCCGGGGCTGGTTGCCGGCACCGTGACGGCCCACCGGATCCCGGCGCCGAGCGGGTTGAACAACGTGGCGAGCACCGGGTCGAGCGTCGCGGGCACCGGGAGCAGCATCGAGTCCGGCGCCAAGTACTGATGCTCGGCGTAGCCACCCCACAGCCCGGGTGGCTCGTCGACCGCCTTGAAGCCGTACATGTCGCCGATGCCGTGCACATCGCAGTGCCGGTAGTTGCCGGCGCGGCACGGGTCGCAGCTGCGACACGACTGGAACACCTCGAGCGCGACCCGGTCGCCGGCCTGCACGCCCCAACGGGCCGACGCCGCCGTGCCGATCTGTTCGACGACGCCCACGGTCTCGTGGCCGGGCACGAACGGGAAGCCACCGTGGAGCTGGCCGGTGTACTGCTCGTGGTCGGTGCCGCACAGCCCGCACGCTTCGACGCGCACCAACCCGTCGTCATCGCCGAGCTCCGGGTGGGGCAGCGATCGCGGGCGGAACTGGCGCGGCGCCTCGAGTACGAGTGTGCGGGAGCGGTTCGTCATCCGGGCCATCCAGCGGGTCGGGTCAACTCACGTCTTACAATTGATTGACAAGTCAGTCAATAGCTCTTAGCGTCGGATCATGCAGACAGCGATCGCTTCGCAGCTCGGCATCGAGTTCCCGATATTCGCTTTCAGCCACTGCCGCGACGTCGTGGCCGCGGTCTCGAAAGCCGGTGGCCTGGGCGTGCTGGGTGCGGTTGGCCACACCCCCGAGCTGCTCGACACGGAACTGACCTGGATCGAGGAGCACTGCGGCGGAAAGCCCTTCGGCGTCGACCTGCTGTTGCCGTCGAAGTTCGTCGGCGCCGACGCGGGCGGCCTCGACGCCAAGCAGGTGGGCGACCTGCTGCCAGCCGAGCACCGGGCGTTCCTCGATGACCTGCTCGAGCGGTATGGGATCGAGGTCCCGCCCGCGGAACAGCGTCTGCCCACCGGCGCAGGTCTCAACGTGTCGCGGCGCGGCTACGAGCCGTTGCTCGACGTCGCGTTTCAGCACCCGATCGCGCTGATCGCGAGCGCGCTCGGGTCCCCGCCTGTCGACCTCGTCGAGCGCGCCCACGGCAACGACGTGATGGTCGCCGCGCTGGCCGGCACCCGAGACCACGCGGTGCACCACGCCGAGGCGGGCGTGGACCTGATCGTGGCCCAGGGCACCGAAGCCGGTGGTCACACCGGCGAGATCGCCACGATGGTCCTGGTCCCGGAAGTGGTGGACGCCGTGGCTCCCACGCCGGTGCTCGCTGCCGGCGGCATCGGGCGCGGCCGCCAGATCGCGGCCGCCCTCGCATTGGGCGCGCAAGGGGTCTGGTGCGGTTCGGTGTGGCTCACCACTGAGGAAGCCGAGACGGCACCGGTGGTGAAGGAGAAGTTCCTCGCTGCCGGCTCGGCCGACACCGTGCGGTCCCGGTCGCTGACCGGCAAGCCCGCCCGGATGCTGCGCACGGCGTGGACCGACGAGTGGGACCGGCCCGACACGCCTGACCCGCTCGGCATGCCGCTGCAGACCGCGCTGGTCAGCGACCCGCAGCTGCGCATCCACCTGGCGTCCAACGATCCCGACGCGCCGGCTCGCCAGTTGGCGACGTACTTCGTGGGGCAGGTGGTCGGCTCGCTCGACCGCGTCCGCCCGGCGGGAACCGTGGTGCTCGAGATGGTCGATGAGTTCATCGACGCCGTCCAGGGGCTCGAGCAACTCGTCGGTGGGGCCAACGGCGACCGATGACGATCGACCCGGGCCTGCCGCGGTGGGACGGTCGTGCCGGGCGGCTGGAGGTCTGGTACGTGACGTTCACCGACGCCGACGGCACCGGCTACTGGATCCACCAAGAGGTGGTCGCCCCCACAACCACTGCTGTGAGCGCTCAGCCACCCACCAGGTGGTCAACTGCTCACAACACGGATGTTGGGGGTGATGGACCGAGGGTGGTGGGATGGCTGGCCGTGTTCCCGCCGGACGGATCGCCGGAGCTCGTCCGGTTCGGGCCTGCGCCGGTCGAGCGGTCTGCGGCGGCGGACCCGGCGGCGGGCACCGGACGCTCGGGTGCCGGCGACTGGTGCCGGGTGGGCGACAACGTGATCGGGGCCGGCTACGTGCGCGGCGCGGCAGGCAAGTGGTCGTGGGATCTCGAGTTGGAGGGTGGCGAGCCACCGCTGTGGACGTTCCCGTCGTGGTCCTGGCGGCGCGAGGTGTTGCCGGGCTCGCAAGTGCTCGCGCGGCCGGGGGCCGCGGTGCGGGGCAAGGTCGTCGGGCCCGGTGGGGTGCGGGACCTCGATGCTCGCGGCGCGCTGGCACGCATCTACGGTCATGGGAGCGCTCAGCGCTGGTGCTGGCTGCATGCGGATCTCGACGGCGGCGGCACCCTGGAAGTGGTGGCTGCCACCCCGCGCCGACCAGGTCTGCGGCGCCTTCCGCTGGTGCCCATGGTGCAGTTGCGTTTGCCGGGCGAGCCCGATTGGCCTGCGCACGGGCTGGCGGCAGCGGCACGGTTCCGGGCCCGGGTCGACGGTGATCGCTTCACCGTGCGCGGCGCGGTGGGTCACCGTCGGCTGTCCCTCGACGTGCACCTCCCGGCGCAACGCTGCGTGTCGGTTGGTTACGTCGACCCCGACGGTGCGACCGCCACGTGTGTGAACAGCGAGCGCGCCGACGCGGTGGTGGTCGTCGAGGACTCGGCGGCGAGGTCGGGGTCCGAGCGCCGGTGGACGCTCGCGGCCCGAGCGCACGCCGAGATCGGCAGCCGACCGTGAGCGGATCCGTCGCTCGGACAGGTCCACGGGAGCTGCACAAGGGGGTCAGTAGGGTGGCATCGGTGACGACCAAGAGCGGCAAGGCCACGCGTCGGCGGCGTGCCAGCAGCGACGAGGAGAAGTCGCAACGGCGCGACGAGATCATGGCCGCCGCCAAGCAGGTGTTCGCGCGCAAAGGGTTCCACGCCACGACCATCGCCGACATCGCCAAGGCGGCAGGACTGTCCTACGGCTCGGTGTACTGGTACTTCGACTCCAAAGACGAGCTGTTCCACGCGCTGATGGAGGTCGAGGAGCACGCCCTGCGCGATCACTTGGCACGCTCTCTGGCGGATCCGGCCGCCACCGTCGACGACTTCTTCCGCATCGCCGTGCGCTCCACGTTCGAGTTCTTCGAGTCCGATCGCGACACCGTGAAGCTGCTGTTTCGCGACGCGCTGGCGTTCGGCGACCGCTTCGAGAAGCACCTCGGCGGCATCTACGAGCGCTTCATCACCGACATCGAGGCGGCGATCATGGTGGCCCGCGAGCGTGGCGACATCATCGACCTGCCGCCCCGCATGGTGGCGTTCACGCTGGCGTCGCTCATCGGCCAGCTCGCCCATCGCCGCCTGACGACCGATGACGGCGTGCCGGCCAGCGCAGTGGCCGACTTCGTGGTCACGCTCGTCCTCGACGGCCTGCGCCCGCGGACGCCCGCCGTCGCCGCCGCCCGCGCGCCGGCATCGTCCCGCCGTCGTACGGCCACCTGAGCGGATCTCGTGCGGTCACCCGATCCGGCAGCGGTCACACGATGCGGTACGTGAGATGGCCGTGCGCCACCGGCGTGCCGTCGGGGTCGGTGGCGGTCATCTCGCAGAAGGTCAGCTCCCGGCCCCGCTTCACGGCCCGGGCATGGACCACGAGGTCGGTGCCCTTGCAGACCCCGACGTACTGCAAGGACATGCTGACCGTCGAGGCGCGGGTGCCCTTGGAGAAGTCGTGGTTCGACCACGCGGCGGCCGCGCCCGCCGTGTCCATGACCGTGGCGATGACGCCGCCGTGGTACACGTGGCCGTCGTTGGTGAGCTCGGCACGGAAGGGGAGCCGGAGCGTGACCTCGTCGGGCTCGTAACGATCGAACACCAGCCCGAGCCCTGACAAGTAAGGCGTCGAGCCCATGACGTCGGGGATCGCCTTGCGGTAGGCGACCTGATCCTCGTCCGACATCGTCGGGCCGTCCGCCATCTGCGCACCTCGCGTGTGTTGACTGACATGTCAGTCTACTTCGGCGTGGGTTGCGGGCCGAGCCGCTACTCGGCCGGTGCCGGCGACAGGCGAGCCCCCTGCGGGACGAGCGCGGGCCGCTCGAGCTGGCCCTCGAGCTCGTCCATCGGGTCGAGCTCCCGCCGTGAACCGGCGGCGGCCGGTGAGATCCTCGCCGCGCGAGTCGAACGGCCGATGTAGGCGTAGGCCAAGCCCACCAGCGCGCCGCCACCGACGATGTTGCCGGGAACCGACCACACCAGGTTGTTCCACAGGCTGTGCCAGTGGCCGTCGCCGCTGAACGCCGCCAACGACAAGACGGTCATGTTCGCGATCGAGTGTTCGAACCCCGAGGCGATGAACGCCAGCAGCGCCCACCAGAGGCAGATCAGCTTGGCCGCGTCGCTGGTGGCGCGGGCGGCCATCCACATCGCCAGGCACACCAAGAAGTTGCACAGCACGGCCCGCAGGAACACCTGACCGCCGGTGAGGTGGTCTTTGCCGGCCACGATCGACGCGAGCGCGGCGTGGGCGGGCCCGGCCTTGCCGGGGGTGGCGCCGCTGTCGAGGATGCCCGAGCCGTTCACCAGCGCGGCGAACGCGACCGAGCCGATGAGGTTGCCGACCAGCGAGGCGACCCACACGCCTACCAGTTGCGCCGTCTTGATCCGCTTGGCGACCATGCCGATGACCATCACCATGTTGTTGCCGGTGAACAGCTCGGCGCCGGCGAACACCACCAAGGTGAGGGCCACGCCGAAGACGGAGCCCTGTACGAGCTTGGTGCTGGCGGAGTGGCCGTTGATGAGCGGCGCGCTCACCATCAACAACAAGATCACCGCCACGCCGATGAAGGCACCCGCGAGAGCCGAGCTCGCGAGGTAGCGCAACGGACTTCGCAGGAGTTGGTCGGCTTTGTCGGCCGCGAGGTCCTCCTGTGACCGGAGGGCGTCGGGTACGGGGGTCGGCATCGTTCCTCCATCAATTGTCGGCAGTGGGTTTCGCCGACCCATTGGGACAGACGTGCGTTTCGTGGCCGTGTCCCGTCGCGCAAGGGCGGGTGACGGCCGGCCGACATGTGACGTCTCGCACCGTGCGGCGGTGGTAGCGGTGCCGAAACGGCCGGTTAACCGAATGGAAACGAACGTCCAGCACACTGGAGCGATGGACCTCCCGTTGCGCGGCGCGACCGTCGGTGTCACCGCGGACCGTCGCAGCGGCGAGCAGTCCCTGTTGTTGGAGCGTCTCGGCGCCAAGGTCCTCCACGCCCCCACGATCCACACGCTGCCCCTCGTCGACGAAGGCGACGGTGGTGAGCTGGCCCAGCTCACCGAAGCGCTCGCGCTCGACCCGCCGGTCGCCGTCGTGCTGACCACCGGCATCGGCGTACGGGGTTGGCTCAGCGCGGTCGACGCATCAGGGACGCGCGACCGGCTCGACCGGGTCTTCGCGGGCGCGGACCTGTGGGTGCGCGGCCCCAAGGCCGCCGGTGAGCTGACGGTGGCCGGCCATGAGATCTTCGCGAGCGCCGCCTCCGAGCTCGGCGCCGAGCTGGTCGCCCGGGTGGCGGCGCGATACCCGGCAGGCAGCCGGGTCGCCGTGCAGATCGACGGATCGGCCGATCCGGTGTTGGTCACCGCGCTGGCCGAAGCCGGCTTGGACTCCGTGGCGGTCCGGGTCTATCGGTGGACCGACCACCCGGACCTCGAGCGAGCCGGGCGGCTCATCGAGACGATCGTCGAGCAGCGCGTCGACGCAGTGACGTTCACGAGCTCACCGGCGTTGACGCGCCTGGTCGACCTCGCCGACCGCTCCGGGCTCGGCCCGCCGCTGCGCGCCGCGTTCCACGAGGAAGTCGCCGCGGCGGTGGTCGGACCTGCGTGCGCCGCGACGGCGCGCCGCGTGGGGATCGTCCCGGCGGTGGAGCCCGATCGGGCGCGCCTCGGCGCCATGGTCGAGGCCGTGGCGCAGCACCTCGCGAGGCCCCGCTTGCTCGATGTGGCCGGCGAGCGGTTGGCTCTGCGGCGGGCAGCCGTGGTGGTCGGTGACCGGGTGGTGGAGCTGCCGGCACGGGAGCGCAGCGTGCTCGAAGTGCTGGCAGCCAGGCCAGGTGCGGTGGTGTCACGCCGCACACTCGGTCAACGGGCGTGGCCCGACGGCTGGGCCGATGACCACACCGTCGGCGTGACCGTCACCCGGCTGCGCCGCCGCCTCGGGCGGCTCGGGAGTGCCGTGGAGACGTCGCCGCGCCGGGGCTACCGCCTCGTCGCGACGGCGCTCGGCGCCGACGTCAGCGCTTGACCCCGCTCACCGGCCGGTGCCGACGAACACGGCGCCGCCGTGGACTCGCACGTCGTGGCTGGCCACGGGGTCGCCGCCGGTGAGGCACTCGCCGGTGGCGAGGTCGTAGCGGTGCTTGTACATCGGTGACGCCACGTACTTGCGCCCGGCGGTGTCGCCCAGCAGGCCGCGGCTGAGCACCGGTGCGCCTGACGCCGCTGGGTCGACGTTGTCGAGCGCGTAGATGACGCCGTCGTCGGTGAGGAACATGGCGATCTGGCGGCCGGCAACCAGGGCGGCCACGCCCGAGCCGCGGCGAAGCGCGTCGACACCGCACACCTTGGTCCAGCGGGCGGCGCTCGCCGGCGTGGCCGGGGAACCGCCCAAGTCGGCATCGTCGAGCGCGTCGGCAGAGAGATCGGTCATGGGAGTGCTCCTGCGGGTTCGGGTTGGCGCTGGCCGCGGATGCGGACGTACTGGGCGGTCTCGTCCAGCGAGTCGGTGTTGACGAACGGCTTGAAGCGTTCGAGGCGGGCCGGGTCAGCCAGTGTCTCGGCCCATTCGCAGGCGTACGAGTCGACGTGGTGGGCCATGGCGGCGTCGAGCTCGTCGCAGATGCCGAGAGCGTCGTCGATGATCACTCGACGGAGCTGTTCGATCCCGCCGTCGAGTTTCGAGAGCCAGGTGGCGGTTCGTTCGAGCCGGCCGGCGGTGCGGATGTAGTACATGAGGAAGCGGTCGATCGTGCGGACCAACGTCTCGGTGTCGAGGTCGGTCGCCAGCAAGTCGGCGTGGCGCGGTCGCATGCCGCCGTTGCCGCCCACGAACAGGTTCCAGCCCCGCTCGGTGGCGATGATCCCGAAGTCCTTGCCTTGGGCCTCGGCGCATTCGCGTGCGCAACCCGACACGGCGGACTTGAGCTTGTGCGGCGCCCGCAGTCCCCGGTAGCGGAGCTCGAGCTCGATGGCGAGCTGCGTCGAGTCCTGCACGCCGAACCGGCACCAGGTCGAGCCGACACACGACTTCACCGTGCGCAGCGCCTTGCCGTACGCGTGGCCCGACTCGAAGCCTGCGTCGACCAGGCGACCCCAGATGGCCGGCAGCTGGTCGACCCGGGCGCCGAACAAGTCGATCCGCTGGGCGCCGGTGATCTTGGTGTACAAGTCGAACTCACGAGCGATCTCGCCGATCACGATCAGCTGGTCGGGGGTGATCTCACCGCCGGCCACGCGTGGCACCACGGAGTACGTGCCGTCGCGCTGGATGTTGGCGAGGAATGCGTCGTTGGTGTCCTGCAAGGTGGCCTGCTCGCCGTCGAGGATGTGGCCGCTGTCGAGTGACGCCAACATCGAGGCGACGGCCGGCTTGCAGATCTCGCAGCCGGTGCCCGTGCCGAACCGCTCGACGAGCTCCGCGAACGTCCGGATGCCGGTCACGCGCACCACGTCGAACAACTCGGCGCGGGACTGCGCGAAGTGTTCGCAGAGCCGGTCGACCACCACTTCACCCCGAGCCCGACGCTCGGCGCCGAGCAGCTCGGTGATGATCGGGACACACGATCCACAGCCGGTTCCAGCGCCCGTGCACGCCTTGATCGCGGGCACGTCGGTCGCGTCGTTCTCGTGGAACGCCGAGCGAATGTCGCCCGCGGTGACGTTGTGGCACGTGCACACCAGGCTCGAACCGTCGAGGGCGCCGAAATCCGTCGGCGCCTGGTGGCCCGTCACCAACACCCCCGGATCGTCGGGCGCTGCGAGTGTGCCTCGGGCCATCTGCACCAAGGTGGGGTAGAGGCTGGTGTCGCCGACCATCACCGCGCCCACGAGCTCGCCGCCGGCGCCGATCAGCAGCTTGCGGTAGACGCCGGCGATCGGGTCGCGGAAGGAGACTTCCTCGACGTCGTCACGGGCATCGGCCCGGACTTCGCCGACCGACGCGACGTCGACGCCGAGCAGCTTCAGCTTGGTCGACGGGTCGCCGCCGTCGTACGGCTCGGCGTCGAACCCGGCCAGCCGGTGGGCCAGCACTTTGGCCATGGCGATGCCGGGGCCGACGAGACCCACGACCTTGCCGGCGTGGCAGGCCACTTCGCCGATCGCGTGCACGCCCGCTGCCGACGCCGCCATCCAGTCGTCGACCACGACGCCGCCCCGCCCGCCGATGGCCAGACCAGCGTCGCGGGCCAAATCGTCACACGGGCGGATGCCGGCTGCGCAGATCACGATGTCTGCTGCCAAGGTGTCGCCGTCCGCGAGTCGCAGCCCCGACACCCGGCGACCGTCCGACTCGATGGCCTCCACCATGGCGGCGGTTCGCACGGCGATGCCGAGGCGGATCACGTCGCGGGCGAGCATGGCCGCGCCGGCCGCGTCGATCTGGGCAGCCATCAGGTGAGGAGCCACTTCGACGACTTCGACATCGTCGACGCCGGCGAGTTGCAGCGCGTGCGCCGCCTCGAGGCCGAGCAGGCCGCCGCCGATCACCACGCCGCGCCAGGCTTTGGCTGCGTCGGCGCGGATCCCCTCGACGTCGGCGAGGGTGCGGTAGACGTGCACCCCGGGGGTGTCGGCACCGGGGATCGGCGGCACGAACGGGCGTGAACCGGTGGCCAGCACGCACTCGTCGTAAGGGAGGTTGACGCCGCCGCGGGCCCGCAGCACTTTGGCGTCGGCGTCGAGGTGCTCGACCCGCCGCCCGAGCCGCAGCTCGATGCCGTGGGCGTCGTACCAGTCGGGGCCGGCAAGGGTGAGCGTGGCCTCGGTCTGGTCGTCGAACAAGCCTGACAAGTGGACGCGGTCGTACGCGGGGCGGCGCTCCTCGCCGAACACCACCACTTCGAAGCGGCGGTGGAGGTCGAGAGCGACGAGCTCTTCGAGGAACCGGTGCCCGACCATCCCATTGCCGACGACGACCAGGCGGGGGCGGCGCGGGGGAGAGGCCATGCGTGCAAGTCAACGCGGCCGCGATTTCGCCCGGGTTGCCGCGATGTGAAGGCCGGTTGTCGACCATCGCACACGCTCCTGCGGGCGTTGTGCGGTCGAGGTGGCAGTGGTCACGGCGGCATCGGGGCGAGTGCGCGGACGGCTGGGGCGGGTGGCGCACGGCTGGAGCCCGCTCACGGCCGGTTGGCGTGAGCGGCGGACCCGACCGGTGACGCACTCGGCTTGCGGGAAGGCGGGGGGCCGGCCGCGGCCGACGGCCGGGTGGTCCGCGGCCGGGTGGTCCGCGGCCGGGTGGTCTGCGGCCGGGTGGTCTGCGGCCGGGTGGTACCCGACGCTCGTTCGTTGCCGGTGGGTCGTTCGTTGCCCGTCAGGCGCCCCGCTCGGCCAGGTTGTGGAGCTCGGCGATGCCGTGTGGCATGCCGTGTGGTGTCGGCGGCTGCCACGGCGGCGGATCCGACGGAGCTGCCGTTGCCGAGAGACCGTGGAGGTCATAGGCCCGCGCCAACATCGCGGCACCGACGGGGCCGAGCACCCGGCTTGCGACAGCGAGGTGCGCCCCTCGGAACAGCGAGCCGTGCCCTGGCGCGGTCGGATCGGTCCGGTGGGCCAACACGTGGGCGTGCTCGTGGCTGAGGGTGACCCACGTGCCGTGGCCGGGTGCGACCCGGATGGAGTGCTGGTCGGCAACCGACACCGAGCTCGACACCGCCGCATCGCGCCGGGCCTTCACGACCACCGGTCGGCAGCCTCCGGTGGCCGCCACCCACCACGGATCGTCGGCGATCCGTTCGGCGGCGGCTTGTACCGCGAGCCACCCCATCGGCTCCTCGTAGCGAGAGTGGGCGAACGCGGTGGACTCGGCGCGGTACACCCGCGCCCGCTCGCGGTCGACAGCGCGCCGGGTCTCAGGCACCTGCCGCGCCGATCTGCCCGCGTGGCCGTCCGCCGATCGAGTCGTTCAGTGGCGCCCGGTCGGCCGCGGAGCGCCCGGCACCGGCCGCGTGGGCCGAGTGCTGGACGGGCGACGGTTGACGGGCCTTGCGCAGCCTGCCGTAGCGGCTCGAGATCCAGTCGTCGGCTGCGTCGGTGCGGTCGCGGATCGCCAGCGCGACCGTGGCGACCGGTGTGGACTGGGCCTCTGCCGCGTCGCGCTGCGCCCGGTCCGAGAGCTCGCGGAGACGGGCGTCGATCCGGTTGAGGTACGAGGCCAGGAACGAGCGACGCCAACGGATGGTGGCGCCGCCGGAGCCGGTCCTCGGGGAGTCGGCCATCATCGCCCGGGCCGAGTGGATGGCGAGGGCGCCGTACAACGAGACCGCGCGATCCACATCGGCGCGGTGGCCGACGACCGTGGCGACGGTGCCGTTCCACGCCGCAGCGGTGAGCGTGCGGCAGCAGTGATGCTCGCTCACGCAGGCCAGCAGTGCGACGCGGAGGCGGACGTAGTGCCCGGTGCCGACCTCGATGGACTTCTCGATGACCGGGTCGGCCGCGGTGGTGCCCTTGCGGGCACGGGCGAGCAGCACGTCGTCGATCTGCCACCGGGCCATCAGGTCGGCGGCCCGGGCGAGGAACGTCTCGGCTTCGGCCGGGTGGTTGGTGGCCTCGGCCTGGGCGAGCAGCTTGACGATCTTCGAAGCGCGTGCGTCGGTGGTCGACGCGCCGTGGCGCGACGTTCGCTCGCTGGACGGATCGGTCGAAGGTCGGCCCGCGGCTGGGTCGATGGGCGCTTCAGCGGCTGGTCGGTCGTCGGCCAGGTGGTCGTGTGCTCGGTGGTCGCCGGGCGGGTCGGTGGCGCTCACGTGGTTGTCTCCTCTCGGGCGTTGGGCGGCTCGGGGAGCACCAGCCCGGTGGCGGTCCGCCACGGGTGATCGGTCACCCGCCGATTATGGACCCCCCCTGCGACAGCCCACGCCCCGACCTCACGGACCGGGCATGGGTCCCACCCCTGCGATGGGGTTGGGGCATCCCCCCCGCTGTTGTGAGCACCTGGCGACCTCCACGGTGGCCAAGTGCTCACAGCACGATGGGGTTGGGGCGTCCCACCCGCTGTTGTGAGCACCTGGCGACCTCCACGGTGGCCAAGTGCTCACAGCACGATGGGGTTGGGGTGGGCGCGAGTGCGTGCTGGTCGGGGGGTCGGTCTGGCATGGTGGAGGTCGACTCCGCCCGGGAAGGAGGCCGTCAACGTGGGTACCAACAAGGTGCAGGTGCGTCGGGTGTACGACGAGCCGTTGCCCACCGACGGCAGCCGGGTGCTGGTCGACCGGGTGTGGCCCCGCGGGCTTCGCAAGGACGCCGCGGCGCTCGACGAATGGTGCAAGGACGCGGCGCCATCCACCGAGCTGCGCAAGTGGTACCGCCACGACCCCGACCGCTTCGACGAGTTCCGGGCCCGGTACACCCACGAGCTGCGCGACGCGGTGCGGGCGGCCGCGTTCGACCACCTTCGATCGCTCGCAGCAGACCGACCCCTCACCCTCCTGACCGCGTCGAAGGCGGCCGACATCAGCCAAGCGCAGGTCCTGGCCGACCTTCTGACACGGCCCGATGGAAGTGAGTGAGCGTGGCGCTCGGTCTGGCCGACCTTCTGACGCAGCCCAACGGAAGGGAGTGAACATGGCTCTCGGTCTGCCCGACCACGTCCGCGCCTGCCTGTTCGACCTCGACGGCGTGCTCACTCAGACCGCCAAGGTCCACGCAGCCGCGTGGAAGCAGATGTTCGACGAGTACCTGCGGCGACGGGCGGAGCAGCGCCACGAACCGTTCGTGCCGTTCGACGTCCACGACGACTACGACGCGTACGTCGACGGCAAGCCCCGTGCCGACGGCACCCGCTCGTTTCTCGCGTCGCGTGGCATCCACCTCGCCGAGGGCCACGCCGACGACGCGCCCTCGGCCGACACGGTCAACGGTCTCGGCAATCGCAAGAACGAGTTGGTCCTGGCCATGATCCGCAAGGACGGAGTCGAGCCGTACGCCGGGTCCGTGCGCTACCTGAAAGCGGTCCGCGAGGCCGGCTTGCCAACGGCGGTGGTGTCGTCGAGCGCGAACTGCAAGGACGTGCTGGTCGCCGCCGGCATCGAGCAGTACCTCGACGTGCGGATCGACGGGATCACGGCCCGTGAGCAGCGCTTGGCGGGCAAACCGGCGCCCGACACGTTCCTGGCGGGCGCCAAGGCCCTCGGCGTCGAAGCCGCCGCGGCCGTGGTCTATGAGGACGCGCTGGCCGGTGTGGCCGCCGGGCGCGCCGGCAAGTTCGGGTTCGTGGTGGGCGTCGACCGGGCGAACCAGGCCGCCGAGCTGCGCGAGCACGGCGCCGACCGGGTGGTCGAAGACCTGGCGGAGCTGCTCGCACGATGATCGAGCAACCGGCCTTCACCGTCGAGCCGTGGGGTGTGCGCGAGATCGGCATCGACCTCGACCGGATCGCCCAGATGGAATCCGTCTTTGCCCTGTCCAACGGACACATCGGTTGGCGCGGCAACCTCGACGAGGGCGAGCCGCACGGTCTGCCGGGCTCGTACCTGAGCGGGGTGTACGAGGTGCGCCCGCTGCCGTATGCGGAGGCCGGCTACGGCTACCCCGAGTCCGGCCAGACGGTCGTCAACGTCACGAACGGCAAGATCATCCGGCTGCTGGTCGACGACGAGCCGTTCGACGTCCGGTACGGCCAGGTCGCCAGCCACGACGTCGAGCTCGACTTTCGGGCCGGCGTCGTGCGCCGCACCGTCGACTGGATCTCGCCGGCCGGTCAGCAAGTGCGGATCTCCTCGACGCGAATGGTGTCGTTCGTGCAGCGGGCCATCGCCGCGGTGCGCTACGAGGTCGAAGCGGTGGGCGCGCCGGCCCGCGTCGTGGTCCAGTCCGAACTGGTCGCCAACGAACAGCTTCCCGCCGCCGGCGGCGACCCCCGCGTGGCTGCCGCCATCACGACGCCGTGGCAAGCAGAAGCCCATTCCAGCAACGGCACGCGGGTGAACCTGGTGCATGCCACCAAGCGCAGCGGGCTTCGTATGGCCGCTGCGATGGACCATGTGATCGAAGGTCCCGGGCCCAAGATCACCTCGGAGGCGTCCGACGACCTCGGGCGGGTCGCGGTGACCGCGGAGCTCGCAGCGGGTGAGCGGCTCACGGTCGTCAAGTTCGTGGCGTACGGCTGGTCGGCCGAGCGTTCGGTGCCGGCGGTGCGCGATCAGGTCGACGCGGCGCTGACGCTGGCGGTGCACACCGGCTGGGATCGGCTGGCCGCCGACCAGCGCTCCTACCTCGACGACTTCTGGAGCCACGGCGACGTGGATCTCGAGGGCGACACCGAGATCCAGCAGGCCGTCCGTTTCGCTCTGTTCCACGTGCTGCAGGCGGGTGCCCGGGCAGAGGGTCGAGCGATCGCGGCGAAGGGGCTGACCGGCCCGGGCTACGACGGCCACGCGTTCTGGGACTCCGAGACGTACGTGCTGCCGATGCTCACGTACACCTCGCCCAGCGCAGCGAAGTTCGCGCTGGCGTGGCGCCACTCCACGCTGCCCGCGGCGCGCGAGCGCGCCCGTCAGCTCGGCCTGCGTGGCGCAGCATTCCCGTGGCGCACCATCGGGGGGGAGGAGTGCTCGGGGTACTGGCCGGCGGGGACGGCGGCGTTTCACATCGGCGCCGACATCGCCGATGCCGTGGTCCGCTACGTGTGCACCACCGGCGATCGCGAGTTCGAGGCCACGGTCGGCCTCGAACTGCTGGTGGAGACGGCACGTCTGTGGCGATCGCTCGGCCACCACGACGCGCACGGCGCGTTCCGGATCGACGGGGTCACCGGTCCCGACGAGTACAGCGCGGTCGCCGACAACAACGTGTTCACGAACCTGATGGCGCGCCAGAACCTGCAGGCGGCGGCTGCCGCCGCCGAGCGCCACGTCGATCCGGCGCGCCGCCTCGGCGTCGACGACGAGGAGATGGCGAGCTGGCGCGACGCGGCCGACAAGATGACCGTGCCGTACGACGCGGACCTCGGCGTGCATCCCCAAGCGGAGGGTTTCACCGCGCACGAGACATGGGACTTCGAGCACACGCCCGCGGCCAAGTACCCGCTGCTGTTGCACTTCCCGTACTTCGACTTGTACCGCAAGCAAGTGGTGAAGCAGGCCGACCTCGTGCTGGCGATGCAGTTGTTCCCTGACGAGTTCACCGCCGAGGAGAAAGCTCGCAACTTCGGCTACTACGAGCGGATCACCGTGCGCGACTCGTCGCTGTCCGCGTGTTGCCAAGCCGTGATCGCGGCCGAGGTCGGCCACCTCGACCTGGCGTACGACTACCTGGGCGAGGCGGCGTTGATGGACCTCGACGACTTGGAGCACAACACCCGCGACGGCTTGCACATCGCGTCGCTGGCGGGCGTGTGGATGGTGCTCGTGGCCGGCTTTGGTGGTCTCCGGCGCCGCGGCGACCACCTGTGCTTCGCGCCCCGCCTCCCGGAGGCGTTGAGCAGCCTGCGCTTCGCGCTCACGGTCGGCAAGGCGTGCCTGCACGTGCGCTTGACCCCGCAGGAAGCGGAGTACTCGATGGAGGGCGAGTCGATCACGGTCTGGCACGAAGGCGAACAGATCGAGGTGCCGGCGGACGGCTCGGTGCGACGCCCGATGGCGTCGTTGCCGGCGTTGCCCCGCCCCACGCAGCCGCACGGGCGGGCCCCGCGCCAGCGACGGCCGCCGCGCAACTGAGACTCGCCGGGCGACCGAGCTCCGCCGACCCGCGGGCGCCCCGAGCTTGGGGCGACTGCACGACCCGTGGCCGGCGGCCGCGCCTCAGGTGCCGTTGAGCGCGGCGACGATCGGCGCGGCGGTCTCCGCCGCGGCCTCGCCTTGCACCACCCAGTACGAGGTTCCCCAGCGGTCGCGCCAACGCTGGAGGTCGGCCACGATCTCTTCTTGTGAGCCGATCCAGAAGTACGGCGTCTCGAAGTCGTCACCTGCGGCGATCCCGAACGACGATGCCATGGCGTCCATGGTCGCCTTGCGGTCGTCGGTGATGATCACGCCGAACACGAGGATCTGCAGCTCCAGGTCGTCGAAGCGGTCACCCGCGCCACGCCGCACGTGTTCGAGCTTGGCATCGACTTTGGATGCCACCGCGTCGGACGCGGTCTCCGCGTCGATCTTGCCGGTGCGGAGGTTGGGGTTGATGCCGACGATGCTGGCCTCACGCCCCGCGATCTCGAGCACCCGCGGTCCGCCACCACCGATGAGCAACGGGAGCGGCTGCTGGACCGGCTTGGGCTGCCCGTCGAGGCCGCTGACCTGGTAGTGCTCGCCCTGGAACTCGACGAGCCCGTCACCGAAGTGGGCTTTGAGCACTGCGATGGCCTCGACCATCCGGTCGACGCGCACACCGGCTGGATCCTTCGGGATGCCGGACTGGTCGTAGTCGGTGGTCATCCAGCCGGCACCGATGCCGAGCTCGAGGCGCCCACCCGACAGCACATCGATGCTGGCCGCTTCCTTGGCCATCACCACGGGATGGCGGTAGTCGTTGTCGAGCACCAGCGACCCGACGCGCAAGTTGGTGGTGGCGGCCGCGGCGGCCGTGAGCGCGGCAATCGGCCCGAGCTGATCGCCGAAATGGTCAGGCACGTACAGGCTCGAGTAGCCCAGCTGTTCGACGCGCTGCGCCAGCGCGGTCCACGCCGCGCCGTCGGGTGCGCTGGAGACCTGGACGCCGAACCGGAACCGTCGTGGGTGAGGCATCGGGTCAATCTAGTGGTGTGTCTGGTGGGTGAGGAGGTGGTCATGGCGAGTCGTTCGGTGCCGCTGGCCAGGACGCACGACGAAGGCGCAGCCGTAGCTGCGGTGAGGAGGGGGACGCCGCCCGGCGGTGCCGAGGGCCGCCAGGACCGCATCGCCATCCGCACGACCCACCACCAGTGGTGTCTCTGGTGGGTGAGCGGGCGCCATCGCCGGCGATGGCAGGGACGGGATCGGGCGGCGTGGGGCGTTCCACGCTCGCCGGCGCAGCTCCGCCCGGAGGGCTGCCGCGGACCGACGCGGGGCCACCGCTAACGTCTTGGGTCCGTGCAGTACACGACCCGAATCCTCGCCCTGGTGGTGGCCGGCGCGCTGACCCTGGTGCTCTGCGCGGTCGCGCTGGTGCCAGCCGTGAACACGGTGCGTTCGGCGGGCTCGTACACGCCGGAGAAGCTGGACTTGCCGGCCATCGGCCAGCGGTCGTTGATCTTCGACAACAGCGGCTCGCTGATCGGGTCGTTCCAAGACGAGATCAACCGGTCGCTCGTGAAGCTGTCCGACGTGCCGTCCACCGTCGTGCAGTCGGTGCTCGCGGTCGAAGACAGCGACTTCTACAAGCACGGGCCGGTCGACGTTCACTCGATCGTGCGCGCCATGGCCACCAACGTGAAGCAGGGCGGGGTGGCCCAAGGCGGGTCGACCATCACCCAGCAAGTGGTGAAGAAGACGCTGACCGGCTCGAAGATCACTTTGTCGCGCAAGCTGCGCGAGGCGTTCCTGGCGGTGCAGCTCGAACGGCAGCTCACCAAGGACCAGATCCTCGAGCGCTACCTCAACATCATCTACTTGGGGCACGGCGCCTACGGCGTGCAGGCGGCGGCGGAGGTCTACTTCAACAAGGACGTGTCGAAGCTCGATTGGGCCGAGGGGGCGCTGCTGGCCGCGCTGATCTCCAACCCGAACGGTTACGACCCGAAGACGCATCCGAGCGTGGCGTTGGAGCAGCGTTCGCTCGCGCTGCGTCGTCTGGTCGAGACCCACCGCTTGTCGCAGGCCGAGGCCGACAAGGCCAACAAGGAGCCGTTGCCCACCACTTTCCACACGCCGCCGGCGTCGATCCGCGACTACTTCACCCAAGAAGTGCTGCGTCGGCTGCTGAGCGGTGACACGCCCGAAGGCGCAGCGCTCGGCAACACGCAAGAAGCTCGCTACAACGCGGTGTTCCGTGGCGGGCTGCGGATCTACACCACGTACGACCGTGGCGCGCAGCTGGTGGCCGAGCACGCCGCGCAGCAGTCGGTCCAGGGGGTGGGCGGTGACCCGGCCACCCTGACGTACGCCTTGCCGGCGTATCAAGGCGTCCCGCAGCAGGGCACCGTTGCCATGGCCTCGGTCGAGCCGTCGACGGGCGCGGTGCGGGTGCTGGTCGGCGGTCCGCCGCCGACGGTGCCCGACCAGCTCGACTTCGCCACCGACTCCCTCAAGCAGCCCGGCTCGTCGTTCAAGACATTCGTCCTGGTGGCGGCCATGGAGGAGGGATTCGTGCCGTCCGACACGATCGAGAGCTCGCAAGGCAACTTGTGGTGGGACGATCCCTCCACGTTCCAGCAGGTCGACACCCGTTACAACCGACCCCAGAAGTGCGTGAACTTCTCCTCTGGTGAGGGCGGCGTGCGCACGCTCACGTCGGCCACCACGAACTCGGTGAACTGCGCGTACTGGCGCCTCGGGCAGGTCGTCGGGCTCGAGAAGGTCGCCGACATCGCCAAGAACATGGGCATCACCAACTGCTACACGGACACGCCCGACTCGAAGATGACCGATGCAGAGAAGGCCCGCGCCGCGCAGTGCATGAACCCCTGGTACCCGGTGATGTCGTTCGGCGGGACCTTCGGCGTGCACCCCCTCGACATGGCCGCGGCGTACGCCGTGCTGGCCAACGACGGGGTGCGCAACGCGCCGTACTTCGTCGACAAGATCACCGACGCGAGCGGCAAGGTGATCTACCAGCACAAGGCGGACCCGCAACGGGTGATCTCGTCGCAGACGGCTCGCCTCGTGACGCAGGTGCTCGTCGCCAACGTGCAGGGTGGCACCGGTACGCGCGCCCGCCTCACCAACGGCCAGCAGGCCGCCGGCAAGACCGGCACCACCGATGAAGCCAAGAACTTGTGGTTCGTCGGCTACACCCCCCAGCTCGCGACGGCGGTGTGGTGGGGTGACAGGGGCACCGCTGAGGTCCCGATGTTCGGGGGCAGCGCCCAAGGTGGGCAGTACCCCGCCCGGACGTGGGGCTTGTTCATGAACGAGCTCCTGGCGTTGCGCAGCACGCCCAAGGTTCCGTTCACGACCCCCGACCGCACCCGCGGCGGCGTTTACCTCACCATGGGCACCAACGACGGCCAGGGCTATGACCCGAACGTGTACCGCCGGGCCGCTCCCGTGGTGCCGAGGCCCGCCGCCCCGCCGGCCAGCACGTCTTCGTCCACGCCGTCGTCCGGCCCGACCACTCCCGCGCCGACCCAGCCGACCGTTCCGGGACCGACCGTCACCACACCTGGCGGCGGAAATGGCGGCCGACCCGGCCGCGGCGGGCATCCTTGAGACCATATGAGTGACCCGTCCTCTCCCTCCGACCTCGAACGGCTGCTCGCGGTCCAAGGCCACGACACACATGCCGACCAGCTTCGCCATCGCCGTGACTCGCTCGAGGAGCGAACGACGCTGGCCGAAGCCAACCAGCGTCTCGCCGCGACCGACGCCGAGATCGCGCGGCTCGAGGCTGCTCGTGACGAGCTCGCTCGCGAGCAGAAGCGCGAGGAGGACGCGGCCGCGTCGTTCGTCGAGCGGGCGGCCCTCGCGGAGCGCCAGCTCTACGGCGGCACCGTGTCCAACCCCCGCGAGTTGCAGGCGTTGCAGGACGACATCGCCTCCCTGAAGCGCCACCAGTCGGGCCACGAAGACCGTGTGCTGGAGCTGATGGAGGAGATCGAACCGCTGCAGAGCGAGATCGACGCGCAGCGCGTCACCCGCCGCGAAACCGAGGCGGCCGTCTCCGCCGCGCAGGCGGGTCTGCTCGCGGCCGAGACCGCCGTCGACGCGGAGCTGGCCGAGGTCGAGGCGCAGCGAGCCGGGTCGATCGACGGCATCGACGAAGGATTGGTCGGCGAGTACGAGAAGCTGCGCGTGCCACTCGGCGGCGTGGCCATCGCACGACTCACCGGCAACCGTTGCGACGGCTGCCACCTCACCTTGTCGGCCGTCGAAGTCGACCGCATCCGGCACTTGCCGCCCGACGAGCTGGTCAACTGCGAAGAGTGCGGCCGCATGTTGGTCCACTGAGCATGCAAGGGGTCAGGCGAGTGCGCGCCGCGACGAGGATGGCGTGGCGAGGGAGTCGACGCCGCTCGCCGGCCGTGTGCTCCTCACCGAACTTCGTGCCGGACGCCCGTCCGGGCGGCCGTCCGGGCGGCCGCTGAGCAGCCGTGTTGGTCTGGTTCCTCGGCGCGAGCGTCGTCGCCGTCTGGGTGGTGTTCCGGAGCCCCGCCCTCGACAACCGGCTGGTCGCGGTGGGGGCGGTGCTGCCGGTCCTCGAAGCGCTGACCGGCCGGCCTCGCGTCCTGCACACGTTGCTCGCGTCGATCGTCGTGCTCGTGGCGGTGATGTTGGCCACGCGTCGGCGGCGGCTGCTGCGACGCCGGTGGTTGGGGCTGCCGATCGGCCTGTTCTTGCATCTCGTCCTCGACGGCACGTGGAGCCGCAAGCAGTTGTTCTGGTGGCCGTTGTTCGGCGCGGGGTTCGGTCATCGCCAAGTGCCCGAGCTGACCCACGGCGCGCTCGGCTGGCTGCTCGAGCTCGCCGGCATCGCGTGCCTGGTCTGGGTGGTCGAGCGGTTCCGCTTGCGTGAGCCGGCGCGGCGGAGCCTGTTCCTGCGCACCGGTCAGTTCTCCCGCGATCTGGCCAGGGGACCGGAGGCGGGATGCTGATCCTCGTCCGCCACGGTCGCACCGCGGCGAACGCGCAGCGGCTGCTGCTCGGCCGACTCGACCCGCCGCTCGACGACGAAGGTCGCCGCCAGGCGGCGCGCCTGCGCGAGGCGGTTGGGTCGTTCGACCACATCCGGTCGAGCCCGTTGCAGCGGACCCGGGAGACCGCGCAGGCCATCGCGGGTGCCGTCACCGTCGACGTCGATCCGCGGTGGGTCGAGATCGACTACGGCAACTACGACGGGTTGCCATTGGCCGACGTCCCGCCAGACATGTGGCGCGCGTGGCGCAGCGACCCGTCCTTCACGCCGCCGGGAGGCGAGTCCCTCGCCTCCCTGCAAGCGCGCGTCGCGGCCGCGTGCGACGACCTTCGGGCCGAGGCCGAAGCCCACGACGTGGTCGTGGTCAGCCACGTGTCGCCGATCAAGGCGGCGGTCGCGTGGGCACTCGGCGCGGGTCCGGAGCTGGCGTGGAAGCTGTTCCTGCAGCCGGCCTCGATCACCCGGATCGCCGTCGGCCCCACCGGTCCGGTGATCCACTCGTTCAACGAGGCGGGCCATCTCCTCGGCGACGCCTGAACAGCGAGCCCAGGCCACCAGCCGGAGTCGACGCAGAAGTCTCGGCGCGGGCCTCAACGGCAGGCTTGTTCGGGCCGATGGTCGAAGTGATGGACGAAAGAACGGTGCGGCGCTGGGGTTAGCCTCGTTTCGTTTGGTGCGGAGCAGGTCCCGGTTCTGCGCCCCGGATCTCGATGTCGATGCTGCGTACCGTCCAACCACCCAGGTCCCCAACCCGCGTGCTCGCGGTGTGGTGCACCGCCCTCGCCCTGTTCGCGGCGTCGGGGCTGGTCTCGGCGCCCCGCGCGGGTGGGCAGGCGTTGCCGCCGGCCGCCTCGGGTCCCTCATCGAGCGCCGCCCCGCCCACGTCGACGGCGACGTCGCCCGCACCCACGACCCCCACGACGCTGCCCCACGGCGACGGCGGCGTCACCACGCAGCCGCCGAAAGGTGGCGAGTCCTCGTCGACGACTTCGACGGTGCCCGCCGGGCCCACGCTGCCCGATCCGTCGGGCCGGGTCCGGGCGCTGCTCGCCGAGATCGACATCTTGAACGCCCGCGACGCGGTCCCGAAGGCCCAGCAGCACGTCGTCGACATGCAATCCCGGGCCCAGGATGCCGGCGGTCGCCTGGCCGACGCCCAGTCCCGTCTGGCCCTGGCCGACGACGAGTTGAGCGAGACCCAACAGCGGCTGGCGACCCTGGCCATCTCGCAGTACGTCGACCCGGGGCAGTCGCAGCTCGAAGCCATCGTCGGCGGCGACAGCAGCATCGGCGAGAAGCGATCGGTGCTCTTGTCGGTGTCGCTCAAGGCTGAGCGGGCCAAGCTCATGGCCGCCCGCGACGTGCGGGCCGCCCGTGCCCGCGACGTCGCCCGCGCCCGCAAGTCCAAAAAGGCCGCCGACGGCGACGTGGTCACCGCACAAGAGGGGGTCGTCAAGGCCCACAGCGCGTCGAGCGACGCCGCCGCGGCGCTGCGCGAGGCCGAGGCGCACCTGCACGACTCGGGGGCGGGCTCGTGGTCGTTGTCGATCGAAGGCGCCAGCGCGGCCAAGCCCGAAGAGATGGCGTACTGGTTCGCGACCCGCGGCACGACGCCCGAAGCGCAAGCGCCGCTGTTGCAGCTCACGAAATGGTTCGTGCAGGAAGGCGACGACGAAGGCGTGCGTGGCGACATGGCGTTCGCGCAGTCGATCGTCGAGACCGGCTCCTTCACGAACCCCGACACCATCGTCCGCAACAACTTCGCCGGCGTCGGTCACTGCGACTCGTGCGCGGCCGGGTTCTCGTTCGCGACGCCCCAGCTCGGCATCCGCGCCCAGATCCAGCTGCTGAAGTCGTACGCGGAGAAGGACCCGAAGTACCAGCACCCGCTCGTCGACAAGCGCCTGCGCGGGCCGGCCGGTTGCTGCCGCACCTGGCGGCAGCTCACCCGTGTGTGGGCCACCGCCCCGAACTACGGCCCCGTGATCCTCGACATGTACCGGCAGCTGCTGGTGTTCGTGGTGCAGCACCGCGGCGGCGTCGTGCCGCCCGGCACCGGCTGACCTCGGCACCGCCCGTCGAGGGCCGTCCGTAGGATGGCCCGATGCCCACGTTCATCACCCGGCTCGAGCCGCCGCCCGGCAGCGGGCCTCGGGTGGCGGTGAAGGACTGCATCGACGTCGCGGGCGTCGTCACGACGGTCGGGTCGCCGGCCGTCGCAAGTGCTGCGACACCCGCGGTGCGCGACGCGGCCTGTGTCGCCGCTGTCCGGGGTGCGGGCGGTCGCATCGTCGGCAAGGCGAACTTGCACGAGCTGTGCTTCGGCTCGACTGGTGTGAACCCGTGGTACGGCACGCCGGCCAACCCGCTCGACCCGAGCCGCATCCCTGGTGGGTCGTCGAGCGGATCGGCGGTGGCGGTGGCGACCGGCGAAGCGGACTTCGCGCTCGGCACCGACACCACCGGGTCGGTCCGCACGCCCGCGGCGTGCTGCGGTGTGGCGGGCCTGAAGACCACTTGGGGGCGGGTGTCGCTCGACGGGGTGGCGCCGCTCGCGCCCAGCCTCGACACGGTCGGCGTGCTCGCAGTGGGGGTGGCCGCGCTCACCACCGGCATGGCGATGGTCGATCCCACTTTCGATGCCGCCGCCGCCGGGTCGGCGGACAACGGCGAGGTCCGGGTCGGTCGCATCCGACCGCCCCGTGTCGAGCCTGGGGTCGATCAGGCGATCGACGCGGCGCTCGCGGCCGCGGGGTGCACGATGGTCGACATCGAGCTCGCCGGTTGGGGCATGGCCTCCGACGACGGTCTGACCGTGTTGTTCGCCGAGGCGTGGCGGGCCTGGGGTCACTTGTACCAAGAGCCGGCCGCGGAGCTCGGTGACGAGCTCCGTGAGCGGTTCGCGGTGGCGCAGCAGGTGACCTCTGCCCAGGAGGCGGCCGCGCTCGCCCGCCGGAGCGCATGGCAGCGCGAGCTCGATGCGGCGCTGTCCGACGTCGATGCCATCTCGTTGCCGGTGATCGCCGGCGAACCGCCCCGCATCGAAGCGCGCGACATCGCGCCGAACCACTTCGCGGCCGCAGTCAGTTTCGCCGGTAACCCCGCCTTGGCGCTGCCGGTGCCGAGGTCCGACGGACGCCTGCCGGCCAGCGTGCAGCTCGTGGGCGCGCGTGGCGGCGACGAGGACCTGGTCCGGGTGGGCGCCCGCATCGAGCGGGCAGTGGGTGCCGGCCCGCACCACCGTGCGGGTGGCTGAAGCCGGAAGCGTGCCGGCCGGTCAGGTCGCTGCGCCGACCGGATCGTCGTCGGAATCGTCGTCCGTGTCGCCGGGACCCGCAGCGAGGTCATCGGCGCGGGTCCCGAGCGTGCCGGGCTCGATCCGGCAGGAGTCGATGTAGGCGTCCACGTCGCTGCGGCGAATGCGGGCAGAGCGGGGACCGGGCCGGTCGATCGGGAGCTCCCCACGCCGGCCCAGGCGTGCCACCGTCTCCTTCGTCAGTCCCAGCAGGGTGGCCGCCTCGCGCACGGTCAGCCAGTCAGTCGGTTCGGGCACGACGTCGATCGTAGTAGGACAGGGGGTGCTGACTGAAGTCATGCACTCTCGCTACTTCTAGTGCGTTCCTGTGTGGACGGGTGAGCCACCTGGTGTGGGTTGCCGTCTGGTGTGGGTTGCCGTCTGGTGTGGGTTGCCCCCTGGTGTGGGTTGCCCCCTGGTGTGGGTTGCCGCCTGGTGTGGGGCAATGGTCCGGGCTGCCACCTGGTCAGGGGCAATGGTCCGGGCTGCCACCTGGTCAGGGGCAATGGTGACGGTGAGTCGGCCTGTAAGCGGGGTCCTGTCCTCGGCGCCCTTGCGGGACATCCGATGGATGGCCATCCATCTGTGCGGTCCACCTGGGGACATCGGCCGGGCCGGCCGTCCCCTGTTCGACCTTGCTCCGGGTGGGGGTTACCGAGCCGCCCGGGTCACCCCGGACGCTGGTGCGCTCTTACCGCACCGTTTCACCCTTACCTGTGCGCCACCGCGAGCGGCGACGCCATCGGCGGTCTGCTCTCTGTTGCCCTGATCCGACAGGTCACCCCGTCCTGGCTCTCGCCAGCACCGTGCCCTTTGGAGCCCCGACTTTCCTCGACCCGGTGTCCCGGCCGAGGCCGAGACCCGAGCCGCGACCATCCGGCCGGCTCACCGTCGCCGGTCATCGTCGCACATCCCGCCCCACGCCGACCATCCGCCGCGAGGTTGGTCGCGGCCACGCCGGCCACCCCGTCCTGCTGTGAGCAGTTGGCCACCCGGTGGGTGGCCAACTGCTCACACCACGGGGGGGATGGGGGGATTGGTCGCGTCAGGACTTGGCGCCGACGGCGGCGTCGGAGCCGATGGCGTTGGTGATCGCCTGCTTGGACGCAGGCACCCACTGGCTCGGGTCGTTCGGTGTCAGCAGCTGAGCGAACACGATCCGGTGGCGGGCTTCGGTCGCGCCGACGCTCATGGCGGCCTGGCGCAGCTCCGGCGTACCGAGCTCGGCGGCATCGGCGGTGTAGGTGGCCGAGGCGATGTCTTCCAGCGCCTGGCAGAACGCGATCCAGTCCTGGTCGGTGGTGCCCGCCGCGGGGTTCTGCAGCTCTTGGATCTTCGGCTGGAGCAGCGTCGAGCTCAGCACCGCATTGGCCTTGTCGTACGCCTTGCCCCCCGCCTTGGTGGTGGCGTCCTGCATGGTGTGGGCGTGCTCGGAGTGGTGTTGGCTGAACTGCTTGATGACCTGGATTGCCGCCGGGTCTTTGATCCAGCCCTTGCTCGTGATGTCGTCGTAGAACGACACGAGCAGGAGCTCGAGCGACGTCGCGGTCTGGAGCACCGACTGATCGGTCTCGCTGCCGGTGAGCGCCTCGCTGGTGCTCGGGGCACGAGGCGGGAGCAACGTGCTCGAGGTGACGGGCTGGTTGCCGGTGTGCGCGACGGGCCCGCCGCTCGGCCCGCAGGCCGCCACGACCGCCGCGCCGGCGACGGCGCCGCCGAGGGCGAGGAAGCGCCGACGGTTCGGGTTGGGGACGTGGTCGTCGTGGTTGTCCATGCTCTCCACTGCCATTCGTCTCTCCGCTGCCTCAGCTGCTGGTGTCGCTCGACCCACTGCCGCTGGCCGACGCGGCAGGTGCCGGGTACTGGGCGGGATCGAGCTTGTCGGTGTCGGGTTGGGTGACCGGCACGAGGGTGTCGGTCGACCCTCCGGTCAGCAGGCCGAGGGTGACGGCGTGCTGCGCCTCGACGGGCAAGACCGCCGCGAACAGCTTGGCGCCACCGCTGTTGTCGAACTCACCGAGCACCCACTGCCAGGTGGCCGCCGCGATTTCCTCGAGCTGGGCGAGCGCCTTCAACGTGGCGGCCCCGCCGGCGCCGACTTGGCCGCTGAACTGGCTGACGACCTTGGCGTTGGGCTTGTCGGGCGGGTTGGCGCCGGCAGCGCCGAAGAAGCCGCCGAACAGGTCGGCGTGATCTTGGTGGTGCTGGCCGAAGCTCTGCACGAGCGACGCCTGTGCGCCGGCCTTCGCGGCGGCCGTGTCGTAGAGCGTGACCAGCGCCAGCTCGACGGACTGGGCGAACCCGGCGAGGTCGTAGTCGGTCGGCGGCTCGTCGGCCCACGCGGCAGGGAAGAAGCGGCTGAGCGGAACCATGCCGGTGCCGACCGCGACGATCGGCGCGGCGGCGGCCGCTCTGGCGAGCAGGCCACGACGGGTCGGGCCGCGGTCGTCCGCGAGGGACTGATCCACTTCTCTACCTCCTGACGTCAACCGCTCTTTCCTACTAGGACCGGGGTCGCGGACAGAAAACGCCCGCTCGCGACACAGGCGGGCGTCACCTTAGGGCACCCGATCGACGCCTCTGGGGCGGATCAGAAGTCGAGCGCGGACAGGTCGCCGAACCAGCCTTTGGCCCTGCGGACGGCGTCGTCCCATCGGTCGTGGTCGAAGGCCTCGCCGGGCTGGTACGTCTCTCGCGGCGCCCATGCCGCGGCCACCGCGTCCTCGTCGGCCCACGTGCCGATTGCGAGACCGGCCAGGAACGCCGCGCCGAGGGTGGTGGCTTCCAGCACGGGCGACACCTCGATCGGACGTTGCGTGGCGTTGGCCAGGGCCTGGAGGAAGGTGGGGTTGGCGCTCATGCCACCGTCGACGCGGAGCGACGGGACGTGCAGGCCGGTGTCGGCTTCGGCCGCGCGCAACAGGTCGGCGCCCCGCTGCGCGACCCCTTCGAGCACCGCCCGCACCACGTGCGGCCGGCCGGTGCCGCGCGTGACGCCCAGCAGGGTGCCGCGGGCGCCGTAGTCCCAGTGCGGCGTGCCGAGGCCCAGTAGCGCCGGGACGTACACGACCCCCTCGGTGTCGTCGCACTCGGCGGCGATGTCGTGCGACGCGGCGGCGGTGTCGATGAGGCCGAGGTCGTCGCGCAGCCACTCCACGTTCGTGCCGGCGGCGAGCATGATCGCCTCGACGCCCCACGTGAGCTCGCCACCGCGGGCCCAGGCGACGATCGGGAAGGTGCCGGCTTCGCCTCGGGCGGCGAACGCTGGGCGATCCGGACCGGCGCACAGGTCGAGCATGCCGCCGGTGCCGAACGTGGCCTTGGCCATGCCAGGCCGGAGGCAGCCTTGCCCGACCAGCGACGCCTGCTGGTCGCCGGCCATGCCGCAGATGGGTGGTGCGCCGTCGAGGGCCGTGGCGGCGCCGACCTGCTCCGACGAGTCGACCACGCGCGGCAGCATCGTCGTGGCGATGCCGAGGGTCGCGAGCGCCTTGTCGTCCCAGCCCGACGCGTCGGCGCGGCGCAGGCCGGTGAGGGCCGCGTTGGTGTGGTCGGTGACGTGGAGGCTGCCCCCGGACAAGTTCCAGGCGATCCAGGTGTCGACGGTGCCGAACGCCAAGTTCCGGGTGCGATCGGGGTCGAACTGGTCGAGGAGCCATTTGATCTTCGTGCCCGAGACATTGGGTGCCAGGCGCAGCCCTTCGGCTTGCAGCACCAGGCAGTCGCCGACAGTGCGCAGGTCCTGCCAGCCGAGACCGGGCCCGATCGGCTCGCCGGTGGACCGATCCCACACGACGGTCGAGGCGCGCTGGTTGGCGATGCCGACCGCGTCGACCGGTCCGCTTGCCGCCAGCGCCTGGCGGGCGACGTCGAGTGCCGCGGCGGCCACCTCACGGGCGTCGAACTCGACGAGGCCGGGGGCTGGCGACGACGGCAGCGTCGGTCGTACGTGTTCGTGGGTGACGACCGCGTCGGCGCCCACGACCGCGGCGCGGACGCTGCTCGTTCCGACATCGACGACCAGGATCGACACGTCAGGCTCCTTGCGGGTTCGAGGGGGAGGCGGTCGTCGGGGTGGCGGCAGGCCAGGGGAGCGGGCCGAACGGCGACGCCAAGCCGAGCTTGCCGGGGTTGAGGATCCCGTGCGGGTCGAGCGCTGCCTTGACCGCCGCCAGCACGTCGAGCCCGCCGCCGAGCGCCTCGGCCATGAACCGGGACCGGTTGAGGCCGATGCCGTGGTGGTGGCTCAGGGCGCCACCGTTGGCGAGCACCGTGCGGGTGCCGGCGTCCCAGACCTCTCGGTAGTACCGCTCCCGATCGTCGGGCTCCACCTTGGCGGCGAACGTGAAATACAGGCAGGCCCCGTCGACGTAAGCGTGGGACTGGTGGCACGTGGCGATCAGCGTGCCGGCCACGCCCTGCATCGCCGCGGTGGTGGCGTCGTGGATGCGTGGAAGTGCCGTCCAGGGGCCGGCGATCTCCATCGTGTCGACCACGTACCCCTTGCCGATCATGGCTTCGAGGGCGGCCACGTCGTTGCGGTGCTCGAGCCACTTCGCAACGGGCTCTGTGCCGGCATCGACCCCGCCGGACGCGACGGCCTCTTCGGCCACGAGAGCCATCGTGGCGTCGACCAGCCCGGCGTCGCCTTCGTCGAGCGCCAGGAGCAGGTGCTGGCCTTCGATGCCGAAGCGGGCGGCTTCGGCCGTGTCGTGGAGGCGCAAGACCGCGGGGGTGGCGCCGCGGCGCAGGATGCGGCGGCACACGTCGAGCGGCGCGGCGAAGTCGTCGAACGTCCACGCCCCCCGCCGTTCCGACGGCGGCTTGGGGTGCAGCTTGAGGCGCGCGCCGGTGATCACCCCGAGGGTGCCCTCGGAGCCGACGAACAGCTGGTTCAGGTCGGGACCGACCGCCGAGGCGGGCTGGCCGCCGGTGGTGAGGGTTCGGCCGTCGGCCAGGACGACGTCGAGGCCGACCACGATCTGTTCGATCTTGCCGTAGCGGGTGGAGTACTGGCCGGCCCCGCGGCAGGCGAGCCAGCCGCCGACGGTCGCGAGCGTGATCGACTGCGGCCAGTGGCCGATGGTGACGCCGTGGCGAGCTTGGAGCTCGTCCTCGAGCCGGTCGCCGAACGTGCCGGCCTGCACGTCGACGATCATCGAGGTGTCGTCGACCGAGACGATGCCCGACAGACCGGTGAGGTCGAGGACCACGCCGCCGAACACCGGCACCGCCGCGCCGCACACCCCGCTGCGTCCCCCCGTCGCGGTGACCGGGACGCGGGCCTCGTTGCAGGCGGCAAGGATGCCGGTGACCTGAGCCGCGTCGGAGGGCCGGACCACCGCGCCGCCCAGGCCGGCGACCTCGCCCTCGGTGGCCCAGATCATCGCCAACGGCCACCAGTCGCGGCTGGCCTCGCCGACCGTGTCGCCGTCGGTGGCCACGTCGGCGCCGGTTGCTCGCAGGCGTTCGACCAGGCGGTCGTCGACGTCGACCCGTGCCGTCGGCAGGTGCGCCGCCACGGCCGCGGCCCCGCCCGCCAGGGCGATCGGTGGGGTGGGCGATCCTGGCTCCGGAGTGCGCGTTGCCATGGCCGGGGACGCTACCTGGGTTGTGCCCGCCCGACCCCGCCCGACCCCGCTCCCAGCCCCGCCCAGCCCCGCCCCGCCCAGCCCCGCCCCGCCCCGCCCGACCCCGCCCAGCCCCGCCCCGCCCAACCCGCCAAACCCGCCTGCTGTGAGCACTTGACCACCCACCAGGTGGTCAAGTGCTCACAGCTCGGCGGATTGGGGCCGGGTCGACGGGTCGAGGCCGGGGGTGGTGCGCTCCTCGTCGATCGCCTGGCGGTACGCGGCGACCTGGCCGGCCCGTTGGGTCGCGTCGAGGCCGAGGACCGGGCCGATCAGCTCGGCGACCCGTTCGGCGGCATCGGCCGACGCGTCGCGGGCGAGCAAGCGCGCGCGTGTGCGGCGGCTCAGGACGTCGTCGACCGACGTGGCCATCTCGTAGCGGGCCGCGTACACGGCCTCCGCGGCGAGATACGGCGTGCCGGGCACCAGCGTCTCGGCGAGCGACGGGTCGGCTTCGGTCATGGCCAGCAGCACCCGTGCGTCGCCGCCATACCGGTCGGCCAGGTGGGCGACGGCCTGGCTGGCCACGGGCGCGTTCCCTGGCCCGCCGTCGCGCACCTCCGTGTAGCCCTCGGCGCCCCGCAAGCGCAGCTTGGCGGTGCGGGACCGCTTGGCGACCCGTCCCGCGATCGAGGCGGCGGACTGGCGCACGACCTCGTCGATCGCGTCGGCCGCCATCTCGCGGTACGTCGTGAGCTTGCCGCCGGTGACGGTGACCATGCCGCTCGGCGAGGTCCGTACGGAGTGGCGCCTCGAGAGATCGGCGGTGCGTCCCGATCCCCCGGACCCGGTGTCCTTCACGAGCGGTCGCAAGCCCGCCCAGGTGCCCACGACGTCGCGTTCGTCGATGTCGGTGGTGACGCACGCGTTGATGGCGCTCAGGAGGTACGCGACATCGTCGGGCGTGCACTGCGGATCGTCGAGCGGGCCGTCGTAATCGGTGTCGGTGGTGCCGACGTACGTGTAGCCGGGGCCGCCATCGGCGTTGGGCCAGGGCACGACGAACACCGACCGCTTGTCGCCCGGCACGGGGATCACGACGGCGATGTCGTTGCGGACCTTGTCCCACGGCACGGTGATGTGGATGCCCTTGGCAGGCCGGATGCTGTCGGGGTGCGTGCCTTCGTCGATGGCGCGGACGTCGTCGGCCCACACGCCGGTGGCGTTGACCACCGCCGTGGTGCGGATCGACAGGTCACGATCGGGCATCGGACCGACGCCTTCGGCGTGCACCCGCACAGCTCGGATCCGCCCGTCCGGGCCGTTGTCGAACCCGACGACACGCGTGCGGTTCGCCACCGCGGCGCCGTGCTCGGTCGCGGCGGTGCGGGCGACCGTGAGGGTGAGGCGGGCATCGTCGGCCTGTGCGTCGTGGTACAGGTACGCGGCGGCCAGCTTGTCCGCCGGGAGTGTGGGCATGTGGGCCAGCGCGGCGGCCTGGTCGAGTCGTTCGTGGAACTTCCCGATGCGGAACCCGCCGGTGAGGTCGTACGCCCACATCGCGCCGCCGAGCGCGCGGGCCAACTTGCGGGGTACCGGTGAGTCCTTGCCCGTCAGGACGGGGAGGAGGAAGGGCATCAGGCGCACCAGGTGAGGGGCATTGTGCAGCAGGCGCTGGCGCTCGTGCAGCGCTTCGTACACGAGCCGCACTTCGCCGTTCTGCAGGTAGCGCAACCCGCCGTGTACGAGCTTGGACGACTTGGACGAGGTGCCGCTGGCGAAGTCGCCTGCCTCGACCAGCGCGACGCGCAACCCGCGGGAGGCGGCGTCGAGGGCGCAACCCGCGCCGGTGATCCCGCCACCGATGACGACGACGTCGAAGGGATCTTGCGAGAGGCGGTCGAGCGCGCTGACCCGGTCGAACCAGTTGGGGCCGCTCATGGCCGCGCGGCGTGCGAGGAGGGAGCCGTGGGGGTCACACGTCGATGTTAGGGCCGGACGTGCCGGGTCCCCGTCGGCGGTGCGACGCCGAAGCGGGGGAGAAGCGGCTGCCACCGCGACCAGGTCCCCACCCGGTTCAGGGGAGGGTCCCCGGTCCGGGGTCACATGTCGGCCACTCACAGTTCGCACGAACTTCTCGTCAACAACGATTGTTGGCGATGACGGTGAGGGCTATGGTCGGCTGAGTGAAGTCGCCGGCTGAGCTCACCGACCTTTTCCGCGCGCGTGGGCTCAAAGTGACCCCGCAGCGCGAGCGCATCTTCCGGATCCTGCACGACGCGCACGACCACCCCACGGCGGAGGCGGTCCACGCCGCGGCCCGGGGCGACATGCCCACCATGTCGCTGCGCACCGTGTACCAGACCCTCAACGACCTCACGGAGATGGGCGAGCTCAGCGCCCTCCAGCTCGGTACCGGATCTGCTCGCTTCGATCCCAACCTCGAGCCCCACCACCACCTCGTGTGCACGTCGTGCGGCGCGGTGGTCGACCTCCACGTCGACTTCCCCGACGTGCGGGTGCCCGCACGGGCGAATCCGGGTTTTGCCGTGCACGGCACCGAGATCACCTTCCGGGGCACCTGCCCCGACTGCGTCGCCACCGACCACGCCGGTGGCGACGGACTGATCCCGCAGCAAGCTCAACCAACCAACAAGTAGGAGACGAGACAGCCATGGCCGACCTCAACGGCAGCAAGACCCTCGACAACCTGAAGACCGCGTTCGCCGGTGAGAGCCAGGCGAACCGCCGCTACCTGTACTTCGCGCAGAAGGCGGACGTCGAGGGCTACCCCGACATCGCGGCGTTGTTCCGCTCGGTCGCGGAAGGTGAGACCGGCCACGCGTTCGGGCACTTCGACTTCCTGGCCGCCGTCGGCGACCCGGCCACCGGCGAGCCCGTGGGCCCCACCGCCGACAACTTGAAGTCGGCCATCGCCGGTGAGACGTACGAGTACACCGAGATGTACCCGGGCTTCTCCAAGACCGCACGCGAAGAGGGCTTCGAGGACGTCGCCGAGTGGCTCGAGACGCTGGCGCGGGCCGAAAAGAGCCACGCCGGTCGCTTCGCCCAGGGCCTCGAGAACCTGTCCTGAGCGGTCACGGCCTGACCGTCGTCTGATCGCGCGTCGAGGGGGGACGGCTGGCCCGTCCTCCCTCGCACACGCCGGAACCATGCCTGCTCATCCCCCCGCACACGACCGACAGCTGACGCTCGACGACATCGTCGACCTGCGCGCGTACGAACGCGAGCGCAAGGACTTCCGCGCCCATGTGATCGACCTCAAGAGGAAGCGACGGGTCCACGTCGGACCGATCGTCACGTTCGTGTTCGAGAACCGCGACACGATTCGCTTCCAGATCCAGGAGATGGCCCGCGTGGAGCGGATCATCACCGACGAGGGCATCCAGACCGAGCTCGACATCTACAACCCGCTCATCCCGAGCCCGGGGCACTTGAGCACCACGATGTTCCTCGAGCTCACCGACGACGCCGGGCTGCGCGAGTGGCTTCCGAAGCTCGTCGGCATCGAGATCGAGGTCGAGCTCCGCATCGGTACCGGTGACGACGTCGCCGTGGTCCGCTGCGATGTCGATCCGGCACACGCCCAGGCGCTGACCCGCGACGAGATGACGGCGTCGGTGCACTACGTGTCGTTCGCCCTCGACCCGGCCCAGGTCGACCGCTTCGCCTCCGAGCCGGTCGCCTTGGCCATCACCCACCCGAACTACCAGCACCACACGGCGCTCTCGGAGGCGTCGGTCGCCGAGCTGCTGACCGATCTCCGGGCGTGACCTGGGCCGATTGGATGTGACTTCCGGCCTCAGGTACGCCATACTCAGCCCTTCGTCGACCGGTCCGAAACGACCGGTGGACCGGTTGCCGCCGGTCGCGACGAGCCCCCGACCCGGCGGAAGCGCTGCCGCGGTCGCTGTCCACATCCGACGAGTCTGGAAACACATCGCGCATGGAACTGACCTGGCGTAAGCAGGCCGCCTGCCGGGGCCTCGATCCGGTGATCTTCTACCCGAGCTCCGAGTTCGAAGAGGAAGCAGAGCCAGCGAAAGCGGTGTGTGCCCAGTGTCCGGTGCGGAGCGACTGCCTCGAGCACGCCCTGTCGGTCCGTGAGAAGGACGGCGTCTGGGGCGGGGCCACCGAGAAGGAACGGCGCCGGATCATCCGCCAGCGTCGGCGCGCCAGCCGCGCCGCCTGAGCCACCCCGGCAGGTTCCACGTCGACCACCTCTGCGGCGCCTGATGACGTCGCGCCCGCGGTCCGCGCGCGCCTGCACCCGCACCAACCTCGGTGGGGCGCGGTCCGCAGACTATTGACATAGTGACTGTCAGTTCTTTACAGTGGCGGCGTGGGGCCTGGAGGCGACGCTGCGATCGACGGGCGGGCGCAGCGTCGCCTCCGCAACACCGATGCCGTGGTCGAAGCGATCCTCGAGCTGCTGCACGAAGGTGACGAGCAGCCCACCGCGCAGGCGGTCGCCGAGCGTTCCGGGGTGTCGATCCGCTCGATCTTCCGCCTCTTCCAGGACATGGAGGAGTTGCACACCCAGGCCATCGAGCGCCAGACCCACGAGCTCGGGTCGCTGATCGAGGACGTCCGCCCCGACGGCCCGCTCGAGCAGCGGGTGCACGCCCTGGTGGCGAACCGCGCCGACGTGTTCGAGACCGTTGCACCTGTCCGCCGCTTCGCCTTGCGGGCCGCGGCCCGATCCGCCCCCATCCGCGACGGCCTGGCCCGCGCCGATCTGCTGCTGCGTCACCAGGTCGCCGCGGTCTTCGCGGCCGAGCTGACGTCCGCACGCACGAACCCCGACCTCCTCGAAGCGCTCGACGCGGCGACGAGCTGGCCGGCATGGGACCGTCTTCGCGCCGGCCAAGGCCTGTCGGCCACTCGGTCCCGCCAGACCACGGAGCTCGTCGTGACGGCGCTGCTGCGAGCCGATGCCTGACGCACTCCGGTCGTTGCGCGGCCGTGACCGGTCGAGAACAGCCTGAAAGGACATGCCATGGAAACCCTCCGCACACCCGACGAACGCTTCGCCGACCTGCCCGAGTTCCCGTTCGAGCCGCACTACGTCGAAGTCGACGACAGTGAAGGTGGCACGCTGCGCGTCCACCACCTCGACGAGGGCCCAGCCGACGGGCAAGTCGTGTTGCTCATGCACGGCGAGCCGTCGTGGAGCTTCCTGTACCGCAAGATGATCCCGGTGCTGGTCGACGCCGGCCTGCGCTGCGTGGCGCCCGACCTGGTGGGGTTCGGCAAGTCCGACAAGCCCACCCAGCAGTCCGACTACACGTACGCCCGTCACGTCGAGTGGATGCGCCAGGCACTGTTCGACCGGCTCGACCTCCGCGACGTCACGCTGGTGGGCCAGGACTGGGGCGGGCTCGTCGGCTTCCGGCTGGTGGGCGAGCACCCCGACCGCTTCGCCCGCGTGGTCGTGGCGAACTCGGGTCTTCCGACCGGCGACGCGAAGATGAGCGAAGCGTTCCTGGCGTGGCAGAAGTACTCCCAGGAGTCTCCGCACTTCCACGTGGGAGGCATCATCAAGGGCGGCTGCGCGACCCCGCTGTCCGACGAGGTGATCGCGGCGTACGACGCACCCTTCCCGGACGACTCCTACCTGGCCGGCGCCCGGATCTTCCCGAGCTTGGTGCCGACCCGTCCTGACGACCCGGCGTCGGAGGCGAACCGCAAGGCGTGGGAGACGTTGGCGGCCTTCGAGAAGCCGTGGCTCACGGCATTTGCGGACAACGACCCGATCACCCACGGCGGCGACGGCATCTTCCAGCGGACCGTGCCAGGCGCGAAGGGCCAGCCGCACACGACCATCCCGAACGCAGCCCACTTCCTCCAGGAGGACAACGGCCCGACCCTCGCCAGGGTCGTGGCCGACTTCATCGCCGCCAACTGACAACCGATCCACCCGACAACCGACCGACCCGACAACGGACCGGCCCCGTCGTAGCGACCCCGACCTGCCCCACTCGGTGGAACGTGGTCGCTGGGCAGGCGGATCCCCACCCAGTTCGGGGTGTTCTCTGGGAGGTCCCGGTCAAATGTGGTTGCCGGTGGTCAGTGGCCGGCGACGGGGTGGGGGACATAGGGGGCTTCGAGTGCGGCGACCTCGTCGTCGGCCAACGCCAGGTCGATGGCTGCGAGCGCGTCGTCGAGGTGGTGGGGCTTGGTGGCGCCGAAGATCGGCGCGGTGACGCCCGGCTTGGCCAGCAACCAGGCCAGCCCCACCTGCGCCCTCGGCACCCCGCGGGCGTCGGCGATCCGGCCGACCTCGTCGACGATCACCTGGTCGCCGTCGCGGTAGAGGAACGCGCCGAACTGGTCGGTCTCGCTGCGTGCGGTGGCCTCGTCCCACGGGCGGGTGAGGCGACCCCGTGCGAGGGGGCTCCACGGGATCACCCCGATGCCACGATCCGCGCACAGCGGCAGCATCTCGCGCTCCTCCTCGCGGTACAGGAGGTTGTAGTGGTTCTGCATGGTGACGAACGGCGTCCAACCGTGCAGCTGCGCGGTGTGGAGCGCTTTGGAGAACTGCCAGGCGTACATCGACGACGCGCCGATGTAGCGTGCCTTGCCCGCCTTCACGACGTCGTGCAGCGCCTCCATGGTCTCCTCGATCGGCGTGTGCGGATCCCAACGGTGGATCTGGTAGAGGTCGACGTAGTCGGTGCCGAGCCGGGTGAGGCTGGCGTCGATCTCGGCCATGATCGCCTTGCGCGACAGGCCGCGGCGGTTGGGCCCGCTTCCCATGGCCCCGTGGACCTTGGTGGCCAGCACGATCTCGTCGCGCTCGGCGAAGTCGGCGAGCGCCCGCCCCACGATCTCCTCGCTGGTGCCGTCGGAGTACACGTTGGCGGTGTCGAAGAAGTTGATGCCGGCTTCGACGGCCCGGCGGATGAAGGGCCTCGACTGCTCCTCGTCGAGGCTCCACGGATGCCCCCCACGATCGGGGACGCCGTAGCTCATGCACCCGAGGCACACCCTCGACACGTAAGTCCCCGTGGTCCCGAGCCGGACGTACTTCATGGCGCTCCCCCTGTCGGCAGGCCGGTCGGCCCACCTGGACGAGTCGACGGTATCGGCTGGGGAATCGGGTCCGGTGGCCCGGCCGTGGTGTCCTAAGTTCTTCCCCATGTTCGAGCTGTCCGACGACGGCCGGGGTAGCTGATGGCCACGCTCGGGGCGCTGGGCGGATGGCCCGCGGTGCTCGGCACCGTCACGGCCGGCGGCGACTTGTCGACCGAGGCGGCCGAAGCGACGATGGCCGAGATCCTCGACGGCAACGCCTCGCCGAGCCAGATCGCCGGGTTCATCATCGCCTTGCGCATGAAGGGCGAGACGGTCGACGAGCTCACGGGGCTGGTGCGGGCGATGCTGGGCGCGGCCGAGCGCGTCGAGCTCGCTGATCCCGACGCTGCGGTCGACATCGTCGGCACGGGTGGCGACAAGGCCAACACCATCAACGTCTCGACCATCTCGAGCTTCGTCGTCGCGGGCGCCGGCGCCACCGTGTGCAAGCACGGCAACCGGGCCGCGTCGTCGGCATGCGGGTCGGCAGATCTGCTCGAAGCGCTCGGCGTGGTGATCGACCTCGGCCCTTCCGGTGTGGCCCGCTGCGTCGAGGAGGCCGGCATGGGCTTTTGCTTCGCGCCGCGCTTCCACTCGGCCATGCGTCACGCCGGACCCACGCGCAAAGAGCTCGGCGTCCCGACCGTGTTCAACTTCCTCGGCCCGATGGCAAACCCCGCCCAGGTGAAGCGGCTCGTGATCGGTGTGGCCGACGTGCGCCTGGCCGACCGCATGGCCCAGGTGCTGGCCGCGAACGGCGCAGCGCGCGCCATGGTCGTGCACGGCGACGACGGCCTCGACGAGCTGACCACGACCACCACGTCCACCGTCTTGGAGCTGCGCGACGGTGCGGTCACCACCTCGACGGTCGACCCGACCGACCTCGGGCTTTCGCTCGTCGGCGCTGAGGCGTTGCGCGGCGGCGACGCCAGCCACAACGCGGCGCTCACCCGCGCCGTGCTCGCCGGAACCGAGGGACCCCACCGCGACGTCGTCGTGTTGAACGCCGGGGCGGCGTTGGTGGCAGCCGGGCTCGCCGACACGCTGCCCGACGGTGTCGACTTGGCCCGCAAGTCGATCGACGGCGGCGCCGCCGCGGGGGTGGTCGAACGGCTCGCCGAGGTCTCCCACGCGGCCCGCAAGTCCGAGCAGGGCTGAGCGCCTCACCGGCGCTGGCCCGAGCGCCCGAGCGCCCGAGCGGCCCAGTGGGAGGAGCGCACCGCCGGCGCTGGCCCGACCGGCCCGACCCGCCCCAGTGGGATGACGGCTCTGCCCGCCGGCGCTGGCAGTCAGGCGGTGGTGAAGCGGATCGATCGTTGGGCGGGGTCGGCTTCGGTGAGGCGGACCTTCGTGCGGGTTCCCAGCTCGACCTTTCCGTCGCAGCGGCCGCGCACCGGCGGTTCGTCCAACACGACCGTGGCCTGGTCGTGGTGCACGTCGACCACCATCGCGTCGAAGGTCTCGCCGACGCGGTCGGCGAGCAGCCACGCCTCGGTGAGGTCGACCACGCCGCGGTCGAGCTCGTGGCTGCGCTTGTCGCTCTCGGCCATGAGATCCGGCAGCGTGCCCAGCGCGCTGCGGGCCCACTCGGGCAGTTCTTGGCCCGCGACCGCCGCGGCGCACGCCTCCAAGGCGAAGCGGTCGCACAACCGGCGCAGCGGTGCGGTCACATGCGCGTACGGGCCGCCGATACCCGCGTGCACGGCCGCGTCGCCGGTGGGCGGGTTGCCGTCGAAGGCGGTGTAGCCCGCGCCCCGGAGCAGCTCGGCGGCGAGGTCGGCGAAGGCGGCGTTGATCGGCACGGACGGGTCGAGGGCGGCGAGCACCTCGCCCGCTGTCTTGCTGTCGGGCCAGTCGATGCCGATGGCGGTGGCCGCCTTGCGGACTCGAGCGAGGTCGTCGGGCGACGCGGGCGGCAATGTGCGCAGCACACCGACCTTCGCGTCGAGCATGATCTGCGCGGCGGCCATGCCGGTGAGCAGCGAGATCTCCGCGTTCCACGACTCGACGTCGGACTCGGCCCGCAAGGTGATGGACCAGTGCCCGTCGGCCTGGTGCAGGACCTGCTGTTCGGGCACCGGCAAGTCGAGGCTGCCGAGCGCCTGGCGGGCGGTACGGCGCCGCTTGCCGATCTCGCCGAGCAGCGCGATCGGATCCGGCGCGTTGCCGGCGGCCAAGGCCGCCTCGACTCCCGGGTAGTCGAGCTGCTGGCGGCTGCGGACCATCGATCGTTGCAGCAGGCACGACGTCTGGCTTCCGTCGGCGTCGAGCTCGATCGTCCACACGAAGGCGGGCCGTGCCTGGTCGGGCAACAAGCTGGCCGAGCCCTCGCTGAGGGCGCTCGGGTGCAGCAGCGCGACCTGGTCGGGCGCGTACTCGGTCTGGACGCGGCGCCGAGCCTCGGTGTCGACCGGGTCGCCGCCGGCGACGAACGCGGCGACGTCGGCGATGGCGTAGTGCACCACGTAGCCGCCGCCTTTCTTGGCGCCCAGGTGGACGGCCTGGTCGAGATCCTTGCTGCCGGGCGGGTCGAGCGTGACGAACGGGATGTCGGTCGCGTCGTGGTCGGGCAGCCGGGGGGCCTTCGCCGCCTGTTCGGCGGCAGCGATCACGTCGGGTGGGAAGTCCACCGCGATGCCGAGTTGGTCGCGGAGGGCCGCGAACCCGCGGACAAGGTCGCCGCGCCGGTCGTCGGGGACCGCGGCGACATCAGGGGTGTGTCGGGCGTGCACGCCGTGCAGTCTGCCCGCTTTGGCCCGCTCTGCCGGGGTTCTGAGCTGCGAACCGACCTGCTACCGTGGCCTGCTCCCGGGGCGATTAGCTCAGTTGGTTAGAGCACCTGCATGACGCGCAGGGGGTCAGGGGTTCGAATCCCTTATCGCCCACCGATTTCCGGGACGACCAGCCCCGTGGCGAGCCTTCAGGCGAGCCCGTCGTCCCCGATGGCTCGCCGGGGGCGCTGTCGCCGCAGTTGCGCCCACCGCAGGGATGACGGCGGCGAGTACGTTGAACGGATGGCAGGCAGAGCGTCGTGGTGGTAGGTGCCGCGTCTCGATCCGCCTCGCGTCGACCGGTCACCGACCAACGCCGGAACGCCGATCGTGACCGGGACGAGCGGCTCGGCCCCGACGACGGCCTTACCGCCGGAGAGGCAGCGGCGCGCCTCGAACGTTATGGTCCGAACCGCCTGGCGGAGCACGAGCGCGGTGCCCTGGCTCAGGCAATCGGGCATCTGTGGAACCCGATCCAGTGGATGATCGAGGCCGCGCTGGTGCTCACCGGGGTGACGGACCGTTGGGCCGATTTCGGGATGATCGCCGCTCTGCTCGGGCCTGCTGCGCTGGCCGAGCGCCAGGGCACCGATCTGATGGCCGTCGTGGAGGGGGCCGACGGCTTCGCCCAGGTCGTGCCCGAGGACAAGTACCGCATCGTTGCTGCCCTCCAGGCGGGCGGTCATATCGTCGGGATGACCGGTGACGGCGTCAACGACGCGCCCGCCCTCCACCGGGCCGACGCGGGCATCGCCGTCGCCGGTGCGACCGATGCGGCCCGCGCGGCGGCGGACATCGTGCTGCTGGCACCGGGTTTGTCGGTGATCATCGACGCGATCCACCGGGCCCGTGAGGTGTTTCGCCGGATGGTCAACTACGCCATCTATCGGATCACCGAGACCATCCGGGTCGTGGGGTTCGTGACGGTGTCGATCGTCGCCTTCGGGTTCTTCCCTGTCTCGCCGGTGCAGATCGTCCTTCTGGCGATCCTCAACGACGCAGCCATCTTGACCATCGCGTATGACCGGGTGGTGCCCTCGAGGCGGCCCGAGCGCTGGGACCTCACCGAGGTCCTCGCCGTGGCGACCGTGCTCGGGTTGGCTGGCGTGGTCTCCTCGTTCGGCGTCCTGTCGATCGGCCACACCGTGTTGCACCTCTCCGACGACGAGGTGCGGACGTTGCTCTACCTCAAGCTGTCGGTGGCCGGTCACCTGACCTTGTTCGTCGCCCGGACCCGTGGCCGGTTCTGGTCCCAGCGTCCCGCGACGGTGCTGCTGGTCGCCGTGGTGGGGACGCAGCTCATCGCCACCTGCATCGCGTGGTCGGGCGCGTTCATGACCCCGTTGCGGTGGAACCTTGTCGGCCTGGCGTGGGGCTACGCCCTCGCCTGGATGCTGGTGTTGGACGAGCTCAAGCTCCGCGTGTACACCTCGCTGGACCGCCGCGCCGAGAGCCGCCGCGTCGAGACCTGACGCGGCTGCGGCCCGAGTTCGGGTGCTCGCCGCCGACCGGGTGCCGAGCGCTGCTGGTCAGAGAGGCCGAGGTCCTGTCCACGCTCCGGGAACGATCGGTCCGGTCGTTCGCCGCGGTCGTTGGGTTCAGCCGGTGCCGCGGGTGACCTGCATGCGGGCGCGGAGCCTCGCGACTGCTCCGGCGATGGCGCGAGAGATCTGCATCTGGCTCACGCCCGAGTCATCGGCGATGGCCGCTTGCGAGCACTCGTTCACGAAGTACTCGGTGAGCAGCTTCCGGTCGCGATCGGAGAGCGCCCTCAGCGCCGCGGCGAGGTCGATGCGGGTCTCGGCGCGACTGAACCCGTTGTCGAGGCGCCCGAGCCGCTCGCGTCTCGTCGAGGCCGCGGCGCCGTCGGTGGGCACGGGAGCATCCAGCGACAGGGTGTGGCGGGCGCGGGTGGCCTCTTGCACCAGTACGACCTGTTCGACATCCGTGCCGAGCTCGTCGGCGAGCTCGGCGGCCGATGGTTCGCGACCGAGCCGCTGGCTCAGTTGCTCGCCCGTGTGCACGAGCGGTGCAGCGAGGTCGTGGACCGGGCGGGGCACGCGCAGCGCCCACCCGGCGTCGCGGTAGAAGCGCTTGAGCCGGCCGATGATCGTGACCGTGGCATACGCGCCGAACGGCACGCCGCGGGTGGCCTCGAAACGGTCGATCGCGCCGAGCAGTGCCTCGCAGGCCACTTGCTCGAGATCCTCGAGGTTGGTGCTGCCCCGGTGCATGCGCCGCGCAAGCGCGTGCGCGAGCGGTTGGTGCTGGGCGAACCGGTGCGCCCGCTCGTCGTCGCTGTTGCAGGCAGGCGTGTGGGGTGGTTCGACGGGGCCGCCATCGGGGTGCGATCTCCTCCGGTGCTCAGCGGGCGACGTCATATGGGAGGTCGTCTCCAAGGTCGTAGACCGACGTGGGCGGTGGTCCTCGCGGCGCTGCGAATCGTGCCGTTTTCGACCTTAGACAGCTTCAAGCCGCTTGTCTACGTTGCGTCATCACGCGCGCGCGCAACGTGGTGGCGGCTCGTCATGGTGATCACCGTGCGCGGCCACCCATTGGGGCGAACCCTGCGGGCTGCTCGGGGACTGGGCTGGCCGATCAGCTTCGTCAGGAAGCTCGAGCCGTCGGTTCCTCATCGGTGCCGCCAAAGGGCGCTGGGCAAGCGGGTCGCGATGGTCGGGCTTGGTATCCGCGGCCGGCGACGCGTTGATGGGCACGTTGCGGACGATGCGGGCCAGCGCCTCGAGTGAGCTGGCGGTAACTGATGACATGGGATCTCCGTGACTGCCGGTCCGCCGTGAGGAGGTGCTCGTAGACGCCGGCTATCCCGCAGCGAGACCGCGAAACCGGTGGCCCGGCGTCGGATCAGAGGTCACCCGACCTCGCGGCACGGCGAACGGCAGCGGCCCTCCGCCAGGGAAGGCGCGCGAGCAGCGGGCCCACGAGCAACACGGCCGCGAGGCCGACCAGCAGGCCGCCGAGCGGGCGCATGGGCCCGCAGACCCCGGTCGCGACCAACAGCGCCGTAGCAGCCGCTGGCGCGTGATGGGCATCGAGGAGCTCGAGTGCCACGAGGGTCGCGCCCAGCGCGCAGGCAGCCGCCGCGGCTTGCGCGAGCCCTGGCCCGTGGAGCAACGGATCGGGGCGCGCGCCCCACTGGCCGGACGCGGCGAGGCAGCCGAGCCCCGCGGAGACCGCCACACCGTGTCCGAGCAGTGCGTTGCGGAGCCGAGCGGTCGTGGTGGCCGGGTGGGCGGCGAACACGTACGCGGTCGGTCCGAGAGTGGCGGAGATCGCGGGCAGATCGGTCGCTCCGCCAACCGCCCCGGCCGCGGCGATCGCGGCGATCGCCACGAGGGCAGACCGGGCCCCGATCGCCACCCGCTCGGTGCGCGAGAGCGTAGGGGGTGGTGGCGCCGGGGCCCGGTGCCGGGGGGCCACGGGTCAGGTGGCAGGGTTCGACATCGACGTGCACTCCCGTGTGGGCGGTCAACCTCTGCCCCGATGCGGGCGAGCGAAACAAGACCGGAGCGTCTGGTCGCGGCAGGTCAGCTGTTGTCGGTACGGAGTTGCTCGAGGCAGTGCTGCGCAGCGCGGCGCTCGTCGCTGTAGCCAGCGGTGCCCGTGATCAGTCGCAGCGACGTGCCCGCATGCGCGAAGCGCTTGCGGCACCGCTCGATGACCAACCAGGCCTCGAACGGCGGGGGGCTCGCCAAGCGCAGGTCGAGGACCGCGGGACTGCCCGCGTCGCAGATCTCGTCGAGCAATCCGCCGAGCTGCAGGGATCGCTGGTCGTCGAGGGGGCGAAGCACGGTCACCAGACTGGCGTCAGCAACGGTGTCAACCCGCATGGCAATCCCCTGTGGTGTGGTGCGAGGTGTGCAGCGTACAGCGCGTGCTACGTCGTCAACCGGGCGACCGACGTGCTGACCGGCGGTTCGAGGCCGAAACCACGGCCCACACTCGGCTTCCGGCTGCCGCTCGCGTGGAGTGGCCCGGCATGGCACGTCGAGTCGCTGCGCGCACGTCACGGGTCTGTGCCCTCGCGATGTGGATGTGGTGACCGTGCTGTTCGTGGTTCTCGTGGCGCCCGACGTCGCGCATTCCGAGGCGGTGGGCGGATCCATCGTGTTGCCGCTGCGGTACCTGATCGCGATCGGCAAGCTCCGCACGTCGGTCGGTGCCACGCCCGCTGACGGCTCGTCACGCTCCTTCACCAGCACGCAGCGCGACCGCCGCGGCGATCTGCGAGAGGTGGCTCAGGGCCTGCGGGAAGTTGCCCAGGATCTCGCCGCCCGTCGGGTCGTACTCCTCGCCGTAGAGCGCCAGATCGTTCGCGGTCTGCACGCCGCGGTCGTATGCCGCGCGCGCCTCGGTGACGCGCCCTTGGCGGGCCAGGCACTCCGCGAGCCAGAACGTGCACGGAACGAACGGGTGCTCCTCGCCATCGACGCCGTCATCGGCGCGATAGCGAGCCAGCAGACCGTCCACGTCGAGGTCGGCGATGACCGCGTCGGTCGTCGCGACCATCCGCGGGTCGTCGTAGGCGACGAAGCCGACGGTGGGGAGCAGCAGGAGCGCCGCGTCGACGTCGGTGGTGCCGTAGTGGCGAACGAAGCAGCCGCGGCCGTCGTCGACGCCGTGGCGTTCGATCGAGCGCCGAACGGTGTCGCGGGTGTCGGCCCACCGCTCGGCCGGTGCCTTGCGCATGCACGCTTGGGCGAGCTTGATACCTCGGTCGAGCGCGGCCCAGCACATCACTTTCGAGTGCACGAAGTGCCTCGGTTCGCCCCGCGTCTCCCACAAGCTCTGATCGGGCTCGTCCCAGTGCTCCGCGGCGGCGTCGACGAGGCTGAGGAGGAAGCGCCAGTAGTCGTCGTCGGGCGACCGGCCTCGTTGGTGCCATTGCCATGCCAGGTCGAGCAACTCGCCGTACACGTCGAGCTGACGCTGCTCGGACGCACTGTTGCCGATCCGAACCGGGCGGGATCGCCCGTAGCCCTCGAGGTCGAGCTCCAGCTCAGGGATGCGCCGCTCACCGCCCAGCCCGTACACGATCTGCAAGGACGACGCGCCGCCGGCGGCGCTGCGCTCCACGAAGCGACGGAGACCGTCGGCCTCGCGGTCGCAGCCGAGCTCGGCCATCGCGCGCACGGTGAACTGCGAGTCGCGGATCCACGCGTAGCGGTAGTCCCAGTTGCGGGTGCCGCCCACGACCTCGGGCAGTGACGTGGTCGCGGCCGCGGCGATGGCGCCGGTGGGGGCGTTCGTGAGCGCTTTGAGCACCAGCGCAGAACGACGCGCGGCGCTGGCATCCGGCCCTTCGATCGTGACCGTGGTGGCCCACTCGCGCCACCACGCGATCGTGGTGTCGAGGCGCTCGTCGAGCTCATGGGTGCTCGGTGCCTCGGGAGGCCCGCCCTCGAGCTGCTCGGGGGCCACCGACGTGAAGCTCAAGCGAGCTCGCTCACCGGCGCGGAGCGTGACGGTGCCGACGAGATCGTGGAGGGCGGAGACTGCGAGGTCCATGTCGGTGTGGATCACGAGCGCGTCGTTGCCACCGACAGCGCTCCACACCCCCGCGTGGTGAGAGCGGACCCACGGCCGTACGTCGCCGTAGTCGAACCGCGCGGCGATGCGCACCTGGAACGTGGCGGCTCCCCGGAGGCCTTCGACCACGCGCAGCAGCTGGTTCCGGGGGTGGCGGGCTCCGCCCTCGTGGGTGGTGAAGCAGTCGAGCAGCCTGGCCTGTCCTGACGATGCCCGGAACATCGTCTCCAGCACCATCGTGTCGTCGAGGTAGCGGTGACTCGCGACCGCGTCGGGTTGCTCGGGAGCAACGGCGCAATGGCCGCCGCGTTCCCAGTCGAGGAGCCTGCCGAACGAGCTGCCCGCGTCGAGGCGCGGCATGCAGCACCAGTCGATCGACCCGGACCGCGAAACCAGGGCGGCGCTGTGCCCGTCGCCGATCAGCGCGTAGTCGGCGATCGGCGGGTAGGGGGAGTCGCCGGCGTGGCTCGTGGCCTCGCCCGGGCGGGTCATCGCCGTTGTGCGCGCCAGCCGACGCCCGCGAGTGTGACGACTCCCGCGCCGACGGCCAATGGGGTGCGCCGCGCCGCGATGGCTCGCTGCACGCTGTGCGCCCGCGCCCGGTCGTCGAACTCGCCGTGGGCTCCGAAGTCGATCTCTGCGTCGGCAGGCTCCCAGAGGTTGGCGGGCCGGTCGACCGACCGGCGTTCGTCGGTCTGCTGACTCTCGAAGCCGGTACGGCCGAGGTAGCGGTCCAGGGCACCGGGTACGACGGCGTTCGCGAGAAGTGTGGCGGCCGTGCTCGCGCCCACCCACCACTCCCGGCGAGTGCCGGTGGCGGCGCGCACCACCGATCGTGCTGCCACTTCAGGTTGGTAGATGGGGGGCACGGGTTGGGGGTGACGCGACAGCCGCGACAGCACCCAGGAGAACTGCGGTGTGTTCACCGCGGGGAGCTGCACCATCGTGACCCGCACTGCGCTGCGATCGTGAAGGAGCTCGCAGCGCACGGATTCGGTGAACCCCTGGATGGCGTGCTTGGCGCCGCAGTACGCGGACTGGAGCGGGATGCCGCGGTAGGCGAGCGCGGAGCCCACTTGCACGACCGTGCCGCGGTCGCGGGGCCGCATGCGACGCAGCGCCGCCATCGTGCCGTAGACGAAGCCGAGGTAGCTCACCTCGGTCGCGCGGCGGAACTCGGCCGCGGTGACCTCGCTGAACGGCGCGAACACGGCGCTGAACGCGTCGTTCACCCAGACGTCGATCGGCCCGAGCTCCCGTTCGATCCGGGTCGCGGCGTCCTCGACCTGGTGGTGATCGGCGACGTCGGTCGGCACCGCGAGTGCCTCACCGCCCGCCTCGCGGACGGACCTGGTCGCGCCGTCGAGCCCCGCCCGACCGCGCGCGAGCAGGCCGACACGAGCACCGCGCGCACCGAAGGCTTCCGCGACCGCTCGTCCGACACCGGCCGACGCCCCGGTCACGACCACGACCCCCGGCGCACCGTCGACGGAGCTCGAGCCCACCCGTCTCATGCGGCGTACGCACCAGCGTCGACCGCTTTGAGGGTCAGCCCGTTGCCGAAAGCGTCGCGGTGGGGATACACACGGTCGGCGCGTCGGGCCGGCACGCCGTCGAACAGCATCGGTTCGAGGCGGGTGTGGTCCCAGAACCACTCCACGTGCACCAGGTTCGGCGCGGCGCACGCGGGCGCGGCATGCGCCGCCGGAGCGCAGTGCGCGGACACCGGCAAGCCATGCGCGGCAGCAATCGTGGCGGCGTCGAGGAAGCCCGTGATGCCACCGCAGCGCGTCGCGTCGATCTGCAGCACGTCGACCGCGCCTTGCGCGAGTTGCTCGAACACCCACGGCGAGTCGGCGTACTCGCCGGCCGCGACCTGCATGCCTGCCGGGGCCCGATCCCGGACACGGCGCAGGCCGGCCAGGTCCTCGGAGGTGACGGGCTCTTCGAGCCAGGACACGCCCTCGTCAGCGAATCGTGCGGCCCACGCCACCGCGTCGGACGCGGAGTACGCGCCGTTCGCGTCGACGAACAACTCGGTACCGACCCCGATCGCCCGGCGTGCCGCGCGCACGCGGTGCAGGTCGTGCGAGGGCTCCCGCCCGACTTTCATCTTCACGAACGGCACGCCGTCGCCAGCCCAGCCCGAGAGCTGCTCGACCAGACGCTGGTCGTCGTAGCTGGTGAACCCTCCGCTGCCGTACACGGGAGCGCCGTCCCGCACGGCACCCAGCAGGTGGGTGAGTGGTAGGTCGAGCACGCGTGCCTCGAGGTCCCACAGCGCGAGATCCACGGCTGACAGCGCGGCCATGGCGATGCCATGGGTGCCGAGGTTGCGCACCGCCCGGCGCATCCGCCCGTTGGCGCCGCGCACGTCGAACACTGAGCAGCCCTCGACAGCCGGGGCCAAGAGGCGGTGCACCACCCCGACGGCGGCGGCATCGGTGTAGGAGTAGCCCACGCCGGTGTGGCCCGCGGCGTCGGCCTCGACCACCACGGCCGTGGTCGACGACCACGCAAGGGTGCCGTCGGACTCGGGCGCATCGGTGGGGACCGTGTAGGCCGCAGCCCGCACCCGGGTGACCCGCGGTTCGCTCGATCGCGCCCGGTTCACCGGTGCAGCAACTCTTCGAGCTTGCCGCGAAAGCCGTTGCGCACGATCTCGGCCGACGCAGGGTCGCCCTTCATCACCGCCTTGAGCAGCGACGTGGCCTGCTCGAGCTCGACGTGCGGCGGCAGCGGCGGCACCTCGGGATCGCAGATCGCGTCGATCACGAACGGCCGGTCCGAGGCGAGCGCGCGCTCCCACGTGTCACCCAGCGCGCCGGGGTCGTCGACGACCTTCCCGTCGAGCCCCAAGCTCATCGCGTAGTCGGCATACGGGAAATCCGGCAGCGTCTGGGAGCCCTCGAACTTCGGGTCGCCGCTCATCGCGCGCTGCTCCCACGTGACCTGGTTCAGGTCGTTGTTGTGCAACACCGCCACGATCAGGCGGGTGTCGGTCCACTCCTGCCAGTAGCGCTTGATGGTGATGAGCTCGTTGATCCCGTTCATCTGCATCGCTCCGTCCCCGACGAGTGCGATGGCGGGGCGGCCCGGGTGGGCGAACTTGGCGCCGATGGCGTACGGCACGCCGGGGCCCATCGTTGCCAACGTGCCCGACAGAGAACCGCGCATGTCGCCCCGGAACCGGAGGTGCCGGGCGTACCAGTTGGCCGCCGAGCCGGAGTCGCTCGACACGATCGCGTCGTGCGGGATCCGCGACGACAGCTCCCACACGAGCCGTTGAGGATTGATCGGATTGGCGTCCTGGTGCGCTTGGGCGTCGAGCACCTCACACCATCGCGCCACGGCGCTCTCGATGCCCTCGCGCCAGGCGCGGTCGGCCTTGGCCTCCAGCAGCGGTACGAGCGCAGAGAGGGTGGCCGCCGCGTCGCCGACGAGGTTCACCTCCATCGGATAGCGGATGCCGATCATGGTGCCGTCGAGGTCGATCTGCACGCCCCGCGCCTGGCCGAACGGTGGCAGGAACTGGGAGTACGGGAAGCTCGACCCCACCATCAACAAGGTGTCGCACTCCATCATCAGGTCGTAGCTCGGCTTTGTGCCGAGCAGGCCTATCGCGCCGGTGACGTACGGCAAGTCGTCGCTGAGCACGTCCATGCCGAGCAGCGCTTTGGCCACGCCCGCGCCGAGGCGGTCGGCGACGTCGATCACCTGGTCGCGGGCCCCGCGCGCTCCCTGCCCGACCAGGACGGCCACCCGTTCGCCGGCGTTGAGCACCGCCGCGGCGCGCTGCAGGTCCGACGACGCGGGCACCGCGTCCGGCGGCGTCCAACCCAAGCTGCCGGGCACCATCTTGAAGTCGTGGGTGGGCGGATCCCACCGGAGGTCTTGCAGATCGGACGGCACGATGATGCACGTGGGACACCGCTCGGCATACGCCGTTCGGATCGCCCGGTCGATCAACATCGGAAACTGCTCGGGCACCATCGCCGTGTGCACGTAGTGGTGGGCCACGTCTTTGAACAACGTGTTGAGATCGACCTCTTGTTGGTAGTTGCCGCCCATCGCGGTGCGAGCGGTCTGGCCCACGATCGCCACGACGGGCACGTGATCGAGCTTGGCGTCGTACAGGCCGTTCAGCAGGTGGATCGCACCCGGGCCCGAAGTGGCGAGACACACCCCGACCTCGCCCGAGAACTTCGCGTAGCCCGTTGCCTCGAACGCGGCCATCTCCTCGTGGCGTGCCTGCACGAACCGTGGCGCGTCGTCGAGCTCGGCGAACGAGCCGATGATCCCGTTGATGCCGTCGCCCGGGTAGCCGAAGATGTGGCGCACACCCCACTCGTGCAGTCGTTGCAGGATCTGGTCGGCGACGGTCTGGGCCATGGCCCCTCCTCATGCAGCTGATGGCGACACCCCTTGCGCTAGCCGCGGCCCTTGGTGGCAAACACCGGTTTGACGTCGCGGTCGGGGGTCAGCGCGCGCTCGAAGACTTCGACCGAGAAGGAGGCTGCATGCCACGGCACGGCACCAACCGCTGGAGCGCCGAGCGCGAACGTCAGTACGAGCACATCAAGGAGGGTCTCGAGGAGCACGGGCGTGGCGGCCGGGCCGAAGAGATCGCGGCGCGCACGGTCAACAAGGAGCGCGCTCGCAGCGGCGAGGCCTCGGAACACGCGCGCACGTCGACCGACGACTTGAGCTCCGCGCGGCGCGGCGGCCTGCGTTCGCACCGCGGACCGGGCGGGCGCACGTACCGCCAGCTGTACCAGGAAGCACGCGAACGCGGTGTGAAGGGCCGATCGAAGATGAACAAGCACGAGCTCGAGAAGGCGGTGGGACGCTGATGGCGCTGGCACTGCACGCTCGCGACTGCTGAAGCTCCTGCGCACGGCGTGACTTCGTTTCGACCGCTTGCACCTGGGGACGTGCCTCTGGCGTACGCACAGTCGATCGAGGAGAGACCGTGACACGGCCAACCACAACGATCGAGGTCGAGCTCCCGGCGCTCGCGCAGGCGTCCGTCCCGCGAGATCCCGACGGCTCGAACGCCGTTCCGCTGGAGCTCTGGGAGCTGCACCTGCGGCACCAACAGCGCGCGAGCAGCGACACCCGGGCTGCTCTCGTCGACGCGTACCTGCCGTACGCCACATCGATCGCGTACCGCATGCACCGCATGGGCGAGCCGCTCGACGACCTCGTGCAGGTCGCGTCCGAAGCGTTGCTGGTGGCGATCGAGCGCTTCGACTCGACACGGGGCATCCCGTTCAAGGGCTTTGCCACGCCCACGATCGAAGGGTCGATCAAGCGGCACTTCCGCGACCATGGTTGGGCCATGCGTGTGCCCCGGCGGGTTCACGAGCTCGCCGGACCCGTTCGCCACGAGACCGAGCGCCTGACCCTGGAGCTCGGCACGGCACCCACTGATGGCCAGGTGGCCGAGGTGATCGGCGTTTCGGCTGCGAGCATCGGCGCCGTGCGCCAAGCCATGGAGGCACGCTCGGTCGGCTCGCTCGACCGGGCGGTGCGGCCTGGCGATACCCCCGTCGAGCCGCCCAACCCCGTCGACCTCGACTTCGAGCGAGCGGAGAACCACGTGTCCCTGATGCGTGCGCTCACCGAGCTGAGCAGCCGCGAGCGCGAGGTGATCCGTCGCTACTACATCGACGACGAGACGCAGTCGGAGATCGCCGCGGCGTTCGGGGTGAGCCAGATGCAGGTGTCGCGCTGGCTCGCTGCAGCCACACAGCGGCTCCGCCGGCTCGTCATGCCGACCTGAGAAGCACCGAGCCCGGGCGCCGGCACGCGCCCGACCCGTCGACCGACCCTCGTCGAGCACGATGATCGACCATCACCACGACGATCAGGAACACCGCGCCGAGCAGCTGGTCGTGGAGCGCCGTGAAGACCACACGGCCGTCTCGGTGCACGGCCCAGTCGACGAGGTCGTGGCTCTCGAGCTCGGAGCGGTGCTCGACGAGGCAGCCGACGCGGGTCGCGGCGCCGTGCACCTCGATCTCCGCGAGGCCACACTCGACGTGATGTCGTGGGTGGTGGTCGAGCGGGCGATCGGACGCTGCCGCCGGCGCGGCACCTCGGTGCGAACCACGGCCGACGACTCGGTCGCGTCGCGCGTCGCCCGTCGCGACGCCCAGCGCTGGCTCGCTGCAGTGCGTCGACATCTTCGGTGACTGTTTGGCTGCAGTCGAGGCGGCAAGTGCGATCGCCGTCGGCACTTGTCAACCGGCCGACGAGCAGGAGGACCGACGACATGGCACCCACCGAGCCAAACGAAGCGACCGAGGCCGAGGAGGAGCGCGAGGCCCTCACGGGGCACGCGGCGGATCGCGACCCGACCGACGAGGAGATCGCTGCCGCGGACACCAAGGCCGACGCGGCCGACGCGAACGTGTCGCGGGCCTACGAAGAGGCCGCCGAGATCGGCGCCAACGTGAAGGGCGAAGGGCAGATCGAGCCGTGACGCGCGCTCACATCGGTCGCGGTTCCGGGATCGGGTTCGGTGCCGGTGCCGGTGCCGGTGCCGGTGGCGCGGGCGGCGCGGGGAGCGGTGCTGACCCGCACGCGGACTCGCGGCGATCGGTGCCCCTGGCGGGTGAGCAGAGGTCAGTCATCGCCAGATCGCTCTCCATTGGTCGCCCATGATCGCTGCGCCGTGGGATCCTCTCGGAGGAGCTCGCCGGCCTGACTGACAGGTCCGGCACGGTCGTCCGCGTCACGACGGTCGGCTTCCGTGGTGACCACGCCGAGCGTGTCGCCGTTCGCGGTGAGCATGTCGACCCGCAACGGTGCGGCGTTGCGCAGCACCTCCACCACCTCTGACGACACGGGCTGCACCGCCACCGTGATGCCGCGGGCCGCGGCTGGCGGCTCGGCCGGCCCGCGGGCCATGGCCCCTCCGCCAGCGATGAACCCGATCGTGGAGCCGGCGGCGATGCCCACGGTCACCAGGATCACCAAGCGCACCCACCAGTGCCCACCGAAGGGGATGAGAGAGATCAGCGCGCCGATCACGCCTCCCGCGCCGCCGCCCACCAGCGCCATGGCCACCGCACCACGCGTGGCCTCCTTCGGCAGCGCGCCGGCAGGCCCGGCGAAGGTGTGGTCGGCTTCCTCGCGCATCTCGCCGCGCAGCGCGGCGCGCCGATCTCGCTCCGCCCCGACGCGGATCGCCTCGCGACGCACGCCGGCGGCCACGAGCGCCTGGACCGCATCCCGGGCCGCTCTCTCACCGTCGAACACGGCGACCGCCTGTTGGGGCAGGGAGGAGATGGGGGGATCCCAACCCGGCTCCGACTCGGGTGTGGGTCGCTGCTCGCTCATGCATTGCCTCCTGTGTCGCGGGCGTGTCGAGCCCTCAGGACGCTGACCGGGTGGGGGTTGCGACAAACCGTTTGCCGCGACCGGGGGCGGGGAAGCGGCCTGACCGTCGCAGACGTGAGGGTGACCGCCATGCCAACCAAGCCGCCTCCCCCCGGCCGTGGCGTCGACACGTGGATCGCCGGCTCGTTCGCCGTTGGGCTCGCAGGCGCGATCGGGTTCATCGTGGTGGCGTGGCGCGGCGGTCAGACGCAATGGGCCGGCGTCTGCGTGTTCGTCGCAGCGGCGGGGATGGCGTTGGGCTTGGGTATGTGGGCCCGCGCTTTCATGCCCGGCGGAGGGCAGACCGAGCCACGGCACGCCCTCCGGTCCGACGAGCGCGAGCGCGCTGCCTTCGCTGCTGACTTCGAGGCCGGCGGGCGCGTGCTCAGCCGGCGAGGGCTGGTCGGCGGCCTGTTCGGTGCCGGCCTGTTCGCGAGCGCACTGGGCGCGCTCTTGCCACTGCGGTCGCTCGGCCCCAACCCCGACGGGGCGCTGCGCCACACCGACTGGCGTCGCGGCACGCGCGCGGTGACGGCGAACGGTGAGCCTCTGCGCCCGGTCGACCTCGACGAGGGCAGTGCGGTGACCATCTTTCCCGAGGGGGCTGTGGGCTCGGCCGACTCGCAGGCCGTGCTCGTGCGCTGTGGCGACGTGCCGTTCCGGGCCCGGCCGGGACGCGAGGGATGGAACCCCGACGACTGCGTGGCGTACTCGAAGGTGTGCACGCACGCCGGATGCCCGGTCGGCTTGTACGAGGCGGAGTCGCATCGATTGCTGTGCCCATGCCACCAGTCGATGTTCGACGTGACCGACGGGGCCCGGCCGGTGTTCGGCCCCGCCACCCGCTCGCTCCCGCAGCTGCCGTTGCGCATCGACCGCGACGGCTACCTCGTGGCCGGTGGCGACTTCAGCGATCCGATCGGTCCGGGGTCATGGCATCGATGAACCGTCGATGACCCGGCCTCGCGGTTCCCGGATGATCTCGCGCCGCGCCGCCGGCTGGGTGGATGACCGCTTCGGCGCCGCCCATTTCGTCACCAAAGCCCTCGGCAAGGTGTTCCCCGACCACTTCTCGTTCCTGTTCGGGGAGATCGCCCTGTACTGCTTCATGGTGCTGGTGGCGACCGGCACGTACCTGGCGCTCTTCTTCACCCCCGGCACCAACAAGGTGGTGTACCACGGCTCGTACGCACCGTTGGCCGGCCAACAGGTGAGCGCGGCGTACGCGTCGTCGATCCGCTTGAGCTTCGACGTGCGCCTCGGACTGTTCTTTCGCCAGATGCACCACTGGGCTGCGCTCGTGTTCGTCGCTGCGATCGTGGCCCACTTGTGCCGCATCTTCTTCACCGCCGCCTTCCGCCGACCCCGCGAGCTCAACTGGTTGGTCGGCGTCACTTTGTTGGTGCTCGCGATCGCCAACGGCTTTGCCGGGTACTCGCTGCTCGACGACCTGCTCAGCGGCACCGGGCTGCGCATCGGCTACTCGATCGCACAGGGCATCCCGCTGATCGGCGATCGCGTGGCGTTCTGGGTTTGGGGCGGCGAGTATCCCGGCAACGCGATGAACCAGCGCTTGTTCGTGGCGCACGTGTTCATCATCCCGGCGGTGATCGCGGCCCTGCTCGCGCTGCACCTCGCGTCGGTGTGGCGCCAGACCCACACGCAGTTCGCCGGTCGGGGCCGCGAAGAGTCCAACGTGGTGGGCTCGCGGTTGTGGCCCACGTACGCGGCGCGCTCGATCGCCATGGGGCTTTCGGTGGTGGCCGTGTTGGCCTTCCTCGGTGGCCTATTCCAGATCAACCCGGTGTGGCTGTACGGGCCTTACGACCCGGCCACGGTCAGCACCGCGGCACAGCCCGACTGGTACATGGGGTGGATCGAGGGCGCGATGCGCCTCTTTCCCCCGTGGGAGGTGCGCATCGGCGGGTACTCGTTGCCGAACCAGTTCTTCCCGACCGTGCTGTTGCCCGGCCTCACGTTCCTGGGCCTGTACCTGTGGCCGTTCGTCGAGAAGCGGATCACGGGAGATCGCGCCGAGCACCACCTGCTCGAGCGCCCACGCGACCGGCCGTGGCGCACGGCGCTCGGCGTGGGCGCGTTCACCTTCTACACGGTGTTGTTCGTGGCCGGCGGCAACGACGTGCTGGCCGCTCGCCTCGGCGTCTCGGTGAACGCGATGACCGCCGGGTTGCGCATCGCCGTGTTCGCGTTGCCGGCCGTCACCGGCGCGCTGGCGTGGCGGTGGTGCCGCGATCTGCTTCGGAGCGAAGGGGCGGCGGGGGAGGGGGAGGTGCGGCGGGAGGCGTCGCCGGGGCCGGGCCCCGTGCCAGCCAGCGCGCCACCAACACCGTGACCGCGCCGAGGTACACGAACCCGCCGGGCACCCACATGATCACGCCCCCGAGCTGCTGGTCGGCCATCGGGTGCACCGCCCACGTGACGAGCTCGGGCGACACGGTGTACAGCGGGTGGTCGGCGAGCACCATCAGCGCCGCGAGCATGCCGGTGCCCACTTCGGCGGCGAAGAGCGCCAGCACGGCCATGCCGGTGCGATCGCGCCAGCGGATGCCCACCACGACCCACCACAGCACCAGGCCCGAGGCGAACAGCGTGGCGTGCTCGCCCACGTGCACCAGGTCGTTGCGCAGCGCGAGGTCGAACGCGGGCGGCAGGTGCCACACCCACCACGCCCCCACATGGAAGGCCACGGCGGCGATCATCACTCCGGCGCTGCCCCGCCTCACGCGCCCGAGCGGCGAGCGCCGCCAGGCATCGGTGAGCGCGTGGCGTTCCGTCGGCCGCAGCCCCCAGGCGATGACCGTGGCGGGGCGGCCCACCACCACCAGGAGCGGCGCGACGAGCCCGAGCAGCAGGTGCTGGCCCATGTGCGCCGACAGCAGCGTGTCGTCGAGCGCGCCGAGGGGCGAGCACAAGGCGAGCACCACGCAGCCGAGGCCCGCCGTGTAGCAGGCGACTCCGCTCGCCTGCACCACACGACCGGGCCCGGCTCGCCGCCGGATGGCGCGTCGGCCGCGCTCGTACGCCAGCCCCGCCACCGCCACGGCGAGGAGCCCCGCTGGGTCGATCTCCCACGTGGTGAGGAAGCGCCCGACCGGGAAGGTCATCGCGGGCACGACGACAGCACCGCGTTCGGGAGCCCTTCGACGATGGTGACCGCGATCGATATGGCGCCCCACGCCTGGCCCACGAGCGCCACGAACGCGACCGCCCGATTCCCGGCGGCGAGCGCACGCCGTCGCAACAGGTGGCCGGCCACGACCGACGCGGCGATCACCGCGGCGCACAGCGCCGTGAGCGCGTTGACCATCCAGGTGGTGCCGAGCCTGCACTGCAGCGGCACGAGCGCGGCGCTGCCGGCCAGGTGCCCCATCCACACCAGCGGGCCCGTGGCCACCACGAACCAGACCAGGCGCCCGGTGACGGCCGGAGCGTGCTGCGGTTGCGGTGCCGGGGCGTGCGCAGTCACCAGGTCACCGACAGGTACAGCGACGGGTACACCGCGAGCCAGACCACGTCGACGAAGTGCCAGTACATGATCCCGCACGTGGCGCCCGTGCGGGGGCGGCCCGGGTCGTAGCGGCCTCGGAGGCTCTGCACCACGAGGTAGGCGAGCACGACCATCCCGACGAGCAGGTGGATCGCGTGCAGGCCGGTGATCGTGTAGAAGCTCGAGCCGTAGGCGCTGTCGGTGGGCGTGAGCTCGGCCGACAGCTCCACGTACTCCTGGATGTGGCCGGCCAGGAACACGGCGGCCATCACCAGCGCGGCCACCAACATGGCGCGGAAGCGTCGGAGGTCGTCGCGACGCAACGCCCGCTCGGCCAGCGCCGCCGGGATGCTCGATCCCCACAAGATGAACGAGCGGATCCCGCTCAGCAGCAGCTTCGGCTTCTCGACGCCCGCGGGCGGCCAGGGATGGTTGTTGGCCCGCAGGTAGAAGTTCGCGAACAGCAGCAGCGAGAACAAGGTGGCCTCGGTCGTGATGAGCAGCACCATGCCCCACCAGCCGAGGGGCCGGCGTCCCACCGCGCTCGGTGCACGAGCGATGCCGGTGTCGGTGGCCGACACGTCAGCTGCCTCCCACGTCGTGCCAGCGCACGAGCGCGAACGCCATGAGGGCCAGGCCGATCCCGTCGACCACCACCGCGCGGCCGGCGATGCCCACACACACGACGAGCATCCCGAGGGCCAACACGAACGGCCACCACGTGGGGCCGGGCATGGTGGTCATCTCGGGCTCGGTGGCGTCGAGCGGTGACGTGAGCCACGCACGGTGATGGCGGTGGGCAGGCCGGGTCAGGTCCTCGTCGTCGACCGTGGCGAGCGTGCCCAGGCGCGTTCCGGGCGCGAGATCCCACATCGGCTCGCCCGACCCGACGACCGGCACCGCCTCGAAGTTGTGCGGCGGCGGCGGCGACTCCACAGCCCACTCGAGCGTCTCGCCGCCCCACGGGTCGGCCGACGCCTGCGGTCCCCGGCGCCATGCGTGGGCGAAGTTGACCACCGACGCCGCCACGCCGAGCACGAGCACGCCCGCCCCGATCGACGACAGCAGGTTCAACGGGCCCCAGCCGGTCGAGCTGGCGTACGTGTAGATGCGGCGCGGCATGCCGTCGAAGCCGAGCAGGTGCTGGGGGAAGAACGTCACGTTCGTGCCGATGAACATGAACCAGAACGACGCGATGCCGAGGCCGCGGTGCAGGAGCCGGCCGGTGAACTTCGGGAACCAGTAGTACAGACCCGCGAAGACCGGGAACATGGTGCCGCCGATGAGCACGTAGTGGAAGTGGGCCACCACGAAGTAGCTGTCGGTGACCGCCTGATCGAACGGCACGACTCCCACCATCACCCCGGACATGCCGCCGATCACGAAGATCACGATGAAGCCCACGGCGAACAGCAGCGGCGGCTCGAAGCGCACCTTCTCGCCGGCGAGCAGCGTGGCGAGCCACGCGAAGATCTGCACGCCGCTCGGGATGGCCACCACCATCGAGGCCATCGAAAAGAAGCTCGCCACGACCATCGGGGTGCCGGTGGCGAACATGTGGTGCACCCACAGGCCGAAGCTGATGAACCCGGTGGCCACCAGCGACGCGGCGATCGCCGGGTAGCCGACGATCCGGTGGCGCACGAAGGTCGGGATGATCATCGAGATGATCCCGGTCGCGGGGATGAACAGGATGTAGACCTCGGGGTGTCCCCAGATCCAGAACAGGTGCTGGTACAGCAGGGGCGCGCCGCCGTGGGCCACGTCGAAGAACCGGGTGTGGAACGTGCGGTCCATCTCCAACAGCGCGCCCGCCAGCGTGATCGCCGGCAGGGCGAACACGATCATGAAGCTCATGGTGAGGATTCCCCAGCAAAACAGCGGCAGGCGGTTGAACGACATGCCTGGGGCGCGCATCCGGAAGATCGTCACGATGAAGTTGATGCCGCCCACCGTCGTGGCGATGCCCAAGAAGGTGATGCCGAGCGCCCAGAAGTCGAGGCCGCGGCCCGGTGAGTAGGCCGATGCGGTGAGCGGGGTGTACGCGAACCAGCCGCCGTTGGGCACCTCGCCGATCGCGAAGCCGCCGTACATGAACAGCCCCGCCATCACGTAGATCCAGTAGCTGAGCGCGTTGAGGCGGGGGAACGCCATGTCGCGTGCGCCGATCTGCAGCGGCACCAGGTAGTTGCCGAAGCCCGCGAAGACGGGTGTGTTGAACAAGAAGATCATGGTCGTGCCGTGCATCGTCATGATCTGGTCGTACGTGTTCGCGCCCACGATGGAGCCGTTCGGCGTGGCCAGCTGCAGGCGGATCACGGAGGCTTCGATCCCGCCGATCAGCAAGAAGATCACGGCCGTCACCAGGTAACGGATGCCGATCCGCTTGTGGTCGACGGTGGTGAAGAACCCGGGCAGGCCCGGATCGTCCTCCCACACGTCGGTCAGCGCGTGGTCGGCATCGCCGCCGACCCGTGGGCCCGGGCCGGGCTGACCGGTCGACGGCGGTGCCGGTGCTGCGACCGGGATCACTGCAGCGCCTCGACGTACGCGGCGATGAGGTCGAGCTCATGGGCCCCGATCGGCATCTCGGGCATGAGCGCGCCGGGCTTGATCGCCTGCGCGTCGCCGATCCAACGTCGGAGCGAGTCGGGGTCGTTGGGGATCGCTCCGGCCGCGAGCTGTGCACGGTCGGCGACGTGGGTGAGGTCGGGGCCCTCGCTTCCGTGTGCCGGTGTGCCTCGCACCGTGTGGCAGCCGGCGCACGCTTGCGACAGGAACTCCGCGCGTCCGGCTCGCGCGGCCGGCGACGCGGGAGCAGCGGCGGGTGCGGCCTGGTGGGCGAGCCATCGGTGGAACGCCGCGGGGGGCTGGGCGACGACTTGGAAGATCATCTGGGCGTGCTCCACGCCGCAGAACTCCGCGCACTGGCCGCGGTACGTGCCGGGGTGCGTTGCCTCGAGTGCGAGGTGGTTCGTGCGGCCGGGGATCATGTCGACCTTCTGCGCGAGGGCCGGCACCCAGAGGCTGTGGATCACGTCGTCGGACCGGAGGGTGAGGTCGACTTCCTCGCCCACCGGGACGTGGATCTCGTTCGCCGTCACGGCTCCCGTGCCGGGGTAGCGCACTTCCCACCAGAACTGGTGGCCGATCACCTCGATCTGCACCCGCTGGGCGGCCGCGCTCTCGGTGCGGTGCAACGTGAACACCGTCATCACCGACAACGTGCCGAGCACCACCGCGGGGAGCGCCACCCCGCCGTACATGATCAGGCGGCGGCTGGCCGAGGTCGCGCCCCTGCCTTTGCGGTACAGACCGACCACCATCAACACGAACACGACTGCCGTGATGGCTCCTGCCACGATCAGCATGAACCACGTCAGGTTCGCGATGCGCCCGGCGTCGGGGCCGTGCGGGTGCAGCATCGAGTGGGTCTCCGCGCAGCCCGTCACCGCCGAGCTGCCCAGCAGCGTGGCGACCGCAACCGTGACGCCATGGCGCGCGTGCGCCCATCGGCCGGTGTGCGGGCGAGGTCGTCGAGTGGCAGGCGGCATCCGGCTTGCGGAACTGACCGCTGCGTCGGCCGCGAAACGCCTGCGTGGCGAAGCGGAGTTTGTTAGCCGGCCCGCGTGCCGGTCAGCGCCGGTGTGTGTGCCGCGCGCGATGGCTGCTGGTGATGCTCGGGTGCGCGCTCGTGGCGGGCACGTGGTGCCTGGTAGGCGGGCGCGCGGCGGCTTCGGCGCCGGGCTCGGACATGCGGCTGGGGCGGAGCGAAGCCGCGCCTGGCCCCGATGGCCGGGTGCTGTATCTCCGGTCGTGCGCGATGTGTCACGGCGCCGCCGGCGTCGGAACCGCCAACGGTCCGTCGTTGCGTGCCGTGGGCACGGCGTCGGTCGACTTCATGGTGCGCACCGGACGGATGCCGCTCAGCTCGCCCGACGCACGCGTGGAGCGTCACGAGCCCAAGTTCACGTCCGCGCAGGTGCGCGCGTTGGTTGCCTACGCGTCGACGTTCACGCACGGCCCCGAGGTGCCGCGTGTGCGCACGGATGACGCCGACCTCGGTGCGGGGGCGACGCGCTACCAGCAGGCGTGCGCCGCGTGCCATCAGTCGGCGGGTGCCGGCGGCGCGCTCGCGAACGGCGACGCGGCGCCGAGCTTGCACCGCTCGAGCAGCGTCGACGTGGCGGAAGCCGTTCGCACCGGCCCGGGCGAGATGCCCACCTTCTCGCCCTCGGCGCTGAGCGATCGTGACGTGGCGAACATCGCGGCGTATGTGCAGTACCTGCACCATCCCGACGATCGCGGCGGGATCAACCTCGGTCACCTCGGGCCCGTGCCGGAGGGCTTCATCGCCTGGACGCTCGGGCTCGGCGTGTTGGTGCTGGCGTGCGGCCGGATCGGTGTGCGCGCGGCGGACCGTGCCCGCCGCGGTGACACCGACGGTTGACCTCCGACGCGACGACCGTCAGTTGGCGTCGTTGATGACCTGCGCGAGGTGCCGCGCGCGGCGATCGGTGCCTGTGGCGATCTGCGTCTGGCACGAGAACCCGTTGGCGACGACCAGTGAGTCCGGCGCCGCTGCTCGAACGGCCGGGAGCACTCCCTGCTCCCCGCAGGCCATCGACAAGTCGTAGTGATCGGCCTCATAGCCCCAGGAGCCGGCAAGGCCGCAGCATCCCCCGGTCAGCGTCTCGACGTCGTAGCCCATGCGCGCGAGCACCCGTGCATCGGGATCGATCCCGCCGGTCGCCTTCTGGTGGCAGTGCCCCCACAAGAGCGCGTCACCCGACCGGCGGGGGAGCGGGAGCTCGTAGCGATCCACGAACTCGGCGAAGTGCATGGCGTTGTCAGCGAGGCGGCGCGCATCGTCGTCATGGGGCACAAGCTTTGGTAGCTCGTCTTTGAACACGGCGAGACAGCTCGGCTCGATGCCCACGACCGGGATGCCCGCACGGATCCACGGGCGGAGCTCGTCGAGCACGTGGTGCAGGTAGCGGCGGGCCATGTCGAGGAATCCGTAGTCGTACAACGGTCGGCCGCAGCACACGTGGCGGCGCGGCATCAGCACCTCGAACCCACCTTCGTCGAGCACCTCTGCCGCAGCGATGCCGACATCCGCGTGGAAGTAGTTGTTGAACGTGTCGGGCCACAAGACGACGGACGGGCGGTCGCCGCCGGTGTGGGTCGCGCTGCGGCTCTTGCGCGTGGTGCGACGGTGCCAGCGCTGCAGCGTGGTGTGCGCCAGCTTCGGCAGCTCGCGCTCGGGCGCCACACCGCCCGCAGAGCGGATCGCGGAGGCCAGCGGCGAGGTCGCGGCGATGTTGTAGAGCGTGGCCGCGTGCGAGCCGACCCGTGCCGCCTGGTCGATCAACCCGAACGCGTACGCGTGGCGAGGCCGGAGGCGCCGGGCCCAGTGGTGGTGCAAGAACTCCGCTTTGTACGTGGGCATGTCGACGTTGACCGGGCAGTCGTTCGTGCATCCCTTGCACGCGAGGCACAAGTCGAGCGCGTCGAAGACCTCCTGGCTGCGCCATCCGTCGGTGATCACGTCGCCGCGGAGCATCGCGTCGAGCAGGTGCGCGCGGCCGCGGGTGGTGTGCTGCTCCTCGCCGAGCACGCTGAAGCTCGGGCACATCACGTCGACGCCCTCGGGGGTGCGGCACTTGCCGACGCCCACGCAGCGCAACGTGGCGTGCGCGAAGTCGCCGTGGTCGTCGGGATAGGCGAACGCCGTGGCCGGTCGTGAGGGGTTGTAGGCGGTGCCGAGCTTGAGGTGCTCGTCGAACCGATCGGGGTCGACGATCTTGCCGGGGTTCATCCGCCCGTCGGGATCCCAGATCGCCTTGAACTCCCGGAACGCCTGCACCAGCTCGTCGCCGAACATGCGCGGCAACAGCTCGGCGCGCTGCTGGCCGTCGCCGTGCTCGCCCGACAGGCTCCCGCCGTACGACACCACGAGATCGGCCGCCGCCTCGAGGAACCGTCGGTAGTCGCCGAGGCCGCCGGCGGTGCGAAGGTCGAAGGAGATCGACGAGTGCACGCAGCCGTCGGCCAGGTGCCCGTACGTGGCGCCGTGGTAGCCGAAGTCGTCGAGGAGCCCGTGCAGGTCACGCAGGTAGTCGCCCATCCGCTCTGGCGGCACGGCCGAGTCCTCCCACCCCTGCCATCGGTCGGCCTCGTCCTGCGGGAACGTCTCGGCAGCGAGGGCCGACTCGCGCACCTTCCAGAGGCGCTGTTCCTGGTCGGGGTCGTCGAACAACGACGCGCCCGACGGTGGGTCGTCGCTGGCAGCCAGCCGCTTGCGCAGCTCCTCGGCCCGGTCGTCGGCCTCGGCTTTGGTGTCACCGCCCATCTCCACCAGCACCCAGGCCTGGCCGTCGGGGAGCAGCGACAGCTCCGAGGGGTTCAGCCCCGACTCTCGCTCGGCGTGGAACAGCGCGTGGTCGATGGCTTCGCAGGCGGTGGGGCGGGCGTCGACGATCTCGGTCAGGTGGCGGCCGACGGTGTAGATGTCGGGGTAGCCGATCACCAGCAACGAGCGCTCCGGCGGGTGGGGCACGAGCTGGAGGGTGGCCTCGAGCACGGTCACGCAGGTGCCCTCGGTTCCGGCGAGCGCACGCGCCACGTTGCAGCCGTTCTCGGGAAGCAACTCGTCGAGGTTGTAGCCCGAGACGCGTCGGGGGATGGGCGCGAAGCGTTTGCGGATCGCGTCGCCGTAGCGGTCGCGCAACTCGCGCAAGTCGCGGTAGATCTGGCCCACCCTGCCGCCCTCGGCGATCCGTCGCTCGATGTCGGCGTCGCTGGTCGGCCCGACCCGGAGCCGCACGCCGTCGTACGTCAGGACCTCCATCGATTCGAGGTTGTCGGAGGTGCGTGATCCGTTGCCGGCGAGGCGCGACAACAGCGAGTGCGTGCCGCAGGAGTTGTTGCCGATGTTGCCGCCGATCGTGCAGTACGCGTGGGTGGCCGGGTCGGGGCCGAACGCGAGCCCGTGCTCGACGGCAGCATGGTTCACCTGCTCGTTGATGGCCCCGGGCTCCACCCGTACCAGGCGCCGGTCGGGATCCACGTCGCCGATGTGGTGCAGATGCTTGGTGAAGTCGATCACCACGGCGTGGTTCACGGTCTCGCCCGAGAGGCTCGTGCCGCACCCCCGGGCCAAGATCGGCGCGCCCTGACGCCGGCACACCTCGTGCACGGCCACCACGTCGTCGATGGTGCGGGGGATCACCACGCCGATCGGCACGCGCCGGAAGTTCGACCCGTCGTTGGCGTACAGCGCCCTGGTGGCGGCGTCGAAGCGAACCTCGCCGTCGACCACCTCGCGCAGCGCAGCTTCGAGCGCGCCGGTGTCGAGCCCGTCGTCGCTCGCGTGACGGGCGACGACGCGCGTACTGCGTGGAAAGCGAACAAGTGTCATGGCGCCTCACAGCTCGGGGACGCCCGCCCTGCTATCCGCAGATCGCGCTCGCAACCGTTGTCGATCGCGAGGCGGAGTCCGCTGCCTGGGTGTCGGCAGCTGCCTGGCGAGCCATTGAGGGAGCCATGCATCGGTGGTCGAGCCTGGACGACGGGGGGCGTCGGTGGAGCAGACGGTTGTTGCGCAAGGGATTGCGAAGACTCCGGTACACGTCGGCAGACGTCCGAAGCGGATGACGCGCAGGGGGTCAGGGGTTCGAATCTCTCATGCCCACCGGTTTCCCGCTCCGCCGCAGGCCGGTGGCGATCGGATCGCGAGGCCGCCACTTCCGGGCGGCTGGGTGGCTCTCTAACCTTCAGCGGGGTGACGTGACCGGGGCGCCGGTGTTGCGCACGTTCCCCACCCACCGCTCGAGCGTCGCGGTGGGGGAAGCCGCAACGTCGCCGAACGATGCGCCTGCCTCGAACTCGTTGTCTGCCACGACGGTGTGGCTTCCGTCGAGGCGGAGTCGGTAGTCGCCCGTACCGAACCAGTTGCCGATGATCACGTTGTTGTCGACCGCGCCCCAGGTCCCGTCCTCGTAGAGGCTGGAGTTGAGTCCGGAGTTGTTCGGGCGGTGTGGATCCACGGCGTTGCCGACCACGGTGGCATGGGTACCGGTGGCGTTGGCCGACAGCTGGATCCCGTCGTTGTGGGTCTCGGTGGCGGGATCGCCGGTGAGGCAGGTCGCGAGACCGTGGATCCAGTTCTGGTACGCGAGCGTGTCGTGTGAGCCCATCCGGAGTCCATCGGGCCAGCCGGAGATGTCGCTGTAGGCGATGTAGCCGTCATCGACCTGGGCTCCGGCGTTCATCGCGGAGCCCGCGCAGGTGGTCTTCCCGATCAAGGTGACGTGCTCGATTCGGAGGTTGCGGGTGCCGGGGGTCTGGTAGATGCCCCAGTAGTCGGAGGTGGTGAGGCGCACGTTGCGGATGGTGACGTCGTCGTTCGCGACGTTGATGCGTCCACCGGTGATGTCGCGGTTCTCGATCACCTGGCCGTTGGTGGTCGTGGTGATGGGCCCGGCGAGGGCCGTCAGGGTGCGTGCGGGTGCCGCTCCTGTGTTCGACGCCTCGGGTCGGACGTAGTGCGTGTGCGGGTCGGGCGTGCCCGAGAGTGGTTCCAAGCCGTGCAACGAACGTGGCGAGGAGGGGCCGCGGGAGGGTGACGACGGCTCCGGGGAGGCCGACGACCGGCCCGGGGAGCTCGGGCGGGTGCTGCACGCGCTGAGGCAGCCGGCCGTCACGGCGACTGCGATGGCCGACTCGATGGTGCGTCTCATCCGGTTCCGCCGTGGTGCTGCCGCGACGGTGGGCTTCGATCGTGCGGGCACTCACCTGCCGCCTGCAGCGCCACGGTCCCCTACGGGCGCGACGCTTGCGGGCCGCGCAGCGTCGAGCGACGTCGCCTGGCCGCTGGGCTCGCCACGGCCCCGGTCACGCGGGACGTGCCACTCGCGCAGCGATCGCAGAACGGTCGCGGAGTCGTACGGGAAGCGCAGCGGGATGCGCTGACCCAGCAGGTGCTGGCGCAACAGCAGGTCAGGTTCGTTGTAGCCGACCATCGCGCGCAGGGAGGTCGTGCCCGAGAAGCGGGGGTTGATCTCGAACACGACGACCTCGTCGTTGACCAGCCGGCACTGCACGTTGATGGGCCCACGCGCGCCGAGCTCCGCGGCGATGCGCTCACAGGTTGCCGTGACCTCGGGGAACGGGCCGACGTCGCCCTGGCTCACGCCGGAGCTGACGACGAGCTTCGGGCCGAGGTCCCATCGGTCGGTGAGGTTGGGGACAGCCTGGCGCACGGACAGGGGGTTGGTGAGCTTGCGGTGTACGGCGATGGAGTTGACGAAGCGGCCGTCGAGGTCGTGCAGGACGCCGACTGTGTACTCGCTCTGTGGGTCGCCGACGTACTCCTGCACCATGATGTCGGCGCCTCGTCTCGCCAGGTACGACAGCAGCACCTGCAATTCGTCCGAGGACTGGGCGATGTAGCAGTCGCTCGAGCCGCCGCCGTTGCGGGCCGGCTTCACCACTACGGGAAAGCGGTCGATCTGTTCGGCGCCGTCAGCGGACCAGGTGAGCGGGGTGGCGAAGCCGTGGAGCTCCAGGAACGCCGCGGTTGCGGGCTTGTCCATGCAGGTCGTGATGACCTCGTCGGGCGCGAGCATGACGACGATCCCGGCGTCGACGAAGCGTTGCCGGTTGGGGCTGAGCACCCGCAGCTCGGCTTCGGAGCCCACGAAGAGCGCCTCCACGTGGTGGCGCAGGCACGTCGCCAGCAGCTCGTCGAGGTACGTCGGGTCGGATGCGGGCGGGAGGACGAGGCACGTGTCGGCGAGCGCGAACTGCGGGCACGTGGGGTCGATGTCCGCGCCGATCAACTGGTAGTCACCGCCGAGGAGCAGCGCCTTGAGGATCTGCTCGCCGACCCCGATGCCGCCGATGGCGGTGATCATGACGATGGGGCGGCGTCTCACTGCTCAAAGCCTCCTGTCGAAACGGCGACGGGTGCCGATCGGTCGATGTCGAAGCGGATGATCTCCGCGGCGGCGGTGTCGGTGTCGACGATCGCCGCCGCGCCGCGTCTGTCGGCGTCGCGCGGGAGCGCGCAGCTGCCCACGTTGACGAAGGTGGTGTGCCCTGCCCGGCGGACGAAGGGGCGGTGCGTGTGGCCCATGCACACCACCGACCACGGACAGGGCACGAACGGCGCGAGCGACGAGTCCGGATACACGTACTCGTACGTGAAGTCCCGCGGGCTGCCATGGACGAGGAGGGCACGGCCACCGATGATCCGAGCCTGGGGCCAGGCCGCGATCCGGGCGAGGCGCTCCTCGCCGAGGTCGGCCCTCGTCTGCGCCAGGTGGTAGCGGTCGTCGGGCGCGCCGGGCTTGGTGGCCAGCACCATGGCCTCGTGGTTGCCGGCGATGGCGGGGATGCACAGCTCGTCGATCGCGTCGACCACCGCGGCGCCGGGCGTGTAGCCCACCGAGTCGCCGAGGAAGTAGATGCGGTCGACGCCGCGCCCTTCGACCGCCCTCACGCCGGTCTCGAACGCGCCCCGGTCGCCGTGGGCGTCGGACAACAGCCCGATCTTCACGATGCCACCTCGATCTGCACGCTCCCACCGCGGTGATGCTGGCTGGGCCCTCGCCGCGACATCGCGCCCTTCCAGGCATGGCGGATCACGCTCGGCACTGTGGCCAGCAAGATGGCGAGGTCGAGCGTGGGGGTCCAGTTGTCGGCGTAGAAGAGGTCGAGCTGTCGGTAGGGGTGGAAGGCGGGGTTGTCCCGGGCCTCGATCTGCCACAACCCGGTGATGCCGGGTCGGACACGGGCGCGGCCCCGGAGCTCCTCGTCGAACGTGGCCACTTCCTCGGGCAGGGCAGGCCGCGGGCCCACGAGGCTCATGTGGCCGGCCAGCACGTTGAACAGCTGTGGGAGCTCGTCGATGCTGGTGCGTCGCAGGATCCGGCCAATGGTCGTCACCCGAGGGTCGTCGCGGAGCTTGAACAGCGGCCCGTCGTCGCGCTCGTTCGCGGCGCGCAGCTGGGCCTTGCGTGAATCTGCATCCGTCGTCATGGTGCGGAACTTGAGGACCGTGAACAGGTGGCCGTCGCGTCCCACTCGTTGTTGCCGGAACAACGCTGGACCCCGATCGCCGAGTCGGATCGCGGCCGCAGCAGCCAGGAGCACCGGCGCGGCGAGAATCAGCGCGGTGGCGCCGATCGCGACGTCCACCGTCCGCTTGGCGACGAGTTGGATCGGGCCGTGGTGGGGCGGCTCGATGTGCAACAGCGGCTCGTGCGCGACGGGAACGGGATGCACCCGGCGATGGTCCAGGTTGGCGATCCCACCGAAGATCTGGATGCTCAACCCAGCGCCGAACGCGGCCCGTACCAGTCGCGCCAACTGGGCGCGGGGGAGCGCCCCTTGTTCGATGAGCAGCCCGCACGCGCCGCGCGACCGTGCGATCTTGACCGCGTCCGCCGTCGATCCGAGGTCGTCCAGGGTCAGCGGAGGCTCGTGGGGTGTGCCGAAGTCGGCGACGAAGCCGACCAGCCGGTAGCCGGTGTCGGGGCGGGTCGCCAGGTGCTGGTACAGGTCGTGGGCGGCTCGGCTGTTGCCGACCAGCAGCATCGGCTGCAAGAACCGGCCTTGCCGGCGCCGACGTGCCAGCCATCGGTCGAACGCGGAGTGCGTGACCGCCAGGGCGACGAGCGTCCACGTCGCGCCCGCCACGACACGGCTCAACGACACGGTGACGCGCAGGGGTGTGACCAGGACGAGCACGGTGACCGCGGGGATCGGGACGCCCCGGACCAGGCGAGCCAGCGCAAGGGCGCGCAGTCCCGATGCGGCCCTCGCGTACGCGCCCGCCATCGCCAGGCCCGTCACGCAGGCGAGCGAGGCGGCAGCGGCGAGGAGGAGGCCAGGTCGAGGATCGAGCTGGCCCTGGCCCGGTCCCGCGACCATCAACACGGCCACCCAGGTCGCGCCCACCACGAACAGATCGGCGATCGCCTGCGACAAGTGCAATGGCGACGACGTCCTCATGTTGGGAGCAGAGCCGCGCCGTCGGCGGCCTGATACGCGTTGTTAGCCGGTATCAAGAGCCGCGGTGGCGGCTCGTACCGGCAATGACCTGGAACCGGATCGCAACCGGCGTGCCGCGGCGAGCCTTCGTCATCGGCGCAGTGGTCGCCCTGATGTGGACGGTGACGGCGACCGCCCCGGGCGCCTCGATGGCGGCGGCGGCGCCGTCGACTCGGGGCGCAGGTGCCGTGCCATCAGCGACGAGCGCAAGTGCCGACGCAACGTGTCCGTGCAGCCTCTTCGCGCCGACCGACACGCCGGTGACGCCGGATGCCGGTGACGCGAGCGCCGTCGAGGTCGGCGTGCGCTTCACCCCGACCACGGCCGGCTATGTGACCGGGGTCCGCTTCTACAAGTCAGCGGCGAACACCGGGACGCACATCGGCAACTTGTGGACCACGTCGGGTGCCCTGCTGGCGACCGTCGTGTTCACGAGCGAGACGGCATCGGGCTGGCAGCAGGCGACGTTCTCCCAGCCGGTGCCCGTCGCCGCCGGCGGCACGTACATCGCGTCGTACCACACCGACGCCGGGCACTACGCCGCTGACTTCGGCTACTTCGCCACGCCGGTCAGCAACCCGCCGCTGGTCGCCCCAGCCGATGGCAGCGACGGGAACGGCGTGTACAAGACCGGGGCGACGGGCTTCCCGTCGAGCTCGTATCGCTCGGCCAACTACTGGGTCGATCTCACCTTCGTCACCCAGGCGACCGACACGACGCCGCCCACCGTCGTGGCGCAGCAACCGGCCTCGAACGCGACCGCGGTGCCCAGCGCAAGCACGCCGTCGGCGACCTTCAGCGAGCCGGTGCAACCCTCGACGGTGAACTTCACCCTGAAAGGCACGAGCGGTGCGACGGTGCCGTCATCGGTCGCGTACGACGCCGCCTCGTCGACGGTGACGCTGACGCCGACGTCCTCGCTGGCGGACGGCACGTACACCGCGACGGTCGCTGGTGTGAAGGACCTCGCTGGCAATGCCATGGCGGCGCCCTACAGCTGGTCGTTCAGCGTGGGGACGCGCGCCTGCCCGTGCTCGATCTGGCCCGCCACCGCCACCCCCGCGAACCCGGCGGTGACCGACTCGACCGCCGTCGAGCTCGGCGTGCAGTTCTCGACCGACACGCCCGGCTACATCACCGGCGTGCGGTTCTACAAGGCCGACGGCAACACCGGGACCCACCTCGGTCACGTCTGGACGGCATCCGGCACGCTGCTCGGCACCGCGACGTTCACGAACGAGTCGGCGAGCGGGTGGCAGACCGCAACCTTCACGAACCCGGTAGCGGTGGCGCCCGGCAACGTCTACGTCGCCTCCTACTTCGCCCCCAACGGCCACTACGAAGCGGACGGCGGCGCGCTGCTCAACGGTGTCGACTCGCCGCCGCTCCATGCCATGCCGGACCGCAACGGCACCAAGAACGGCGTGTACCACATCGGTTCGAGCGCGTTCCCGGCCGACTCGTGGGCCTCGATCAACTACTGGGTCGACGTGGTCTTCGCGACCTCCGCCGCCGACACGACTCCACCGACGGTTGCCTCGGTCAAGCCCCCGTCGGGCGCGAGCGGGGTGCCGGTGAACGCACCGATCAGCGCGACGTTCAGCGAGCCGGTCCAACCGTCGAGCGTCGTGATCCGGCTGCAGGACAGCGTTGGTCATCAGCTGACCGGCACGACGACTTATGACGCCGACACGCTCACGTCGACGTTCCAGCCCTCGGCGGCGCTCGATCGCTCGGCCACGTACACGGCGACGGTGCAGGCTGCCAAGGACACCGCGGGCAACGCGCTCGCTGCGCCCTACGTGTGGTCGTTCACGCCGAGCGGCACCGCATCGTTGTGGGGCACCCCTACACCGCAGGTCGTCGACGCCGTCAACAGCGGCCCGCTCGAGCTCGGCATGCGCTTCACGTCCTCGACCAACGGCTACGTCACCGGTCTCCGCTTCTACAAGAGCGCGGCCAACACGGGCACCCACCTCGCTGATCTGTGGAGCGTTGGCGGCAAGCTCCTCGGCACCGCCACGTTCACGAACGAGACCGCATCGGGGTGGCAACAGGTGCTGTTCCCCCAGCCGGTACCGATCAGCGCCGGGGGCACGTACGTGGCCTCGTACCACACCGACTCGGGGCACTACTCCGCCGATCCGGGGTACTTCGCCGACCACGGGGCCGACAACGGTCCGCTCCACGCGTTCCAGGACGGCGACGGCGGCCCGAACGGCGTCTTCGCCGACGGTGCCAGCGCGTTCCCGACGCTGACGTACGGGTCGGCGAACTACTGGGTCGACGTGGTCTTCACCACCACCGCCACCGACACCACGCCGCCGACCGTGCTCACGCACGCGCCCCTGTCAGGTGACCCGGTGCCACCGGAGTCGCTGATCACCGCCGGGTTCAGCGAACCGGTGAGGTCGTCGTCGATCTCGATGACGGTCACCGACGCGAGCGGACATGCCGTGGCCGGCTCCACGTCGTACGACGCCCCGTCGCGGGTCGCGACCTTCTCCCCGTCGTCGGCGCTGTCGGCCGGGACCACCTACACGGTGAAAGTCAGCGGTGCTGGCGACCTGGCCGGGAACGCCATGGCTACGCCGGCGACCTGGTCGTTCTCGACCCAGACAGCGGTGCCCCTGTCCGGCACCGGCGGGCCGGTGCTCGTGATCACCGATCCGAGCAACGGCTTCAGCGACTACTACGGCGAGATCCTCCGCACCGAGGGGCTCAACGAGTTCGCCACCAAGCCCATCGCCTCGGTCACTGCGTCGACACTCGCCAACTATGACCTGGTGATCCTCACCCCGCGGACGGTCACGAACGCGCAGAAGTCGATGTTGTCGTCGTGGGTGCAAGGCGGCGGGAACCTGATCGCGATGCGGCCGTCGACCTCGCTCGCCTCGCTGTTCGGCCTCCGCTCGTCGGGTACCACGTTGGCCGAGGGCTACCTGAAGGTGCAGACCGCCTCGGGCCCGGGCGTCGGCATCACCGACCAGACCATCCAGTTCCACGGCACCGCCGACCGCTACACGCTCAACGGCGCCACCAGCGTCGCCTCCCTCTACCGCGACGCCACCACCGCGACCACGTCACCCGCCGTGGCCATGCGGACGTACGGCACCGGGCACGTCGCCATGTTCGCCTTCGACCTCGCCCGCTCGATCGTCGAGACCCGGCAAGGGAACATCGCGTGGGCGGGGCAGCACCGCATGGGCACGTCGCCGATCCGTTCGTACGACCTCTTCTACGGCCCCTCGGCGAGCGACCCGGAGACGAACTGGCTCGACTTGTCGAAGGTGGCGATCCCGCAGGCCGACGAACAACAGCGGCTGTTGGCGAACCTCATGATCACGATGGACGCGGCCAAACGGCCGCTCCCTCGGTTCAACTACTTCCCCAAGGGCTACAAGGCCGTCGTGGTCATGACCGGCGACGACCACGCGCACGGCGGCACCGTCGGCCGCTTCGACCAGGACCTGGCCGAGAGCGCCCCCGGTTGCTCGGTCGCCCAGTGGACCTGCCTCCGGTCGACGTCGTACATCTTCCCGGGCACACCGATCAGCGACGCGCAGGCACAGCTGTATGAGGCTGCCGGCTTCGACCTCGACGCCCACGTCAACACCGACTGCAACGACTTCACCGAGTCGTCGCTCGACTCGATCGTGACCGAGGAGCTCGCGGCGCTCGCCGCCCAACTGCCGAGCATCCCCGCGCCGTCGAACAACCGCACGCACTGCGTCGTGTGGAGCGACTGGGCGAGCCAGCCGAAGGTCGAGCTCGCCCATGGCGTGCGGCTCGACGCCAACTACTACTGGTGGCCCGTGCAGGCCGCGGCCACCCACCCCGGTCTCTTCACGGGCTCGGGCATGCCGATGCGCTTCGCCGACGACGACGGCTCGCTGATCGACGTGTACCAGCTCGCCACCCAGGTCACCGACGAGTCGGGCCAGCCCGAGCCGAGCACGATCAACTTGCTGCTCGACGACGCCCTCGGCCCGCTCGGCTACTACGGCGCCTTCACGATCAACGCCCACACCGACAGCGGCGACTCGCCGGTGGCGGACGCGGTGGTGGCCAGCGCTCAGGCCCGAGGGGTGCCCGTCGTCTCGGCGAAGCAGATGCTCACCTGGCTCGACGCCAAGGCCAAGTCGTCGTTCGGCAACTCGAGCTGGAGCAACGGGCATCTGACCTTCACCGTGTCGGCCGATCCTGGCGCCACCGGCCTGCAGGGGATGTTGCCGGCGACTTCGCTGGCCGCGCCGTTCTCCGCGACGTCGCCCGGAGCGATCACGTCGCTGACGGTGAACGGCACCGCCGTTCCGTTCACGCTCCAGACGATCAAGGGCATCCAGTACGCGGTGTTCAACGCGGCGGGCGGGACGTACACAGCCACCTACGCACGGAGTGCACCGTGAACACCACTGGAGTAGCGGTGATCGGCGCGGGCTACTGGGGACCGAACTTGGTCCGCAACCTGCGTGGTCATCCCGACGTCGACCTGCGCTGGGTGTGCGACCTCGACCCGGAGCGCACTGGCCGCGTGGTCGGCCGGTACGCCCTGACCCGCACCACCGACCGGCTCGACGACGTCCTTTCCGACCCGGCGGTCGACGCGGTGGTGATCGCCACGCCGGCGGCCACGCACGCGTCGCTCGCCAGAGCCTGCCTCGACAGCGGGCGACACGTGCTCGTCGAGAAGCCGATCGCGTGTGACTCGGCCGACGCAGACGACCTGATCGCCAAGGCGTCGGCGGCCGGGTTGGTGCTCATGTGCGACCACACGTACTGCTACTCGCCCGTGGTCCGGCACCTGCGTGAGCTCATCCACTCGGACGTGGCGGGGGAGGTCCAGTACCTCGACTCCGTGCGCATCAACCTCGGCCTCGTCCAGACCGACGTCGACGTGTTCTGGGACCTCGCGCCGCACGACCTGTCGATCATCGACTTCATCGTCGAGCCCGAGCTCCGCCCGATCGCCGTCGCCGCGCAAGGTTCCGACCCGGTCGGAGCGGGGCGAACCTGTGTCGGCTACCTCACGTTGTTCCTCGGCAACGGTGCCTTGGCCCACGTACACGTCAACTGGCTGAGCCCGACGAAGGTCCGCACGATGATCATCGGCGGGAGCCGCCAGATGATGGTCTGGGACGACCTCAACCCGTCGCAGCGGCTCAGCGTCTTCGACCGCGGTGTCGCCATGGCCGAACCCATCGATGACGAACGTCGCCGCGAAGCCTTGGTGTCGTACCGGCTCGGCGACATGCGCGCGCCGGCCCTCGGCGACGGCGAAGCATTGCAGGGCGTCGTCGCCGAGTTCGTGGGCTCGGTGCGGTCTCACCGTCGCCCGTTGACCGACGGTGAGAGCGGCGCGCGCGTGCTTCGGATCCTCGAAGCGATCCCGGCGAGCCTCGAGCGCGGCGGTGCCGCGGTGCCGATCGCCCCCGCCCCGATGCCGGCACCGGTCGGGGTGGCGCGATGACCCGGGGGACGATGACGGTGGTCGTGCCGTGCCACGACTACGGCACGTACCTCGGCCAGTGCGTCAACAGCGTCATCGACCGCCCGGGCGTCGACCTCGAGGTGCTCGTCATCGACGACGCGTCGACCGACGACACGCCCACGATCGGGGCCGCCCTTGCGGCGACCGACTCCCGGATCACGTTCACCCGGCACGACGAGCGACTCGGTCACGTCGCCACCTACAACGAAGGGCTGGCTCGCGCCACGGGCGACTACGCCCTGGTGCTGTCGGCCGACGACGCCGTCGTGCCGGGAGCTCTCGGTCGTGCCGCTCGCTTTCTCGACGACGAGCCCACGGTCGGGCTCGTGTACGGACGCACGGTGTTCTTCGAGCATGGCGCGCTCCCGCTTGCTCGCCACGGCGGCGGCCACCGACGGGTCCGCGCCGGGAATGACTGGATCGCGGCGCGCTGCCGTGCCGGCACGAACTGCATCAGCTCACCCGAGGCTGTCGTACGGACCAGCCTCCTCCGTCGGATCGGCGCGTACCGCGACGAGTTGCCGATGACCGGCGACCTCGAGCTGTGGCTTCGTTGTGCGGCCCACGCAGACGTGGGCTACCTGCGGGGCACCGATCAGGCCTACTACCGGCGCCACGCCAACAGCATGTTCCGCGCTCGCCTGGCCGATCCGCTGATCGACCTGTGCCACCGTCGCGCCGCGTTCGAGCTCTTCTTCACTTACCAGCGGCTGTTCGTCGTCGACGCGGACGTGCTCGAGGACGACTACCGCCGGGCCCTCGCCCGCGAGGCGCTGCACAAAGCGTCACGGGCATACGACCACGACCGGGTCTCGGACCGGACCGTGGCCCGTCTCGTGGAGTTCGCGGAGTCCACTTACGAAGCAGCTCAGTCGCTTCCGGAAGCAGCCGGCCTGCGCCTCCGCCGTCGCCTCGGGCCGCGGGTCAGCCGCTGGATGCCCCCGCTCGCCGGCGTGGCTGCAGCGGGTCGCGTGCGCGACGTCGTCACCACTTGGCGCTGGTCGAGGACGGGTGACCTGTGATGGAGGAGATCCAGGACTTCACCGCGGCCGGGCTGGCCGGTCGCCGCGTCCTCGTCACCGGCGGCGCCGGGTTCATCGGCTCGAGTCTGTCCCGGGTCCTGCTCGCCAGCGGGGCCGAGGTCACCGTGTTCGACAACGAGGCGACCGGCCGCTTCGAGAACCTCCTTGGCTGCGCGGGGGAGGTGGGCGCAGCTCCGGTGCTGGTGACCGGCGACGTGCGCGACGGGCGGGGCCTCTCCCACGCCATGGCTGGCATCGACATCGTGTTCCACCTCGCGTGTCTCGGCGTTCGCCACTCGTTGCTCTTCCCACGCGAGAACCATGAGGTCAACGCAGGTGGGACGCTCAGGGTCCTCGAGGCGGCGCGTGCCCGGAACATCGGCCGCGTCGTGCATGTGTCGTCGTCAGAGGTGTACGGGACGGCCCAGTGGGCGCCGATGACCGAAGCCCACCCGACCAGCCCGCACACCGTGTACGGCGCCAGCAAGCTCGCGGGGGAGTGCTACGCACGGGCCTACCACCGTTGCCATGACCTCGACGTCGTGGTCGTGCGCCCCTTCAACAGCTACGGACCCCGCTCGCACCACGAAGGCGACAGCGGCGAGGTGATCCCCCGGTTCCTGGTGCGGGCGATGAGCGGCGACCCGCTCGTCGTGTACGGCGACGGCAACCAGACCCGAGACTTCACGCATGTGTACGACAGCGCGCTGACGATCGCCCGCGCCGGAGTGACCCCCGGACTCGGCGGCGAGGTCGTGAACGTCGGGTCGGGGGTGGAGACGAGCGTCAACGAGCTGCTCGACGCGGTCGCCTCGGCGACCGGGCAGCGGGTCACGGTGATGTACTCCGACGCGCGACCCGGCGATGTGTCACGCCTGGTGGCCGACTCGACGCTGGCCCGCGAGCTGCTGGATCACCGCCCCCGCATCGCGCTGCGGGATGGGCTGGCCGACCTGGCCGGGCGGTTGGCCGGGCTGGGGGGCCCTGAGGTCGCGGCGCTCGCTGCGGCCGTCCCCGATCGAAGTTGGGTGTGACGTGATCGAGGTCGCGAAGCCCTGGTTCAGCGAGGCAGAGCAGATGGCCGCGGCCGACGCGATCGCTTCAGGTTGGGTGGCGCAAGGGCCGCGCGTCGAGGCGTTTGAGCGGGCGGTCGCCGACGTCGTGGGAGCTGAGCACGGCGTTGCGCTGTCATCGGCCACCGCCGGCCTCCACCTCGCCCTGGCCGTGGCCGGGGTCGGCCAGGGCGACGAGGTGGTGGTCCCGTCGCTGTCGTTCATCGCGTCGGCGAACGCGCCGACGTACGTCGGGGCCACTCCGGTCTTCGCCGATGTCGATGCCGCGACCCAGAACCTCACCCCCGCGTCGGTGGCTGCCGCGCTCACACCGCGCACCCGGGCGGTGCTGCTGGTGCACCAAGGGGGGACTCCCGCCGACGTCGCCGGGATGCACGCGATGTGCGATCCGTTGGGGGTCACAGTGGTCGAAGACGCGGCGTGTGCGATCGGCTCCACGTACGACGGCCGGCCGATCGGGTCGCACTCCGACCTGGTCGTGTTCTCCTTCCACGCCCGCAAGATCCTCACCACCGGCGAAGGCGGCATGGTGATGGCTCGCCGGTCAGGCGACGCCACGCGGTTGCGCCGACTTCGTGATCACGGCGTGGACGTGAACGCCTCCGAGCGCCACCGCGCCCGCTCCACGTCGCCTGAGCACTACGTGGAGCGGGGGTTCAACTACCGCATGACCGACATCCAGGCAGCGGTCGGTCTCGTCCAGCTCGGACGGCTCGATGAGCTCGTGAGCCGGCGACGGGAGCTGGCCGCCCACTACCGCCGCGCGCTCGGCGACCTCCCCGGCATCACCTGCGTCGCGGACCCGCCGTGGGGCCGTGCGAACTTCCAGTCGTTTTGGATCACGCTTCCGGAGGGGTGCGCAGGCCGGCGCGACGAACTGCTCCGGCAGCTCCTCGTCGAGGGCATCTCGGCCCGCCGAGGCTTCATGGCCGCCCACCTCGAGCCCGTCCACGCCGGGGCGGCGGCTCTTGCGCTGCCGGTCACCGAGGAACTGACCAAGCGGTCACTGGTCCTGCCGCTCCACCATGGCCTCACCCTCGACGACCTCGATCGCGTCGCGGCGGTCGTGCGGTCCGCCTGGCCGTCGTGATCGGCGTCCGCGCCAGGCGCCGCGGGTCCGATGTCGACTGGCGGCGATCGGGCGATCTGCGACGCGAGGTGCGCGCCGGTCTGGTGTGGAGCCTGTGCAACAACGCCGCCGGTCGGGCCGGGCAGCTCGTGACGGGGATCGTCTTGGCCCACCTGTTGGCCCCGGAGGTCTTCGGGGTGTTCACGGTCGCGCTCGTGGCGTTCAGCCTCGTGGTGAACGTGAGCGAGATGGGGGTCTCGGTGGCGCTGGTGCGCGAGCCCGACCACACCGACGCGATCGCACCGACGGTGACGACCATCGCAGTGGTGTCGGCATCGGTGCTCGCCGTCGGGTGCTTTCTCTCGGCGCCCACGGTCGCCGATGTGATGCGCACGCCGGGCGCGGTCGGATCGCTGCGGATCCTGAGCTTGGCCATCGTCGTGGCCGGTGCCACTGCGGTGCCGTCCGCACTGGTGCAGCAGCAGTTTCGCCAGGATGTCCGCATGGCGGCCGACGTCACCAGCTTGGTGGTGTCGATCGGCTTGGCCGTGCCGCTTGCCGCCGCGGGCTTCGGGCCGTCGAGCCTTGCCTGGGCATGGGTTGCCAGCAACGCGGCGTCGGGCCTGGTCCTGGTGTGGAAGTCGCCTTCGCGTCACATCCCCGGATTCGATCCGGACGAGGCTCGCCGGCTCCTCAGGTTCGGCCTTCCCCTCGCCGCGTCCAGTCTGCTGGTCTTCGCCATCTTGAACGTCGATTACGTCGTGGTCGGTCGACTGCTCGGCGCGACGGCGCTCGGTTGCTATGTGCTGGCGTTCAACTTGGCGAGCTGGCCGGTGAACCTGTTTTCGACCAGTGTCCGGGCCGTGTCGCTCCCGGGCTTCGCCCGGCTGCTGGCCGAGCCCGAGGCGCTGCGATCGGGATTCACCCGCTCGCTGGGTCAGCTGATGGCGGTGGCCCTGCCGGTCTGCGCGCTGCTGGGAGCGCTGGCGCTTCCGGCGATCCGGTTGGTGTACGGGTCGCGGTGGGACCCGGCGGCTGACGCCCTGCGCTGGCTGGCGGTGCTCGGCGGCTTGCGGGTCGCCTTCGAGCTGACGTACGACTACCTCGTCGCGCTGGGCCTGTCGCGCATCGTGTTGTGGGTGCAGCTCACCTGGTTGGCGCTGCTCGTGCCGGTCCTGGCCGCTGGTGCGCACCTGGGCGGGATCGGCGGCGTCGGTCTCGGCCAGATCGCCGTCGCCGGTGGGGTGATCACGCCGATCTACCTGGGGGTGCTCGCTCGCCGCGGCATACCCCGACGGCAGGTGGGCGCATCGTTGGTGCGGCCGGTCGGCGGTGCGGTCGCCGCTGCGGCGGTGGCGGTCTGCGTCCAGCGAGCGGTTCCGGGGCTCGTGGCGAGCCTTGCGGCCGCGGGGCTCGCCGGGCTTGCCGTCCATCTGCTCGTCGTGTGGCCGCTGGTCCCTCGCCGAGCGCGCACGCTCATCGACACGGCGGTGTCTGATGCAGCGTGACGAGCGGACCGCTCTCGTGAGGCGGCGGATCCGGCAGCTCGGCGCAGGCCTGCGAGCCGGCGGCATGCGCCCGCTGATCGCCCGGGCAGCCACGAAGGTCGGGGAGCGCCTCCTGGTTCCTGACGACGGGCCGGGCGTGGCCATCCAAGAGGTGCTCGCGCCCGTCGGGGCAACCCTCCGAGGTCGTGCCGTGACCTCCACCGCGGGCTTGCGGATCGGCTGGATCATCGAACCGCCCTCGGCGGGCTCCGGTGGCCACACCACCTTGCTCCGCTTCGTCCGCGACCTCGAGCGCCGTGGTCACGAGAACCGCATCTACGTCTACGACCGCCACTGTCCCGGCGATGTGGCGTCGACGGTGGCGGTGTTGCGGGCCCACTTCCCCCGCATGGGAGCCGTCGTCGCCGACGCGGCAGAGCTCGTCGAGCCTCCTGGAGCTCAGGTCCCCGCGCTCGACGCGCTGATCGCCACGTCGTGGCCCACCGCGTATGTCTTGCGCCGCGCCGCCACGTCAGCGGCACGCTGCTACCTGGTGCAGGACTTCGAGCCGTCGTTCCACCCGGCGGGCTCCGACGCGGCCTTGGCCGAGGCCACGTACACGTTCGGCCTCCACGGGATCACTGCCGGACGTTGGTTGGCTGCCAAGCTGCGCCGCGACTACGGCATGTCGTGCGACCCGTTCGACTTCGGTGTCGACGCGGACTCCTACCGGGTTCGAGCGCGGTCGCCGCGGTCGGGGATCGTGTTCTACGCCCGGCCGCTGACGCCACGTCGGGGTTACGAGCTCGGCATGCTCGCGCTGCAGCGCTTGGCGGCTGACCGGCCCGACATCGACATCCACCTGTTCGGCGAGGACCTCGGTCGACGTTCCGTGCCCTTCGCTGCCACCTGTCATGGTGTGCTGACGCCAGCGGCGATCAACGAGCTCCTCAATCGTTGCGCCGCCGGGCTGGTGTTGTCGCTGACGAACCTGTCGTTGCTGCCCCTCGAGCTCCTCGCGGCGGGCTGCATCCCCGTCGTGAACGACGGCCCGAACAACCGGGAGGTCTTCGACAACCCCTACCTGCGGTACGTGGCGCCAACCCCGGATCTGCTGGCCGCGGCGCTCGCCGAGGAGTCGGACCGAGCTTCGGTCTCGCGCGCCGAGCAGGCCTCGGCCAGCGTCAGCCACCTCCGCTGGGAGGACGCTGGGGCGCAGGTCGAGTCGGCGCTGCTCCACGCCTGCGCACGGCCCGAAGTCGCCGGTGGCGAGGAACGATCGTGCGCCTCGCTGCGGTAGCCACCACCGATCCGCTCGATCGCCGCACTTTCAGCGGCTACAGCGCCGGACTGTTCGGCGCGCTCGCCGATCGAGGTGTCCCGCTCGTTCCGCTCTCCTCGCGCCACATCGGGCCGATCGATCTGGCACGGGGTGCGGTGCGGCTGTCGGCGCTGCCCCGCTTGCGGTCCGCTGGTCGTCGCGTGCCGATCGTCAACCCGGCCTGGTACTGGTCACGGTCGAGCGCAGAGCGCTGTTCCCGTCTCGTGAGCCGACGCCTCGCGGCCCGGGGTGGCGCGACCCACGTGTTGCAGGTGGGCACGCACGTCGTCGTCGACGCACCCGGCGTGCGGCGGTTCTGCGTCACGGACTGCACCGTGCCCCAGGCCGTCGCGGCCGGTGAGTTCTCGGTGAGCCATGCGAACGGACGGGTGCTGCGCGAGGCCGTCGAGTGGCAGGCCAAGGTGTTCGCGAGCAGCGAGGCGGTCTTCACGCTGTCCGAGTGGGCGGCCGCCAGCGTGGTCGAGGACTACCGGGTTCCACCCCAACGGGTGCAGGTCGTGGGCGCCGGCGCCAACATCACCGGTGAGCGCCGTCGCGCCGTCGACCCGGCCCGTCCGATCGCGTTGTTCGTCGGCACCGACTGGGCGCTCAAGGGCGGACCCGTGCTCGGCAGCGTCTGGCCCCGGATCCGCGCGGCGGTGCCGGGAGCTCGCCTGGTGGTGGTCGGTTGCAGCCCCGACCTGCGAGGCGACGGCGTCGAGGTGGTGGGTCGGCTCGAGCCAAACATCGCGGCCGAGCGCGGTCGTCTCCTCGACCTCTACTCGCGCGCGTCGTGTCTGGTGATGACATCTGACTTCGACGCCTATCCGAACGTCCTGCTCGAGGCGGCCCTGATGGGCGTGCCGGCCGTGGGCTTCGACGAGCAGAGCCGCGCGGAGGTCATCGAGGACGGTGTCACGGGCATCTTGGTGGCCGATCGGAGCACGGACGCGCTCGCGGCGGCCGTGGTGCGGTTCCTGTCGTCGCCCGCCGACGTCCTGGCCATGGGCGAAGCGGCGCGCCAGCGAGCCGTCGCCCGCCACACCTGGCCGGTCGTCGCCGCTCGCGTGGCCGAGGCGATGGGTCTGTCGCCATGAGGCTGCGAGAGCAGGTCCGCGAGGGGCTCGGCCCCACCGGCCGGCGTGTCGCTCGCCGGGTGGTCGATGGCGTCGCGGGCTCGGTCGTCGGCTCGCTGGCCGGAGTGCACACGTCCGAGCCCGTCCTCTCGCTCACGTTCGACGACGGTCCAGATCGGCGGTGGACCCCGCGGGTGCTCGACGAGCTGGCGGGCCGGGGGATGCACGCGTCGTTCTTCTTGCTCGTGCCGGCGGCGGAGCGCAACGCGGACCTGGTCGCACGCATGGTTGCCGAGGGGCACGATGTCGGGCTCCACGGCATGACCCACGGGCGCCTGTCCGACCCGCGCTACCCGGTCGAAGAGCATCTCGGGCAGGGCAAGCAGCGCCTCGAGCGGCTGGTGGGCGAGGCCGTGCACTGGTTCCGCCCGCCGTACGGGGCGCAGACGTTGCACTCCTATCGGGCGGCGCGGCGGATCGGCCTCGACGTGGTGGTGTGGGGCCCGCACGGTACGGACTGGGAGCATGCGGCCTGGCAGGATGTGGCTGCGCAGGTCGTCGGCCAGGCGAGGCCCGGTTCGATCGTCTTGCTGCACGACGGGCTCATGCCACCGCCTCCTTTGGACCACCCGGTGTGGGGCCTGGATCGGGCCAGGGCCGTGCGAGCCACGCTGGACGGCTTGACCGCTCTCGGGTTGTCGAGCGTCACCTTGAGCGAGCTGGTCTCGACGGGGTCGCCGAGACCTACCGCGTGGTTTCGATCCTGAGCCCGTCGTCGGTCTGGCGCGTGAAGCGGGTGCCGCAACGGTCGCACGCCAACGTGTCCAGCTGCTGGCCGCACTGGCAGATCCAGCCAGCCGGTCGGGCGGGCGCGCCCATCACGAGCACATGGGCAGGGACATCGCGCGTGACCACGCTGCCTGCGGCGACGAACGCATGCCGGCCGATGACGTGGCCGCACATGATGGTGGAGTTGGCGCCGAGGGTCGCGCTCTGGCGCACCACCGTGGGCAACAGGTCGTCGGCCTGGGTCCGGTGGGGAATCGCGCGGGGCAACGGGTCGTTCGTGAACGCGACGTTCGGTCCGACGAAGACGTCGTCGGACAGCATCACGCCCTCCCACACGCTCACCCCGTTCTTCACCGTCACCCGGTCGCCGAGCCGCGCTCCACCCTCGACGAAGCAGTGGTCACCGATGTTGCACGCCCGCCCGATCACGGCACCCGGCATCACGTGAGCGAATGCCCAGATGCGCGTGCCGGCCCCGATCGATGCGGACTCGCACAACGCCGACGGGTGGATGGTGATCCCCACATCTGTTCTGTTCACAGCGCCGCTCCCAGGACCTCGACGACCCGCACTTGATCTGACTCGCTCAGGTGGGGGTGGATGGGCAGCGAGAGCATCTCGGCCGCGGCCCGCTCGGCGTTCGGCATGTCGCCCTGTCGGTAGCCGAGGTGGGCGACCGCCGGGTCGAGGTGGACGGGCAGGCGGTAGTGGATCCCGGCGCCGATGCCGCGGGCGCGGAGGGCTTCGAGCACCCGGTCGCGCACACCCGCGGCGACCCGCACCGCGTAGACATGCCACACGTGTTCGTTGCCGGTCAGGGTGGACGGGAGGGTGAGGTCGAAGTCGACGAGGAGGGCGTGGTAGCGGGCCGCGCAGGTGCGGCGGGCCCGGTTCCACCCGTCGAGGTGGGGGAGCTTGGCGGTCAGCACGAGCGCCTGGATGGCGTCGAGACGGGAGTTGCGACCCGGGCGTGGCCGGATGTCGGGGCCGGCGACATTGTGGTCCGCGAGCCGCCGGACCTTATCGGCGAGGTCAGATGAATCGGTCAGCAGGGCACCGGCGTCGCCGTAGGCGCCGAGGTTCTTGCCCGGATAGAAGCTGGTGGTGGCCGCCGCGGTGAGGCTGCCCGGCGTGGCGCCGTACCGGGTTGCGCCGTGTGCCTGCGCTGCGTCCTCGACGATCGCCGCGCCGCACGCCTCGGCGATCGGGGCCAGCTGCTCGACGGGCGCCATCTGCCCGTGCAGGTGGACCGGCACGATGGCCCGCGTCCGGCGACTCGCGGCAGCCGCCACCGCCCTCGGGTCCATGAGCAGCGTCGCGGGGTCGACGTCGACGATCACGGGCCGACCACCCACGTGCAGCACCGCCTCGACGGTGGCGATGAAGGTGCTCGCCGGCACGATCACCTCGTCGCCTTGTCGCAGGTCGAGGGCTCGCAACGCCAGCTCGATCGCGTCCGTTCCGTTCGCGACACCCACGCAATGAGACCGTCCTGCGAAGTTGGCGTACGACGCCTCGAACGCGGCGACATCGGGCCCGCGCACATAGGCACCGGTCTCGAACAACCGCGACAGGCCTGCCCACACCTCGCGCTCGACGTCGCGGTGCTGGGCGACGACGTCGACGAGCGGTACATCGGTCATTGCTGCCGGCACTGGGTTCACAGCACGTATGAGCCGCACCCGGGCGGGTTGATACGTCGCAGCCGGCACGTATCAACACCGCCGGTGGTCGCTCTTGTCTCTGTTGGCCCACTGGTGCCCATGCCGGTGGTGGCGGAACACGAGGGAGCAGACGATATGGACCTGTGGCGCGTCGGGCGAACGTTGCGTCGCCGTTGGTACCTGACCGCGCTCGGCGTCGGCCTGACGGTGATCGTCGCCGCGGTGACGTTGGCGAGCACGCCGCCCGTGTACGAGGCCAAGTCGGTGATCGTGCTGCTCGGGCCGTCGAGGCCGCCCGCCGACACCCCCACCGTCGACACCGGCAAGCCGCTGGTCGCCGGGGCGGTGAACCCCTATCGCACGTTCGACGGCAGCATCACCACCACTGCGCAGGTGATGAGCGAGGTGATGAAGCAGCCCGAGGTCGTCGCTGCGCTGCGGCGCCAGGGTGCGAGCGGTGACTTCGCCGTCGATTCCGATGCCACCGGTGGTCCGACCGTGACCATCAGCGGACGGGCATCGAGCGCGGGCAAGGCGCTGCACACGTCACGACTCGTCGTTGCTGAGTTCCGCATCGAGTTGGCCCACCGTCAGGCGGCCGCGGGAGCACCGGACAACACGCTCATCTCCGCATCCGACGTCGTCGTTCCGCACGGGGCGACCTTGCTCACCAAGACGCGGAACCGGGCGCTCGCCGCCATCGTCACCTTGGGCTTGGCTGCCACGGTCGGGCTCGTTGTCATCGCCGACAGCCTCGTGGAGGGCAGGCGAGGGCGAAGGATGTCGAACGACACGGCCGGTCGGCGGCGGCCGGTGATCGGTCCCCCGGCGGCGCGGCGCGGATCGGCCGACCCGCGCCGGCCCATCCGGACGACGCGACCCGCACCGGCTGAGACGCGACGGGTGACGGCCCCGCCAGCCCCGGCGATCGGCCCGCCCGCGCCCGCGAGCGACCCGGTGTTGACGGGATCGAACCACAGCGACCATTCGGAGCCGGACGCGCCGTGACCGCACCCGCGACCGCGCGACGCACTGCGCCGCGGTCAGCCGCGCCGATGCGCCGCGACGCGGTGTCGGTGCTGACGGTCTACGTCGTCTTGCTGTTCGCCGTGCCATCGGCGCTCGTGTTCAAGCCCGTGGGGTCGAGCGGGACGCCGGCAGGGCTGCTCGCAGGTGCGCTGTTCCTGTGGTGGCTCGCCGGGCGGCTCGTCCCGTCGCTCGGTGCGAGCGCCGGACGGCAGCCCCTGCGGATCGCTGCGTCGGCGTGCCTGGCGGCGGTGTTGGCCAGCGATGTGGTGGCGTACCTCCGGCCCATCGACGGGCTCGAGATCCACGCTGCGCAGTCCGCCATCGTGCTCATCGTCGGTGGGCTCGGTGTGGTCTTGTTGACTGCCGACGGTGTCAGCCACATCGAGCGACTCGACGTCCTGCTGGGTCGCCTGACCACCGCCGGCGCTGCCCTCGCGTCACTCGGCATCGTGCAGTTCTTCACCCGGTTCGACATCGCCGCGCACATCCACGTCCCGGGCCTCTCGCTCAACGAGTCGACCGACTACATCCAACTGCGCGATGGCTTCAACCGGGTCGCCGGGACCGCTGCGCACCCCATCGAGTTCGGCGTCGTGCTCGCCACCGTCTTCCCGATCGCCATCCACCAGGCCATGTACGCCACGCCGGAGCGACGCAACCGGGCCCGCGTCCGGGTCGCGCTGATCGCCGTCGCGCTGCCGATGTCGGTGTCGCGCTCGGCGATGCTCGGCGTGCTCGCCGCTGGCCTGGTCATGGCCGCGGGCTGGACCTGGAGGCGGCGGGCGCAGGCCGCGGTCGCCGCGGTGGCGTTCGTCGCCGGCATGCGGCTGGTGGTCCCCGGCCTGATGGGAACGATCCGCAACATGTTCACCGGCTTGCAGTCCGACAGCAGCTACGTCGCCCGCACGCAGCACGCGTCGGAGGCCTACGCCTACATCGGGCAGCGACCGTGGTTCGGTCGGGGTTTCGGGACCTTCCTGCCGAGTCGCTACGTCCTGCTCGACAACCAGTACCTCGGCCTGCTCGTCGAGACAGGGGTGGTCGGGCTGCTTGCGTTCGTGGCGCTGTTTTGCACTGCGTTCGGCGTCGGTCACCACGTCGCCTGTGTCGGCGCCACTGAGGAACGTCGGAGCCTCGGCTGGGCCCTGGCCGCGGCGGCCGCGGTTCCGTTGGTCACCTACATCACGTTCGACGCCTTCGGGTTCGCAATGGCCAACGGTGTCACGATGCTGGTCGTCGGGTGCGCTGGCGCGCTGTGGCGCATCGACGGCGCGACCGCGGCGGCTACGGCACCGTGACCGATCCCGTGGCCAGCGTGGTCATCGCTGCGCACAACGAGCGCGCGGTCATCGGCCGGTGCTTGCAGTCGCTGCAGGCCGACGGCTTGCCGCTCGAAGTGGTCGTCGTGTGCAACGGGTGCGCCGACGACACGGCGCGCGTCGCCCGAGCCGTCGGAGGTGCCACGGTCGTGCAGCTGCGGGCGGCCGGCAAGGCTGCCGCGCTGAACGCGGGCGATGGCGCCACCTCGGTGTTCCCTCGCGTCTATCTCGATGCCGACGTCGTGCTCGAACCCGGCGGCATGGCCGAGCTCTTGGCGGCACTCGATGCCCGTGTGCTCGCGGCGTCGCCGCGCGTGGTGGTCGACGACCGCCACTCCTCGTGGATCGTGCGCTCGTACTACCGGATCTGGCTGCGACTGGGATCGGTCGCCGGGGGTCTCGCCGGATCAGGCGCGTACGCCATCTCGTGCGAGGGGCGAGCCCGCTTCGGCCGGTTCCCCGACATCGTCGCCGATGACCTGTTCGTCGAGCAGCGCTTCGGTCGGGAGGAGCGGGTTGTCGTCGACGCGGCGGCCGTCGCGTATGCCGCACCTGCCGATGTGCGGGAGCTGTTCGCCCGGAAGGTGCGGGTGTTTGCCGGGAATCTGCAGCTCGAGCAGGCGCTCGCCGTCGCTCCGGCTCCGGACTCCGCGCCCGGCGGCGACCGGTGGTGGCGGGTCGTGCTTCGCGCTCCCCGCATGGTCAAGGACGTGCCGGTGTACGTGGCCATCACCGCGGTCGCGAAGCTGCACGCGCGACGTCTGGCCCGTCGCGGGCGACCGATCGCGTGGCGCTCGCCCGTGCGTCACGATCGCCCTGACACGACGCCGACGCCCATGCCGAGGGCCCGGTGACGGCCACGCTCGGAGGCGCGGTCGACGTGTCGATCGTGGTGGTGTCGTTCAACACCGCGTCGCTGACCACGCAGTGCCTGGCGGCGGTGCCGGGCGCCGTTCGCGATCGCGTGGCAGAGACCATCGTCGTCGACAATGCATCGACCGACGGCTCGGTGCCGCAGCTGCGAACACACCATCCCGGCGTGGCGGTCATCGCGAGCGACGAGAACCTCGGCTTCGCCCGCGCCGTGAACCTCGCCGCCTCGACCACGGCGGGCAGGTGGCTGCTGTTGCTGAACCCGGACACGGTCGCCGAGCCTGGCTCGATCGACCGGCTGGTCGCGTTCGCTGAGGCGCATCCCGGCCACGGCATCTACGGAGGCCGCACCGTGGACCCGGCGGGGGAGGTGGACCCGCGCTCGTGTTGGGGCCTGCCCAGCCTGTGGAGCCTCACGTGTTGGGCCTCGTTGGCTGACGCTGCGTTTCGCGGGTCGCGGCTGCTGGACCCCGAATCGCTCGGTCGCTGGCCGCGCGACTCAGTGCGCGAGGTCGGCCTGGTCACGGGCTGCCTGTTGCTGGTCGACCGGCAGCTCTGGGAGCGACTCGGTGGGTTCGACGAGCGCTACTTCATGTACGGCGAGGACGCCGACCTGTGCCTCCGAGCCGGCCAGCTCGGACATCGCCCGGTGGTGACGCCCGCCGCGGCGGTCACGCACATCGGGGGAGCGTCACCCATCCATGCCGCCGACAAGACCGTGCTGCAGCTGCGTGCCAAAGTCACCTTGATCCGCTCGCACTGGAGGCCGTGGCGGGTGAAGTTGGGCGTTGCCCTCACGGCCATCGGCGTTGCCAACCGAGCCGTTGCCGCCCGGCTGCTGCCGGTCGGAGCGCACCGGTCCCGCTGGTCAGAGGTCTGGCAGGCGCGGTCCACCTGGCTGGCCGGCTACCCGCAGCGCTGAAGGCCCTCGTACACCGCCAGGTAGCCGTCGCGCTGGCAAGCCCACGAAAGGTCCTCCTCGACGCGGCGCCGCCCGATGCGGCCCATTCGCTGCCGTGCGTCAGGGTCGTCGAGCAGCCCGTCGAGCACGGCGGCGAAGTCCGCGATCTCGTTGGGCCGCGCGTAGCGGGCCGCCTGCCCGGCGCTGACCCGCGTCTCGGTCAGGTCGAACGCCACGATCGGCAGCCCGAAGGCCATGTACTCCAACGTCTTGTTCATCGTGCAGACGTCGTTGAGGGCGTTCTTGGGGTCGGGGCACAGCCCGATGTCGGCGCTGGAGAGGTGGTCGAAGACCACGGTGTCGGGGACGCGGCCTGTGAAGGTCGTCCACTCCTCGATCCCGAGCTCCGCGGCCAGCCCCACCAACTCGTCGAAGCAGTCGCCGCCACCGAGGAACGTGAAATGGCAGTCGGTGCGGCCCCGCTGGTGCACGAGCAGGTCGATGGCTCGCAGCGCGAGGTCAACGCCGTCCTGCGGGCCCATCACCCCGAGGTAGCAACACAGCTTGTCGCGCCCCGATCGGAGCTCGGGCCGGACCGGCTGCGGCGTGAGGTGCTCGAGGTCCGGTCCGGTGCGCACCACGGTGACCTCGTGCGGCCGGAGCCGGCCGCGCTGCATCGCGACCGTCCGGTACGACTCGTTGGTGGAGATCACGTGGTCGGCGGTGGCGAACGTGGCCCGCTCCAGCGCGTGCAGCAGCTTCAGGGCGGAACCGCTGGTCCTGTCGTTGGTGAACCGGGCGCGGTACAGCTCCGGGCACAGATCATGGTGGTCGAAGACGAACTTGCGGCCGAGTGCCTTCGCCGCCGCGCCGAGCACGAAGTAGGTGTCGGGCGGGTTGCAGGCCTGGATCACGTCGATCCCGCTGCGTAGGGACACCTTGGCGGCCAGCGCGGCCGTCCGCAGCCAGCAGTAAGCGAACTCGTACGCGAACCCGGCGGGCCCGGTGGCGGCCGGTGGGGGGCGGTAGCGGTGGATGCGCACACGATCGAGCACTTCGTGGGACGCCTCGCCGGGGGCCTGTGGGCAGATCACGTCGACCTCGTGGCCCGCGGCGGTCAAGCTCCTGCACTCGAGCCAGACTCTCCGGTCGAACGGCACCGACAGGTTCTGCACGATGATCAGCACGCGCAGGTGGTCGGTGCGGCGCCACTTCACCACGCGCTGCCCCGGTAACCGACGATCGACTCCAGGTCGGCAGGCAGGTCGCCGCAGACGTCGACGAGGTGCATGGGCGGATCGACCCGCAGCGCCGTCGCCACGGCCTCGTCGCAAGTGCTCACGACGGCGCAGTCGACGCCTTCGAGCGCCTCAGCCGCGCTCTCGCGCAACAAGGCGCTGAAGTGCGGGAGACGAGTGGACACGTAGTCGAGGTTGGCGCCGAACAAGCGGGCGGGGTTGATGTGGGTGTCGTAGATGCGCACGTCGATGCCCTTGCCGACCAACGACTCGACCAGATCGACGTACGGGCTCTCGCGGAGGTCGTCGGTGCCTGCCTTGAAGCTGAGGCCCAGCACTGCGACCCGGTCGGCGCCCGTGTCGAGCACCTCTTCCAACACGTCGGCTCGCTGGCGGTCGTTGCTGATCCCGATGTTGCCGATGACCGGGAGGTCGAGGTCGCGTGCGCGGCCGAAGTGGAGGAGGGCGCGCAGGTCCTTCGTCAAGCACGACCCGCCATAGCTGAAGCCGGGGCGGAGGTACCGATCGGAGATGTTGAGCTGGCGGTCCTCGCAGAACAGCTGCATCACCTTGCGGCCGTCCGTTCCCGCGGCGCGGCACACCTGACCGATCTCGTTGGCGAAGACGACTTTCAGGGCGTGGAAGGTGTTGCACGCCAGCTTCAGCGTCTCCGCCTCGGTGGGTTGCACCTGGCGGAACGGCGCGTCGACGAACCCGAACAGCTCTCGGGAGGTCGCCACGGTGACGGGGTCCGAGGTGCCCACCACCACGAACGGTGGATGAAGGAAGTCCTCGATCGCCGTCGACTCCCTCAGGAACTCCGGGCAGCTGCCCACGCCGAGCGCGCTGCCGGCGGAGCGTCCGCTCGCGCCTTCCAGCAACGGGATCAGGTGCGCTTCGGTCGTTCCCGGTGGCACCGTGCTGCGGACGAGCACCACCGGATGGCCACGCTGTCCGGCCAGCGCGTGGCCGACCTGGCGGGTGGCCGTCTCGAGCGCCGACAGATCCACGCGCCCGCTGCGGTTGCTCGGCGTCGCCACGCACAGGATCACCACGTCGCAGCCCGCCGCCGCGGCATCGGAGGTCGTGGCCTCGAGCCGACCACTGGCCCGTGCTTCGGCGACCAGCGCATCGAGGCCCGGCTCCACCACAGGGCTTCGGTGCTCGCGGACCGCGTTCACCTTCCCGAGCTCCCGGTCGATCCCGATCACGTCGTGGCCCCTGCTGGCCAGGCAGGCTGCGGTCACCGAGCCGACATATCCAAGGCCGACCACCGCGACCTTCATCGTGCAGAACCGTGTCGTGAGCCCATGATCGGAAGAGCACGGTGTCCGCAGGTTGATACATCTGGTCAGCAGATGGTCAGAGCGTGACCCACTCGCACTCGATCGTCTCTCGCGCTGGGTCCACACCCACGAGCTCTATGTGGGTCGGCCCCGGCTCGATGTCAGAACAAACGAATTCTCCCTCGTCGCTCGCAATGATCTCGCGTATCTCGTGTGGCTGCACGATGTGCACTTCCCGGCATCTCGCATCGGAGATGTGGCCGATCAGCTCCAAAGCCCCGTTCGGATCGGGCGCGTTGACGCGTAGATCGATCGTGACGGTCGCGCGCAGCGTAGCGAAGCGCAAGTGGCGCGGATACTGACCGTGATCGTGTTCGTCGGGGGCGTCCCAGGAGTCGAAGGTCTGCGCGGCGAGCGTGGTGTCAGAGCTCCGCCGGCGGAACGCCTCGTTCAGCTGCTCGACCAGACCTGCCGGCGGAGTCTTCGAGGCCTCAGCCTCGCGGAGCAAGTGCATGATCCACTCCTCCTCGTCATGATCAGATGGCGGGCTCTCAGTGTTCACGGGGCAGTTCCATCAGGAGGCGGCCAGTGGCTCGGTGCGTCGACCGCACTCCTAGCAGAGCCGACAGGGGTCGCGTCGAATCACCCCAGTGCGTCGAGGGCGGTCACACCTCGTTGTTCGAGTTGGCGGCGGAGCTTGGCGAGGATCCGGCGTCTGGTCGGCCCGATGCTGCCGATCGGCATGTCGAGCGCCTCGCTCAACTCCTTGTAGGACAAGGGAGGGTCGAAGAGCAGGAGTGAGAGCAGCGTCCGTGCCTGTTCTGGGAGGTCGGCGTACAGCTGACGGACCAGGCGATCCCGCTTGTCGTCCGTGGTGTCGGGCGGGACCAAGTCGAACGTTCCCGGCAAGGCGGTGAGGCCGACCTCGTCGTGCGGTACCGCTCGCTTCGCGCGCTCTCTCACCCGGATCGACTCTCGGCGTGCGGTCGTTGCGAGCCACGCGCCCACCCGTTCTGGGTGTTCGATCCGATCGAGGTTCTGCAGCAAGCGCGACCAAGTCGTCTGGCAGACATCGGCGACGTCTGCCGCCTGAAGGCCCGTGCTCCTGCACACCGCCATGAGCATCTGGTTGAAGCGGTCGACCAGATCGCTCCAGGAGGAGGGGTCGCCGCTCGCAGCGCACTGCACGAGGGTCGCCACCTCTCGCCCCGGGTCACGGTCACCGTCGGTCGCGGTTGAGCACGGGGTGGTGAGAGCCGCGTCGGTCATGGTTGCCCCTTCTCCTTCGCGCGATTCGCGGGATCGCCCGCAGAGAGAGGCAGGGTCCGGGCCTCACGTTGTTGACATTTTCATAGCAGCATCGAGCCTGTTGGATGTCAACGGCGGGCCGGGCCATTGGCATTCATTTGTCATATTCGTGCGACGCCACATGGTGAATATTGACTGGTTCTCGCGTGTCGCTCGGTGGAAAGCCTGTTGCGCATCGCCGGTTGATGTTCGTGACTCGGGCGGGAGCGGGGAGCCCATTCATCACCCTTGGGCTCAGTGCCACGAGAGGGCCGCTGAACGGACACGCACCGGAGATGGCGGGCACCATCTCCGGTGGAGCGGCAGTCAAGATCTGGGGCGGGGACCAACGTCCGCCGCGCGGTGGCGACGGTCAGGCATCCCCGCTGGGGATCGGGGGCGCCAGCGCGGCCAGCACGCCGCGGCGGCCGCTGATCACGTCGGTCGCGAGTTGCACGTAGGCCGGTTCATCGATGGCGACCAACGGCTGCAGCGGCAAGCCGCGCGCTCGCTCGAGCGTCGCCGGGTCGGTGACCACCTCGCCGATGGCGGTGACACACACGCTCCAAGCGACTCCGGACGAGGCATCGATGTGGTCTGCCTCGAAGGCCAGCACCTTGCCCGCGGTGGCCGCCGCAAGCTTGGTGCCTGCGCCGGTGGCGAACACGATGCGCGAATCCAGCAGTCTGAACGACACGGGCAGGATCACCGGCATGGCGGCTGCGGTGATGGCGACCCGACCGAACGGAACGGTCGACAGCAAGTCCAAGGACACGTCGCGATCGAGGATCTCCAGGCTGTTGCGGTCGACCTTCACTGGCGAGCGATCCCTTCCCTGCTTTGAGTGCCGGCCGTTGCTGCACCGCGAACGCCGCGCGTGCCGGCAACGGCCTCCCGTGTGTTGTAGCTGCCCTTCGCGTCGGGCAACAGGGACTTTGGTCCCGATTCCGACGTTCCGGCCCTGGGCCCACGGTAGCTGTGGTGGCCAACGCGCCGCTGCCGTACGAGGCAGGTCCTGCGTCAGCCGCATCGGGACCGGTCGACCCGGCGAGCCGGGCTGAGGCATGTCGCCGTGCGGAGGCGACCGAACGGATCGGTCATGACCCGTCCCGTCACCGCGCAGACGACGGCTCGAGTGCCGGTCCACCTCCCCAAGATTGGGGGTGGTGTGCGCCCTCGCCGGTTTGCTTCTATCGCAAGGAACGCTACTGCACTCAACTGAGGTGGCCATCTATGGACAACTCATCGCGGTCGGTCTCGGGTGGGGCCAAGCCGCGCGGGCTGGGTGTTGCAGCGGACGGCGGACCGGTGGCGGCCGCGCCGAGCGAAGCACATGACTTCGCCGACGCGGTCGTCAACCGGCTCTTCGCGATCGCGTTCAGGTTGCAGCGCGTCGCCGCCGCCAACGACGACCGCAGCCTGTCGGCGATCCTTGCGGAGAACCTGGCGCTGCTCGACGAGTCGATCGCGTTCGTTCGTCGACGCTCGCTGCGCCCCATCGTGGTGTCCGACTAACCCCTCGCTCGCCCGATGACTTCACACCCGAGTCGCCCGGCGCATTGGTCGACGCGGCATGCGCCGGTGAATAGCGTGTCAGGGTGGATCCCGCGCCACCAGGGCACTCATCGTCCTTCGAGGTCGTTGCCATCGGCAGCTCGGCCGGTGGGGTCGTCGCGCTCACCCGCGTGGTGAAGGATCTGCCGGCGACCTTTCCGGCGCCGATCCTCGTGGTCCAACACCTCGACCCCCGTCACGAGACCGTGATCGCGGAGATCCTCGCCAAACGCACCTCGCTCCACGTGCAGTTGGCCGCCGAGGGCGAGACGACCTCACCCGGCACGGTGTACATCGCGCCACCCAACCGCCACCTGCTCGTGGGCGCAAACCGTACGCTGATGTTGTCGGACGCCGAGATGGTGCACTTCGTTCGCCCGTCGGTCGACTTGTTGTTCGAGTCGGTCGCCGCGGCCTACGCCGAGCGTGTGGTGGGCGTCATCCTCACGGGGAGCGGGACGGACGGGGCCATGGGCGTGGAAGCCGTGAAAGAGCGAGGTGGGACCGTCATCGTGCAAGACCCTGAGTCGGCGGAGTTCAGCGGGATGCCCCAAGCCGCGCTCGCCACCGGTGCTGTTGACTTCGTGCTCGGGCTCGAGGAGATCCCGAGCGCCTTGCATGCGCTCGTCACCTCAGGAGGTGTTGCGTGAGCGCGTCGCCCGATCCGGATTTCGAAGGCCTGGTCCAAGACATGCGCGACCGGCGCGGTTTCGACTTCACGGGTTACAAGCGCTCGTCGCTCGAACGCCGGATCCGCAAGCGGATGGGCGACGTCGGGATCGACAGCTTTGCCGAGTACCGCGACTACCTCGAGGTGCACGTCGACGAGTTCGGCATCCTCTTCGACACCATCCTCATCAACGTCACCAAGTTCTTCCGCGACGTCGACACGTGGCGCTACCTGCAGCGCGAGGTGGTGAGCAGCCTCGTCGAGGAGCGAGCCGACGGTGGGGAGATCCGCGTGTGGAGCGCCGGCTGCTCGTCCGGCGAGGAGGCGTACTCGCTAGCGATCGTGTTCTGTGAGGTGCTGGGCGAGGACGGCTTTCGCGACCGCGTGAAGATCTATGCGACCGATGTCGATGAGGGCGCGCTGCATGCGGCGCGGCTCGGGATCTACACCCCGAAGAAGCTCGATGGTGTCAACGACGAGTGGCGCGGTCGCTACTTCGAGCCCAGTGGCAACGACTTCCAGTTTCGCACCGACCTGCGGCGGCGGGTGATCTTCGGACGGCATGACATCACCCAGGATGCGCCGATCTCCCGGCTCGACCTGCTCGCCTGCCGCAACACGCTGATGTACTTCAACGCCGAGGCGCAGGGCCACATTCTCTCGCGCTTCCACTTCGCACTGCGGGAAGGTGGATACCTGTTTCTGGGGAAGGCCGAGATGCTGCTCTCCGACGGTGACCGCTTCGTCGCGCTCAGCATGCCGCATCGGCTGTTCGTGCGTGCACCCGGCCCGACGTATCTCCCACGTGACACGGTGCCCTTGCCGCACGCGCACCCGATCGGTGACCTGGCGAAGGGACGCCAGTTGCGGGAGATGGTCCTCGAAGGTGGCCCGACCGCACAGATCGCCATCGATCTCGACGGCAACCTGGTGATGGCCAACAACCAGGCGCGGGCCATGTTCGCCATCCACTCGCGCGACATCGGCAGGCCCTTGCGCGACCATGAGGTCTCTTATCGGCCGATCGAGCTGCGGTCGTTGGTCGAGCAGGCGCTGTCGGAACGCCGGCCGGTCCGCGCGAACGGCATCGAACGTCGCTTCAACGCGGACGAGGCGCAATACCTCGACGTGCAGGTGTCGCCCGTGATCGGTGACGACGGCATGTTGATCGGCACCGGCATCACCTTCACCGACGTCAGCGCGTTCATCGGCTTGCAGCGTGAGGTACGGCGCGTCCACGGCGAGCTCGAGACCGCGAACGAGGAGCTGCAGTCGACCAACGAGGAGCTCGAGACCACCAACGAGGAGCTGCAGTCGAGCAACGAGGAGCTCGAGACCACCAACGAGGAGCTGCAGTCGACCAACGAGGAGCTCGAGACCACCAACGAGGAGCTGCAGTCGAGCAACGAGGAGCTCGAGACGATGAACGAGGAGCTACGCGTGCGCACTGCGGAGCTCGACGAGACCAACAGCTTCCTCGGTGGTGTCCTCACCGGCCTCCACGTCGCGGTGGTCGTGCTCGATTCCCGCCTCGATGTTCGAGCGTGGAACCCAGCGGCTGCCGACCTGTGGGGCAGGAGCTTCAATGAGGTGGAGGGTCGGCCGTTCTTCGGCCTCGACCTCCTCGCGCCGATCAGCCAGCTGCGCGACCCGGTGCGGGCGTGCCTCGACGGGTCGAGCGACCGCACCATCACGGAGATGGCCGCCACCGACCGTCGCGGCCACGCCGTTCGTTGCCGGGTGACCGTGTCGCCGCTCGGCGGGCGCGAGGTCGGTGTGGTGCTGTTGATGGACGTGCTCGATCGATGACCGAGCCGGAGGACGTCGACGCCGTCGAGCCGGTCGACCGACTCCTTGCTTTGCGCAAAGCGGTGCTCGAAGGCGGAGAGGGTCGCCTGGAGGGGACGGGTACGGTGCTCGGCACGCTCGACGGGGCCGTTCGGGCCATCGAGCGGCTGCAGGCCCAACTCCGCGCCGCGCACGACGAGCAGCGGCGTCGCCAAGCACGCCACAGCATCGACGCGGCCCGATTTCACCTGGCGCCCGTGGCCCTCGTGATCACCGACCGGGCTGGTGTGATCCGCGAGGCGAATCGCCGTGCCATCGAGCTCCTGGCCTCCGACACCGGGAGCACCAGGGTGGGCCGCACGCTTCTCCTTCACGTCGAGCCCCGCGACCGCATCGTTTTCGATCGGGTGCTGCGCGAGCTCGAGGGCGGGCGCTCACGCACCACGACCCGCCTGCAGCTGCGCGCTCGGGGTGGAACGACCTTCTACGGCCTGCTCCGGGCCCAAGCGATCGAAGAAACCATCGCTTGGGCGATCGAGGACATCTCCTCCAGCGTTCGCTTGGAGGAGCAGGCGAATCGTGCGATAGCCCGCCAGGAGGAGGTCGCCGCGCAGTACGCCGAGCTCGACGCGACCCGCACGGCGTTCTTGCTCGCGGTTTCGCACGACCTGCGCGCGCCGATCGCTGCGGTCGCCGGTCTGGCCGACGTGTTGATCGAACGAGGTGGCCACCTCGACACCGGCGAGGCGCAGCGGGCCCTGCGTCACATCCGTTCGAGCGCCACCGAACTGACCGACGTGCTGAACGACCTGCTCGACATCCAGCGCCTGGCACAAGGTGGTGTCGTGGTGCAGGCGTCCGAGGTGCCGATTGCGAAGCTCGTCGAGGCCGCGCTCGCGGAGGTCGACCTCGATGGCCGTGAAGTCGACGTCGATGTGGACGATGCCGTGGCGCTCGCCGATCCAGGACTCCTGCGGCGAGTGCTCACGAACCTCATCAAGAACGTGGTGAGCCACACGCCGGAGGCGACGACGGTCTGGCTGCGTTGCCGCACCGAGCCCGACGGCGTGCTCGTCGTGGTCGAAGACGACGGGCCGGGCATGTCCGACGAGGACAAGACGCATGCGTTCGACCTGTTCTTCCGCGGGAGGAGCGTCGGGCAACCGAGCGGGCTGGGGGTCGGACTTGCCCTCGTCCGGCGGTTCACGGAACTGCAGGGAGGGCACGTGCGGGTGGAGGACCGTGCCGGCGGGGGCGCGTCGTTCCACGTCGTGTTGCCCGTCTGGACCGGCGAGGGGTCATCGGGCGACGCAGCGGCTGCGCCCTCGTGAATGCCTCCCGTGAGCCCGCCCCCCCCCCCGTGAATGGCCGCCGGTCGGTGCTCGTCGTCGACGACCACACCTCATTCGCTGAGACGTTGAGCATCGCGATCGCCGCGCAGGACGACTTGGTCTCGGTTGGCATCGCCAGCAACGTCGATGCCGGCCTGCACATGGCCGCCGCAACCTCACCAGACGTCGTGTTGCTCGACCAGAACCTGCCCGGGGCACAAGGCGTCGGCGCGATCGGGGCGTTCCGAAACGCGGCGCCGGGAGTGCGGGTGATCGTGCTGACCGGCCAGGTCGACCTGACCCTCCTCACCGAGGCAGCCCGCAGGGGTGCCGCCGGGTTCGTGCTGAAGTCCGCCAGCCTCGCCGAGGTGTTGGCTGCCGCGCGAGGAGACGAGAGATCCGTGTTCGTCGATGCCGAGACGCTGCGCGCGGTGATCGACGCGGTGGCTCCCGATCCCGATGCCGTGCCACGCGACGGCGCGCATCTGACCCCGCGTGAAGCCGAAGTGCTCGCCCTGCTCGGCGAGGCGACGGAGCCCAAGGCGATCGCCCGCCTCCTTGGCATCTCGCTGTACACGACCCGTGGGCACATCCAGACGATCCTCGAGAAGCTCGGCGCTCACAGCCAGCTCGAGGCCGTCATCGCTGCGAGTCGCCAAGGCTTGCTGCGCGCGTCGACTGATCGAGCCGGTCAGCCGCCGACCCCGGCGCCACCCGGCGCGGGCCTCACTGCGGAGTGACGCGCTGCGACACCGACGCGGGTTGAGCAACTGACGCTCATTCGTCCCGTTTGCACAACGTGACGTAGCGCATAGGAGGCTTTTCTTCCGCGTCGAGCCGTGGAAGACTCTCCTGCTTGTAGGGCGGTAATTCATGGCGAGGCAAAGCCCACCCGGCTCGTCCAAAGCTAGTTACATCGCTACCGAGGATGACGAACATGAGTGGGCTGGGGCATTTCCGACCTTTGTGGTCATTTCAGGCATTGGTCGACTTGGCACAAGTGCCGACCACCGAGCCGGAACCGCACGTGCGCAAGCTCATCGCGCATTGCTCGGCGCTGCCGGAGGTCATCGGGACAGCGGTCGCGCTCGCACCGTCGCAACGGCAACGGGCTGCGATCGTCGCGTCCGACGAGGCCGTGCGCGCCCGAGTGGTCAGGGACGTCCGTGCTGGTGACGGTCCGATCCGGGAGTGCATCGCCACGCAGCGCCCGGCGGCTGGGTCTGAAGGCTTGCACGTCCTCCCGATGCAGGTCCCGTCGCACGTGCTCGGCGCGCTCTGCCTGTTCGTGTCGTTCGACGGTGAAGGGCCCGCGAAGCTCGACCAGGGAGTGCTCGAGCTGGCGCAGGCCATGGCCGACGTCACAAGCCTCAGCTTGGAGAGCGCTCGAACCGTGCGGACCGAACGGGAACGGATCGAACAGCTCAACCACGCGCTGGACAGCAGAGTCGTGATCGAGCAGGCGAAAGGCGTGCTGTCCGAACGCCTCGGTGTTGGCGTCGATGCAGCTTTCGAGTCGCTGCGTGATCGCGCGCGCAGCGAGCGCAAGGACATCCACCGAGCAGCAAGCGAGGTCATCGACAGCGACGGGCCGCAGTCGGGCGGTCAGCCGGGCTGAGGCGTCCCGATCGTGGCGCCACCAGTGGTGTGTCTGGTGGGTGAGGAGGACCGCCCCGCCACTTGCCGGACGCACCACTAGGTGGCGCTGGATGCCTTGTGGACGATGCCGTCTTTCATCACAAAGGCCACGCGCTGGACCGCAGTGATGTCGTCGAGGGGGTTGCCCCGCACGCCGACGACGTCGGCCAGCATGCCCGGCGCAAGCCGACCGAGGTCGGGGCGCTCGATGAGGTCCGCGCCCACGACTGTGGCGGCGCGGATGGCGCCGAGGGGTGTCATGCCTCGCTGCACGAGGACCACGAGCTCTTCGGCGTTGCGGCCGTGCCACACGGCGGGTGCGTCGCTGCCCGTGGCGATCTTCACGCCCGCCTCGATGGCCCGCGAGAGCGATGCCCGGGCCTCAGGGAACACCCGGGCGGCCTTGGCCTGCATGGCCGGTGGGTGGCGGGAGACGTCCCAGTTCTCCGTGAGCGCGTTGGTGGAGACGAGGAACGTGCCCGTGTCGACGAGCCGTTGGACGGTGTCGTCGGTGATCATGAACCCGTGCTCGATGCAGTCGATGCCCGCGTCGATGCATGCGTTGACGGCCGTGTCGCCATGGCAGTGTGCCGCGACGCGCAGACCGCGGCGATGGGCCTCGTCGGCGATGGCGGCGAGCTCCTCGTCGGAGTACTGCTGGGCACCGGGCGGGCCGAGCGACGAGATGACGCCGCCCGAGGCGCAGCACTTGATGAGCTGCGCGCCATGCTTGATCTGGTAGCGCACGGCCTTGCGGACCTCGGGGACGCCGTCGGCGATGCCTTCCTCGACCGACAGGGGCATCAGGTGCGGTGCGAGGCCGCTCTGCGCGCTGGGGTCGAGGTGCCCGCCGGTCGGGCAAATGGCGTGACCAGCCGGCACGACGCGGGGGCCGACGGCCCACCCGGCTTCGATGGCCTCGCTCAGGGCCACGTCGAGCAGGTAGCCGCCGGTCTTCACGAACAGTCCGAGGTTTCGCACGGTCGTGAAGCCGGCCCGGAGCGTGCGGGCGGCGTTCGCGGTGGCGCGCAGCGCCATCTTCACCGGGTCGGTGACGACCGGGTCGGTGAGGCCCGCGCCGGGGCCGCCGAGGACGAGGTCGACCTCCATGTCCATCATCCCGGGGATGAGCGTGAGGTCGGGCAGTTCGATCGTCTCGTCGGCATCTGACCCGACGCTGCGGTCGGTCCCGATCGCGGCGATCTGGTTGCCTTCCACCCGCAGGTAGCCGTGCTCGACGACGTCGCCGGTGTCCACGTCGACGATGCCGCGTGCGGCCAGCAGCTTGACCTTCTCGTCATCGCTCATGAGCTCGGGGCCTCCTCGGCGTACGTGAGGAGTTGGTCGACCAAGTCGGCGAACTCCTCGTGACCAGTGTGCATGCCTATCGTCGCCTCGTTCACGAGGCCCCGCGAACAGATGGCCGACAACACGTGGACGGCGGCCGGCGACACGCCGCGCAAGTCGATGCGTCCCTGTGCGTCTGCCCGCTCGATGGCTTCGATCTCGATGGCCCGGCACCGCTCGGCATGGTTGGCGAGCTCGGTGCGGATCGACTTGCGGTGGTTGGCGAGCGCGATGAACTCGGTGAGGAAGTGCGCAGCCTCGGGGTCGTTGTGGAACGTCCAGAGCGCTTGCGCGACGCTGCGCTCCGCCATGTGCGCGGACGCTAACAGCCACCGGATCGCCATGCTGAACGGGTTGAAGATGAGCGGCCGGGGTGGATCACTTCCGACATGGTTGGAGTCCCCGCCGCCCAGGGCCCGCCGCGGTGCGCCGCCCACGCGATCTCGTCGGCTGCGGCATATGGTCCCCGCCATGAGCAGTGGATCCTCGGGCCCCGCGCCCATCTCGATGTCCGACGTGCACGCGCAGCTCACGGCGCCGGGGGCGCCGTTCGAGGTGGAGGTGGTCGACGTCGACGGTCGGCCCACCAAGACGTGGAAGAACGCCATGGCCTCGATCCGCACGGTGCTCGAGGCGAGCCGGGCGCACGGTGACGCGTCGTTCATCGTCTACGAGGACGAGCGAACCACGTTCGCCGAGCACTACGCGCAAGCCGCTGCGTTCGCGGCCGCGCTGGTGTCGGACTTCGGTGTCGGCAAGGGCGACCGGGTGGCGATCGCCATGCGGAACTTCCCGGAGTGGTCGGCGGCGTTCTTCGGCGCTGCCGCGGCCGGGGCGATCGTGGTGCCCCTGAACGCGTGGTGGACGGGCGCCGAGCTCGGGTACGGCCTCGCCGACTCCGGCACGAAGGTGTTGATCGCCGACGGCGAGCGGATGGAGCGCCTCGCCGTCGACTTGCCCACCTTGCCCGGCCTGTCGACGATCGTCGTGCGCGGCGACGTACCCGACGGGTGCGTGGCATGGACCGACGTGGTGGGGGAGCCCGACGCCGCGAGGCCGCCCGAACTGCCCGCCGTCGACATCGAGCCGGACGACGACGCCACGATCTTTTACACCTCCGGCACCACAGGGCACCCGAAAGGCGCGCTCGGCACCCACCGCAACTTCACCACCAACCTCATGTCGCTGGCGTACTCGGGCGCCCGCACGGCGATGCGCAGCGCCGCCGCCCCGAAGCCATCGGCCGAGCGTGCGGTGCCCAGCGCGCCGAACCAGTCCGCCAGCCTGCTGTCGGTGCCGTTCTTCCACGCCACGGGCTGCCACTCGATCCTCCAAGGCGCGATCGTGTCGGGAGCGAAGCTCGTGTTGATGCACAAGTGGAACCCCGAACGTGCGCTGGAGCTCATCGAGCGCGAGCGCATCACGACGTTCGGCGGGGTGCCGTCGATGGTGTGGCAAGTGCTCCAGTCGCCCGAGTTCGACCAGCGCGACATATCCAGCGTGCAGAGCATTGGCTACGGCGGCGCGCCCGCGCCTCCCGAGCTGGTCCACAAGATCGACGAGATGTTCCCGGGTCGCACGCCGTCGAACGGCTACGGCCTCACCGAGACGTCGAGCATGACCACCGGCAACGGTGGCGCCGACTACCTGGCCAAGCCCGACAGCGTCGGCGCGCCAGTGGCCGTCTGCGACGTGAAGGTCGTCGACGAAGTCGGCAACGACCTGCCCGAACGTGAGACGGGCGAACTGTGGATCAAAGGTCCGAACGTGGTGCGCGGCTACTGGGGCAAGCCCGACGCGACCGCGGCCACGTTCACCGACGGCTGGCTGCACACCGGCGACGTCGCCCGCGTCGACGACGAGGGCTTTGTCTACATCGTCGACCGAGCCAAGGACATGATCATCCGCGGCGGCGAGAACGTGTACTGCTCGGAGGTCGAAGCCGCGATCTTCGAGCATCCCGCCGTTCTCGACGCTTCGGTGATCGGCGTGCCCGACCAGGTGCTCGGCGAGGAAGTGGGCGCGGTCATCCAACCAAAGCCCGGGCGGGTCGTCACGAGCGACGAGATCCGGTCGCACGTTGCCGAGCGGTTGGCTGCGTTCAAGGTGCCCGCGCACATCTGGTTCCGCCACGACGACCTTCCTCGCAACCCGGCCGGCAAGGTCCTCAAGCGGGCGCTGCGCGACGAGGTGCTGTCGCCCTGACGCCGTAGGGTTCTCTTGTGGGTGATCGCCCCGCTTCGAACTCGGTCGAGCGTTCCGGGCCCGCAGGACGGCCCGCTGTCGTGCCGGACGGGCTCCCCGACGAGCTGGCGCCGGTCCACGCGTGGTGGGTGGCCGCCAACTACCTGTCGGTCGGTCAGGTGTACCTCATGGCGAACCCGCTGCTGCGCGAGCCACTGCGGGTCGAACACATCAAACCCCGGCTGCTCGGCCACTTCGGCACCGTGCCGGGCCTCAACTTGTTGTGGGCCCACCTCAACCGGGTCATCCGGGCACGCGATCAAGCCGTGCTGTACGTGTGCGGCCCGGGTCACGGCGGACCCGCGATGCTCGCGAACGCCTGGCTCGAAGGCACGTACTCCGAGCGCCATTCGCACGTCAGCGTCGACGAACGAGGTCTGGCCGAGCTGTTCCGGCAGTTCTCGTTCCCTGGCGGCGTACCGAGCCACGCCGCGCCCCAGACGCCGGGCTCGATCCACGAGGGCGGTGAGCTCGGTTACTCCCTGGCCCACGCGTTCGGCGCGGCGTTCGACAACCCCGAACTGGTGGTGTGCTGCGTGGTCGGCGACGGGGAAGCCGAGACCGGCCCCGCCGCCACGGGTTGGCACGGCAACAAGTTCCTCGATCCCGAGCGCGACGGTGCGGTCCTTCCCGTCCTGCACCTCAACGGCTACAAGATCGCGGGGCCGACCGTGTTGGCGCGCATCCCCGAACCGGAACTGTTGTCGCTGCTGCGCGGCTACGGCTGGGATCCCGTGGTGGTGGCGGGCGACGATCCGGTCGAGGTCCACCAGGCGCTCGCCGCCGCGCTCGACGCCGCCTTCGATCGCATCGCGGCCATCTGGGCCGACGCCCGCGCCGGCGCCGCCCGTACCACCGCGTCGACCGCGCGTCCGGGCTGGCCGATGATCGTGTTGCGCACCCCGAAGGGTTGGACGGGACCCAAAGTGGTCGACGGTCTGCCGGTCGCCGGGACGTGGCGCGCCCACCAGGTGCCCTTGGCCCAAGTGCGCGAGCGACCCGACCACCTCGCCCAGCTCGAGAACTGGTTGCAGAGCTACGCACCCGACGCGCTGTTCGACGCCGTCGGCGCGCCGGTCGAGCTCGTCCGCTCCAACGCGCCGCAAGGCGACCGCCGGATGAGCGCGACGCCGCACTCCAACGGTGGCGTGCTGCGACACGACCTGCGCCTGCCCCCGATCACCGACCGCGCCGTCGCCGTCGAGACGCACGGGGCAGGCGAGACCAGCGCAACCGGGGTGCTCGGCCGCTGGCTCGCCGACGTCATGCGCGCGAACGAGGGCGACGCCGACTTCCGTGTCTTCGGCCCTGACGAGACCGCGTCGAACCGCCTCACCGCGCTGTTCGACGTGACCGACCGGACCTGGGTGGCGGGCCGGCAAGACACCGACGATCACCTGGCTCGAGACGGTCGGGTCATGGAGGTGTTGTCCGAGCACCAGTGCCAAGGCTGGCTCGAGGGATACCTGCTGACGGGTCGGCACGGGCTGTTCAACTGCTACGAGGCGTTCGTGCACATCGTCGATTCGATGTTCAACCAGCACGCCAAGTGGTTGAAGATGAGCGCGGAAGTCCCCTGGCGGGCGCCCGTCAGCTCGCTCAACTACCTGCTGACGAGCCATGTGTGGCGCCAGGACCACAACGGGTTCAGCCACCAGGACCCGGGCTTCCTCGACGTCGTCGCCAACAAGAAGGCGAGCGTGGTCCGCGTGTACCTGCCCCCCGACGCGAACTCCCTGCTCAGCGTCGCCGACCATTGCCTGCGGAGCGTCGATCACGTGAACGTGATCGTGGCCGGCAAGCAGGAGGCACCGGTGTGGCTTGGTCCTGACGAGGCGGTCGCCCACTGCGCGCGCGGGTTGGGGGAGTGGGAGTGGGCCTCCAACGACGGCGGCGAGCCCGAGGTCGTGCTCGCGTGCGCCGGCGACGTGCCGACCCTCGAGATCCTCGCGGCGGTCGACCTCCTGCGCCGCGAGCTGCCCGACTTGCGGGTTCGGGTCGTCAACGTCGTCGACCTCATGCGGCTGGAGCCACCGACCGAGCACCCGCACGGCCTCGACAACCTGGAGTACGACAGCCTCTTCCCGCCGGACTGCCCGACGATCTTCGCGTTCCATGCCTACCCGTGGCTGATCCACCGTCTCGCGTATCGACGGCCGAACCACGACCACCTTCATGTCCGTGGCTACAAGGAGGAGGGGACCACCACCACTCCGTTCGACATGGTCATGCGCAACGATCTCGACCGCTTCCATCTGGTCATCGACGTCATCGATCGTGTCGCCCGTCTGGGCTCGCGTGCCGCCGAGCTTCGCCAGCGCATGATCGACGAACGACTCCGCTGTCGTGTCCACGCCACGACGTTCGGCGAGGATCCCCCTGACATCGCTCGCTGGGCCTGGCCCTACGGCTGACCAGGAGCAGGCCACCTCGGCGCGTGCGCCTGGCTCGGGACCTTCGGCCCTGTGCACCGACGAACCGAAGTGCTCCCATGGCCTCATGAGGCCGACCTCGGTTCCCGCCGACGGCCGTGTCGACGCGCTGTTGGCCGACGGCACGGCAGTGCGACTGCGACCCATCACCCCTGCCGACGCGTCGGAGCTGGTGCGGTTCCACGAGGGCCTGTCGCCGGAGTCGCAGCGCTTCCGCTTCCTGGCGATGCATCCACATCTGACTCCCGCGGAGATCGAGCTCTTCACCCACGTCGACGGCCACGATCGCCTCGCGCTCGTCGCGACATCAGGCGGCGAGTTGGTGGGTGTGGCGCGCTGCGACCGGGTTGGCGACGCGGCCGACGCGGAAGTGGCCGTGACGGTCGCGGACCGTTTCCAGGGCAGGGGCGTGGGGACGTTGCTCCTCGAGCACCTCGCGGACCGGGCACGCCATGCCGGCATCAAACGGTTCGTCGCGGTCGTCGCCCCCGACAACTCCAAGATGTTGCGTGTGTTCCACGACGCGGGGTTCGACTCCGAAACCCGCCTCGATGAGGGCATCGTCGATGTCCGGCTCCCGCTGGCGACCACGGCGGGAGCGGTCGAGGCGATGGCACGGCGCGAGCACCGGGCCGAGGTCTCCTCGCTGGCGCGGGTCCTGCGACCGCGAGGCGTCGCCGTCGTCGGTGCCAGCGCCCAGTCGGGCAAAGTCGGCCACGAGGTCCTGCGAGCGCTGCTCGAGCGCGGCTTCACCGGCGACGTGCACGCGGTGAACCGCGACGGTGGCGTGGTGCTGGGCCTGCGGGCCACCCCCGACCTCCGCGACGTGAAAGGGCCGGTGGACCTGGTGGTCGTGGCCGTACCCGCCGAGGAAGTGATCGAGGTGGTCGACGCGGCCGGCGAGATCGGCGCGGCGGGCGTCGTCGTGCTCTCCGCCGGGTTCGCCGAGACCGGCCCGGACGGTGCGCAGCGGGAACGCCAGATGCTCGATGTCGCCAGATCGTGGGGCATGAGGATCGTGGGGCCGAACTGCCTTGGCATCATCAACAACGACCCTGGGGTGCGCCTCCACGCGACCTTCGCCGGGATCCACCCACCACCGGGTCAGATCGGCTTCTACACGCAGTCCGGCGCGGTGGGCATCGAAGCGCTCGCGGCGGCCGAGTCGGGTGGCCTCGGCCTCTCGTCGTTCGTGTCCGTCGGCAACAAGGCCGATGTGAGCGGCAACGACCTGCTGCAGTGGTGGGAGGACGATGCGGCCACCCGGGTCGTCGGCCTCTACCTCGAGTCGTTCGGCAACCCGATCAAGTTCCGCCGCCTCGCGCGGCGCCTGTCGGCGCGCAAACCGATCGTGGCCCTCAAGGCCGGGCGTAGCCCGGCCGGGTCGCGCGCCGCCGCGTCGCACACGGCTGCCGTTGCGAGCAACGATCGCATGGTCGATGCCTTGTTCGGCGACACCGGCGTGATCCGGGTCCCGAGCTTCGAGGAGCTGTTCGACACGCTGGGGTTGCTCAGCACCCAGCCCCTCCCCGCGGGGCCGAGGGTGGCGGTCGTGACCAACTCGGGTGGCGCGGGGATCCTCGCCGCCGACGCGCTTGCCGACGCAGGGCTCGCCGTCGCGGACATCGGACGGGCGAACCCCGTCGATCTCCGCGGCGACGCGGATGCGACGGCCTTCGAGCAAGCAGTGGCCACCTTGGTGGACGACGACCGGGTCGACGCCCTGATCGTGGCGTTCGTGCCCACCGCGCTCGCCGTCTCCGGCGACGTGGCCTCGGCGTTGGAGCGGGCGATCGGGACCACGATCGAACAACCGACCAAACCGGTCGTCGGCGTGTTCCTGGCCGGCTCGGCGGTGGCGGCGCACGACGCGCCGCGGATCGCTCGTATCGGAACCGTCGAGCGCGCCGCGAAGGCGTTGTCGCGAGCCTGGTCCTACCGCCAGTGGCGCGACGTTCCCCGACACGTCGCGGACCGCCAGCCGGACTCGGACGGCGTCTCGGTGGCGACGACTTCCGCTCGACTGTTCGACCGCAGCGGGCCGGGTTGGCTGGCGCCGGTGGACTGCGCCGCGCTGCTGGCCGCCGGCGGTGTGGAGTACGACCTCGGCGAGGTCGTGACGTCGGGCGCCGAGGCCCATGAAGCCGCCGCACGGCTCGCCGTGCCGGTTGCGGTGAAGGCGATCGCGCCCGGCCTCCTCCACAAGACCGATGCTGGAGGCGTCGTGCTCGGTGCGGAGACGCCGCTCGAGGCAGCCCGTGGCTACCAACAGCTCGTGGAGCGCCTCGGGCCGACGATGGAGGCTGCGCTGGTGCAGCCCATGGCGGGCCCGGGCGAGGAAGTGATCATCGGCGCGGTGAGGGATCCGGCCTTCGGTGTGCTGGTGTTGTTCGGCGCAGGGGGGACGCGAACCGAACTCCTCGCCGACCAGGCCTTCCGCTTGGCGCCCCTGAGCGCCGACGACGCCGCCGACATGATCGCCGCCACCCGAGTGCACCAGGTGCTGGCGGGTTGGCGAGGCGCCGCGCCGCTCGACGTCCCGCAGCTGCGCGACCTGCTGGTCCAGGTCGGTCAGCTGGTCGTCGACGCCCCGGAGATCGCCGAGCTCGACCTCAACCCCGTGCTCGTCGGGCAGCACCGGTTGTGGGTGGTCGACGCACGCATCCGCCTTGCCGATCCGCCGACGGAGCTGGACGCCACCCGGCACCTCCGCTGACCCGCATCGGCGGCCATCACTGCTTGGTCGACGTTCTCACATCGGTGAAGTTCGACGCGTCGACGAGGTGGGTGCACCCGCGACGGCTGGTCGAGGCCCGAGCAGGCGCACGGTCGCAGCTCGCAGTGTCGGCTCACGGTCGCCGCGGCGGAATCGAGGCTCGCAACGGGGCGACCCACGCTTGGGCTCACGACCTCCGGTCCCTGTCTCCGCTCAGGGTCGCAGTGGCGGCATGGAGGCTCGCAGCGCGGCGACCCGCAACAAGAAGGCACCGATCTTTGCCTGGCTCGTGCCACGCCCGGCGAGGAGGTCGTCGATGAGCTGCTGGTGCGCCGCGTACAGCAGCTCCGGGTCATTCGCGGCTTCGGCCACGAGGATCCCGATCCCCTGATCCATTTCCGCGGGGTGACGCGCCAAGCGCTGCGCGTGCTCGACGAGGCACCCGATCATCTCGATGCCGCCGGCCGTGTCGAGGACACGTCCGACCACTTGGCTCATGACGCCTTGACCTCGTGGTGCGAGACCGGCGGCTCGGCCCCTGTCCCGCCCGTGATCTCCGTGGCCGCCTCCGTGGCCCGGAGCTCCGCGGCGATGGACGCCGCCCAGGCCCGGACCTGGGCGGGATCACGCCAGTCGCCGGCGAGGCTCCTGGCCATGAGGGACGCCACGAACCCGCTGGCGTGCGGGTCCAGGCAGCCGCCGAACGTGATGTGGCCGCGTGCGCCGACCCTCTCCATGAGCTTCCGGACGCCCGCGGTGGGCGGTTTGTCGCCTTCGGCGGCCTGGTCGCCGAGCGGGCCGCTGCTCACGAACCACACGGGCATCGACCGCAGCTCCGCGGTGTGCGAACGCACGAACCGGCGAGCGTCGCGATACCAGCGGTTGGCGTACAGCGCGCCCGCCACCACCGCCGCGTCGTACCCCTCGATCGACTGCACGCCGGCCGCATCGCGTGCCACGGCCGTCAAGCCCTCGGCGTTCAGACCGTCGGCGATCATGCCGGCGAGCCCTTCCGTACCGCCTCGTTTGGAGCCGAATGCAACGAGAATCTCCATGAGTGCTCCTCACCTTGTCGCCGCCTGTCCTGCGGGTGGCGATGGCCTTTCGAGATGAGTGTCGTGCACTGCCGACCCACCAAACAGGGCCGTTGGTCCCGAGTTCTGCACCGACGGACGCCCTGCCTGGTGCTCGCGGCGTGCCGACCTCAGTTGGTGACGGCGCGCAGTCGGTCCTGCAACTGCGCGTCGAGCGTGGCAGCGGTGATGATGCCGACGACTTCGGCGCCACGCTGCACGATCACAGGGCCGTCAGAGACCAGCGGCAGGACGTCTTCCAGCGAGGTCCCGCACTCCACCGATGAGGTGGACATGACCGCCTCGAGGGGCCGTTCCGGTGACAGGCCGTAGACGGTGGCGATCGCGACGGATCCGACGACGTGGCCGTCACCGTCGACGACCGCATACGCGGGTTGAGGGTGGGTCTCGGCGACCCGGCGCGCCTCCTGTGCCGACGCCCCGACGGGGAGTTTCACCAGGCAGGGGAGCGCGGCGACTTCCGCGGGTAGCGGTGCGATCGCTTCGTGGACCAGCACCGCTGCCTCCTCGGCTCGACCCGCCACGATGACGAACAACCCGATCACGATGAGCCAGAGGTTGTAGAGGAACCCGATCGCGATCATCGCGACGGCGAAGGCCCGGCTGATCCGGGCGGCGATCCTCGTGGCCTCCCCTCTCGACCGCCCGCGCTCCAGGAGCGCGCGGAACACCCGCCCGCCGTCGAGCGGAAAGGCCGGCACGAGGTTGAAGGCCGCCAGCAGCAGGTTGACCCAACCGAGTCGGACCAGCACCGACCGACCGAAGACCGTCGGTGGCCAAAGCGCCGTCCCGGCGAGGGCGGCCGCCCCGAAGGCCACCAGTGCCACGACGACGCTGGCAGCCGGGCCTGCAGCGGCGATCACCGTCTCGTCGCGCCAGTTCTCCGGTATCCGTTCGAGGCGGGACACACCGCCGATCGGCAAGAGGTCGATCTCGTGGACCGCGACCCCCTTGCGCCGAGCGACCAGGCTGTGCGCGAGCTCGTGGACGATCACGCAGGCGAACAGCGCCGCGAGCCAACCCACGGCGCCGACCGCGGACTCACCAGCGGAAGCGGCCGCGAACGCGACGAGGGCGACCAGCGCGATGAAGGTGACGTGCAGCCTGACGGTGATCCCGCCCACGCGCAGCACCGGGATCGACCAACGGCGAGGCGTGCGGCGGGTTCGTTGCATGGCGGCCACGCCTGCCATGGTCGACCCCCAGCCCGACGGCGGGCAGGGTCTTTCGACCCATCTTGGTGTGCACGACGTTCAGCCGAGACGACCGGAGGGCCTCGAGGAGGGGAAGGCGTCGGGGCGGCAGGGCTGGTTGAGCAACGTGTCGCACGCCGGATAGGACCGAGGCGCGCTCGCGCCTCGGACCGTCCCGAACACGACCTGGGACGGGTGGGCCGTGTCGTGCAGCACCGAGACGAGCCCTGCGTTCACCAGCGGTTCGAAGTTCCAGCCTCCTGTCTGGCTGGCGGTGTCGATCACCACCCGGATGCGGGAACCGGCCCGGAACACATGGTCCAAGGGGAGCACCGCGATCCGCACCGCCGTCGCTCTGCCCAGGACCAGGGGCTGCACGTCGGAGGCCAGGTCGGTGTACACCGGCATGGTGGGCGTGCTCGCCTTGGCGTCGAGCTTGCGCATCGAGGCACGCAACCAGCCGCGACCGACGTACAGCTCCTGCCCGTCGGGTCGCACTTCGGTGATCGTGGCCTGCAGGTCAGTGTCGGTCGCGGTCGATCTCAGCCAGAGGTCGACGCTGATCGGGCCGAGCAGTTCGGTGTCGCGGCCGAGTTTCGGGGTGGTGTACGCGACCGCGCCCGCCGGCTCGCCCGGCAGCTTCCAGAACAGGTTCTGCTGCCCGAAGATGATCCCGTCCTCCGTCCCAGGCGACACGGTCGGCGAGAGATAGCTGTCGGCGGGTTGCGTACCCGATGGCGCAGAGGTGGTCAGCGCGCCGCCGCGCCCGAGGAAGAGGTGCTCGGTGGTTGTCGCCGGCGGCCAGCTCCGAGCCGTCGTGACCCACCGCGGCTTCGGGTTGGTCGCGTTCGTGGTCTCGTGCCACAGCTGGACGTGCGGGGTCGACTCGAAGCCGTTGTGTCGGCCCTTCACGAAGCGGTCGAAGAAGCGCACCAGCTCGTTCGTGATCGGCGTCGAGTACGTGCACATGCCGTGGAAGCCGTTCGTGACGAGCATCCAGGTGCGGTCGGCACGCAAGCGCGGGAAGAGGGTCCACAAGCTGCGGCTCCCGACTTCGTCGTCCTGCCACGATTCACACCCGAACGCCGGCACGGTGATGTTGCTCGCGGATGCTCCCACTGCCTTCGACGTCCAGAACCCGCTCATGTACGAGTGCAGCAGGCCGGACACCATGATGTTGTCGGTGGGGTTGACCGGCACTTGGCCGGCGAGGCTCGTGGCACATTGGAGGTCACGGGCCTGGATGCCGCTCATCGCGCTGCTGGTAGCGGCAGGGGGCTGGTCGGCCAACGCCCACAAGATCGCGAACTCGCCGTTCGGGATGCCGCCCGGGTAGGCGACGTCGCGGTACAAGTCGTCGACGATCTGCCACGGCGCGATCGCGTCGAGGCCCTTGGGGTGCCGAGCCGCGATGGCGGGCTGGGTCAGACCGGGAAAGGAGTCGCCGAACATCCCGACGTGTCCTGTCGACCACGGCTGCTGCGCGGCCCACCCCACCACGGCCACCCCGTCGGTGGTCTCTTGTGGGCTGCGAAAGTCGAACGTGCCCTGCGAGCAGCCCGTGCCGCGCAAGTTGACGCCGAGCACCGCGTAGCCGGCGGCGAGCAACGCCTCGGCGTCGTGGCCCTCGTTGCACGTCATGGGCGACGTGCCCTCGCAGTAGCCGTCGTACTTGAGCGCCACGGGGAAGCGGCCCCGCGCCTTGGGCAACACCACCGTGTAACGGAGCTTCACGCCGTCGGTCATGGTGATGTAGCCCGACTTCGTCACGCCGGTCGGTGCGGCCGTGGTCGAACGGGCGGCCTCAGGCCGGGCCGTCGTGTTCGACCGGACCGGCGCGGCCAGGGCAGGGGCGGCCCCCACCGCGCAACACAACAGGAACGTCGCAAGTGCGAGCCGGGCCAACTTGGATCCGCCGATCACCATGTCTCCCCCTGCCGTAGCGATGGCCGGCAGAGAGGGTAGCGAGGGCCCGGCCTCGACGGTCAGCCGGGGCGCTCGCGGACCACCGATCGGGGGTCCTTGTCCTCGCGCAGGCCGAGGAACCGGGGGTGGCGCAAGCGGCCTGCGCCCGTCCACTCGGCGAACCCCACTTGGCAGACCAGGCGGGGTTCCGCCCAGTGCGCACCTTTGCGGATCGGGTCGGCGCCGTCGAACGGGCTGGTCGCGCGTTCGAGCACACCGAGCCGGCGAGCCAGATCAGCCAGGGTCGCCGCGTCGAACCCGGTGCCGACCTTCCCGGCGTAGCGCAGCCGGTTGCCGTCGTAGTAGCCGACGAGCAACGCCCCGAGACCGACGCGGCTGCCGTGGGGGTCGGTCCAACCTCCGATCACGAGCTCCTGGTCGGCGACGCACTTGAGCTTCAGCCAATCACGGCTGCGGCCGCTCCGGTACGTGCTCGACGACCGTTTGGCCACGAGCCCCTCCCACCCCGCGACGCAGGCCTTCTCCAGCAACTCGGCGGGGTCACCGGGCAGCGGTTCGGAGCGCCGCACGGGGTCGGTGACGTCGAGCGCTGCGGCGAGCAGCTCGCGGCGGTCGCGGAGCGACTGGTCGGTGATGTCGACGCCCGCCAGGTGGAGCGCGTCGAAGACCTCGTAGACGACGGCGCCGGAACGCTGCTGCAACGCGGCGAAGCTGCCGATGTCGCCGTCGGCGCCGACCACTTCGCCGTCGAGCACGAACCGGTCGACGGGTTGGTCGAGCAGCGCCTCGACCAGCGCCGGATACGAGCGGCTGCGATCGAGGTGGTTGCGGGTCCACAAGCGCACGGTGTCACCGTCGCGCACGGCGAGGATCCGGATGCCGTCGAACTTGCGCTCGTAGGTCCAGTCGTCGCCCTCGAGCGGCAGCTCGGCGAGCGTGGCCAGCATCGGTTCCACGAAGCCGGGCCGCGCCGAGCGGGTCATCGCACGCGGGTCACGCGGGTGGTTCGACGAACGTGGCGGCGCGCCGGTGGAAACGCCACTCGTCTCCTTCGCGGCGCAACACGTCGTCGTAGCGTCCGACGAGGCGGATCGCCCACCCCGACCTGCCCAGCGAGATGAAGATCACGTCGCTGGTGGCGCGCGCTTCGGTCGAGCTCCAGTCGGTCACCAAGGTGTTCAGCACCAAGTGGCGTTGCGGCCCGCGCGGTTCCCAGCTCGTGAACGCGGCGTGCAGCGCGTCGCGGCCGGTGTGGGTGCCGAGGCCCGGGATCGTGCATGTGCCGTCTGCGCAGAACGTGGCGACGACGTCGCCGGTGCGGCCGTCGTCGAGGGCCAACGTGTAGCGGCTGATGGCCGCCCGGACCCCTTCGACCACGTCGGCGTACGTCAGGTCGGTCACTCCGTCAGGCCCAAGTCGACGGTGGGGGTGTCGAGCGGGTTGACGTTGATCGTGTGGAGCGCGGGCAGCAGCGACTTGTACGGCAGGCCGGCCAGGAACCCGTCGACGGTCTGTTCGAAGTTGCCGACGCCGCCCTCGATCCCCGCCGACAGTCGCAAGTAGTCGAAGCCGCCGTTGTGCAGACCTTGCTGTTGCTTGGGGAGGTTCGAGAAGTCCTGGGTGGGGATCGGCGGCACTCGTGGGTCGTCGACTTCCCACACTTCCGGCGGCTCGGGCCGGGGGCGGGCTTCGCTTTCGGGGTAGCGGGTGAGCGACCAGATCTCCATCAACGTCGACTCGGGACCCAGCGGCCGGAAGCGGTAGGACGACGCGCTGCTGTACATGGGCAACAAGAAGTAGTGCGGGAAGCAGTAGCCCATCGGCTGGTTGAGCCCGGAGGCCTCGAGCTCGTTGAGATCGGGCATGCGGTGACCTTGGTCGCGGTGCCAGCGCACGACTTCGTCGTTGAGCGTGCGGTTCCAAGTGGCGTACGCGAGCGGGTAGTCGGCGGGCAGCTCGACCTCGTCGCGCAGCCGCTCGGCAACTTGGAGGTCCGAGGCGTGGACCATGCCGGCCATGCCCTCGTTCATCGTGCGCAAGTAGTGCAGCTCCGCGTCGAGGAACTCCTGCGGGTCGAACGCGGTCTCGTCGCGAGGGGGCATCCGACCCGGGATCCGCAGCTGCGGGTGGCTCTGCAGCACGTGGTACTGCTCGACGAACGCAGCCTCGGCCAGCTTCCAGTTCACGGGGAGGCGGATCGCCCGCCACCACTCGACGCGGTACGCATCGACGTCCCACGCGTCTTGCACGGTGGCGAACGGTTCGATGCACTCGCGCAGCGGCGGTGCGTCGGCGTCGAAGTTGATCCACGCACATCCGCCCCAGGTCTCGCAGCGGACCGGGGTCAGGTCGATGTCGCCCGCTTCGAGGTTCTCCGGCGAGAACGTTCGCGCTCGGGGGACGAACGTGTTGACCCCGTCGAGGCCGTAGCACCAGCCGTGGAACGGGCAGACGAACGAGCGGCAGCTGCCCGTTCCCTCGACCAACCGGACGCCGCGGTGGCGGCAGGTGTTGCGCAGCGCGCGGACGCCACCGTCGGCGTCGCGCACCATGATCACCGACTGGTCGAGCAGGCGGTACTCGACGTAGTCGTGCGGCTCGGGGATCTCCTCGAGGCGGCAGGCCATCTGCCACACGCGCGACCAGAGCTGGTCGACTTCGAGCTGGAAGTACTCGGGGTCGTAGTAGCGACCTTTGGGGACGCGGTCGGGCACTTGCATGGCGTGCGGGACACGAGGACCCGGGGGCGATCCGTCCACGAGGGGGACTGTATACTAACCGGTCGGTACACCGAGCTCCGGCGACGCCCGCGGCGGGCGCAGCCACGCGACGCGACCAGAGGTGCGATGCCCAACTCGAACGCTTCGACCGGCGCCGTCGACGTCGAGGTGCTGGTCGTCGGGGCAGGCGTCACGGGCATCTACGCGCTCTACCGAGCTCGCGAAGCGGGCTTCTCCGTCCAACTCGTCGAAGCCGGCAGCGGGGTGGGTGGTACCTGGTACTGGAACCGCTACCCCGGCGCCCGCTTCGACTCCGAGAGCTACACGTACGGCTACTTGTTCTCGCGTGACCTGTTCGACGAGTGGGAGTGGCAGGAGCACTTCGCGGCGCAGCCCGAGACCGAGCGCTACTTCAACCACGTCGTCGACCGCTTCGACCTCCGCCGCCACATGCGGTTCGACGTGCCGGTGACCTCGGCCCACTACGACGTGCGGTCCGGCACGTGGCTGGTCACGCTCGGTGGCGGTGACACCATCCGGGCCCGTTTCGTCATCGCCGCGACCGGCGTCTTGTCGGTGCCGTACGTGCCCGACATCCCGGGGCGGGAGTCGTTCGGTGGCGTGGCCCACCACACCGGCCGCTGGCCGGGCGAACCGGTCGACTTCGCCGGCAAGCGGGTCGCCGTGGTCGGCACGTCCTCGAGCGGCGTGCAAGTCGTGTCGTCGATCGCCGGCGACGTCGCCCAGCTCTCGGTCTTCCAGCGCAGCGCCAACTGGTGCACCCCGCTCAACAACCGCCCGATCACCGCCGCGGAACAAGCAGAGCTGCGCGCCGGGTTCGACGAGCTGTGCCGCGTGCTCAACACGTCGATCAGCGGCTTTGCGCACCCCGTCAACGAACGGATGGCGTTCGACGACAGCGCGGCGGAGCGCCGAGCGGTCTACGAGCAGCTGTGGAACAGCCCGGGCTTCATGAAGCTCACGAGCAACTACGCCGACATGTTGTTCAACGACGCGGCGAACGCCGAGTGGTGCGACTTCATCGCCGCCAAGATCCGCGGCACGGTGCGCGACCCGGCCGTCGCCGAGCGCCTGGTGCCCAAGGACCATCCTTTCGGCGCCAAGCGACCGCCGTTCGTCCAGGGCTACTTCGAGGCGTTCAACGATCCCGAGGTCGAGCTGGTCGACCTGCGCGAGACCCCGATCGTGCGCGTGACCCCGACCGGCATCGAGACCACCGACCGCACGCGGGACTTCGACATCATCGTGTGGGCCACCGGCTTCGACTTCGGCACCGGCGCCATGCTGCGGATGGGCATCGTGGGGCGCGGCGGCCTGGCGCTGGCGGACCACTGGAAGGACGGCCCCACCACCTTCCTCGGCCTGCAGACCCACGGGTTCCCCAACCTCTTCTTCCCCGGCGGCCCGCACGCGGCCGCCGGGAACAACCCGCGCTACAACGGCGACCAGGTCGACGCGGTGACCGACATCCTGTGCCACGCGCGCGGGGTGGGCGCATCCACGATCGAGCCG